>NZ_CP104143.1:900833-1201111 GCF_025200715.1 Rhizobium sullae
GGGTATGATCGGCTTTACCAAGTCTCTTGCCCAGGAGATCGCGACCCGCAACGTGACCGTCAACTGCGTCGCGCCTGGCTTCATCGAATCCACCATGACCGGTAAGCTGAACGACAAGCAGAAGGAAGCGATCATGGGCGCGATCCCGATGAAGCGCATGGGAACAGGCGCCGAAGTCGCGTCGGCAGTCGCCTACCTTGCCTCCTCGGAAGCTGGCTACATGACGGGTCAGACACTGCACGTAAACGGCGGCATGGCCATGATCTGAAACGGAAAACCGGCCCTGTTCGCGTTTTTCGCCGGAATAGCGTGTTGAGCAATCGAACGGGGTTGATTTTCAGGCTTTGCGGCAGACATAAACCGTGTTAAGCGGGCCATGACTGTCACAGTCGTTCCGGGAAACAAGGCGGACCGGCGGGCTTTTTGCCAGCATGGGACATCTTCGAGAGCCGGGCTAACGAGTTTGCTGAAAGTGCCGAGAGGGCGCCGAAGGCTGAAGCAGGGTAGGGATGCCGGAAGGCATTCTCATCAGGATATAAGGTCGAGGAAACCGACATGAGCGATATCGCAGAACGCGTAAAGAAAATTGTTATTGATCATCTTGGCGTCGACGCCGAGAAGGTTGTCGAGGGCGCCAGCTTTATCGACGATCTGGGCGCTGACTCGCTCGACACGGTCGAACTGGTCATGGCCTTCGAAGAAGAATTCGGCGTGGAAATTCCGGACGATGCAGCAGACTCGATCCTCACGGTCGGCGACGCAGTAAAGTTCATTGAAAAGGCCCAGGCTTAATCCTGTGTGATTTTCAAAGGGCGGGCCATGAGTCCGCCCTTTTTGTTTGTGCATTGCGTTAACGAAAGAACAGGCGGGGAAGCTGTCGATGAGACGGGTCGTCATCACTGGTACCGGCATGGTATCACCCTTGGGATGCGGAACTGACGTGACGTGGTCGCGGCTGCTCGCCGGACGCAGCGGCGCTCGTCTTGTCACCGAATTCGAGGTGGGCGACCTTCCTGCCAAGATCGCCTGCCGCATTCCGGTTGGCGACGGCACCGACGGCACGTTCAACCAGGATGACTGGATGGAGCCGAAGGAGCAGCGCAAGGTCGATCCCTTCATCATCTTCGGCATGGCCGCCGCCGACATGGCACTGAACGACGCCAACTGGCATCCTGACAATGATGAGGATCAAATCGCGACCGGCGTGCTGATCGGCTCAGGCATCGGCGGCATCGAGGGCATCGTAGAAGCGGGCTATACGCTGCGTGATAAGGGTCCGCGCCGCATCTCGCCCTTCTTCATCCCCGGCCGTCTGATCAACCTCGTATCCGGTCAGGTCTCTATCCGCCACAAGCTCAGAGGGCCGAACCACTCGGTCGTCACCGCCTGTTCGACCGGCGCCCACGCCATCGGCGATGCCGCCCGTATGATCGCGCTCGGGGACGCAGATGTCATGGTCGCGGGTGGAACGGAATCGCCGGTCAGCCGCATCTCGCTCGCGGGCTTCGCGGCTTGCAAGGCGCTTTCTACGCAGCACAATGACGATCCTGAGAAGGCGTCGCGTCCCTACGACCGTGACCGCGACGGCTTCGTCATGGGCGAGGGAGCTGGCATCGTCATTCTCGAAGAGTTGGAACATGCCAAGGCGCGCGGCGCAAAGATTTATGCGGAAGTCGTCGGCTACGGCCTCTCGGGCGACGCCTATCATATCACCGCACCGGCGGAAGACGGCGACGGCGCGCAGCGCTGCATGGCCATGGCACTGAAGCGCGCCGGATTGACCTCTGCGGATGTCGATTACATCAACGCGCACGGCACGTCGACCATGGCCGATACGATCGAGCTTGGCGCTGTCGAGCGTCTGGTCGGCAACGCGGCGTCAAAGATTTCGATGTCTTCGACAAAGTCGGCGACCGGTCATCTGCTGGGGGCTGCAGGCGCCATCGAGGCGATCTTTGCGACGCTTGCGATCCGCGACAACGTCGCCCCGCCGACGCTCAATCTCGATAATCCCGAGCGAGAAACCGCCATCGATCTCGTTCCACACAAGGCTCGTCAGCGAGAAATCAATGTCGCACTCTCGAATTCCTTCGGATTCGGGGGTACGAATGCATCGCTGGTGCTGCGCCGCTACACCGCCTGACGGCGGTTTTTGAAGCGACAGGAGGACGGGCCAGTACCTTCGGGAGGATGGCCCTACCTGCTTTTTGCCGTATTGCTTCTTAAAACAGCGGACAGGGCCAAGTTTAGAGGATTGCCGGTGAGCGATACGAATCAGAGCAACGACGCGGCGGGCCACAACAGCCAGCCTGCGCAGAATGGGCCGATCATTCCGAAGTCGCCCAATGAAGCGCTGCGCCCGGAACGCGTTCCGGAGCCGCCGAAGCGCTCGAAGAAGGCGCGCAGCCAGGTCGTCATCTTCCTGAATTTCCTGATGACGATGGTCGTGCTTGCCTGCGCCGCCGGCATCTTCGCGTTCTATTACGCGATCTCCAGCTACCAGGAACCCGGTCCGCTGGAGACGAACACCAATTTCATCGTGCGCAGCGGCGCCGGTCTTTCGGAGATCGCCACCAATCTCGAGCGCAACAACATCGTCTCCGATGCCCGCATCTTCCGCTACCTCACGGCGACGTACCTGAAAGAGGGCGAGAGCCTGAAGGCCGGTGAATACGAGATCAAGGCGAAGGCTTCCATGAACGACATCATGGAACTGCTGAAGTCCGGCAAATCGATCCTCTATTCGATCTCCTTCCCGGAGGGCCTGACGGTGCGCCAGATGTTCAACCGCATGAACGGGGATACCGTCCTCGAAGGCGAGCTGCCGACGGCGCTGCCACCCGAAGGCAGCCTGCGTCCCGACACCTACAAGTTCTCCCGCGGCACGAAACGCCCCGAGATCATCGACCAGATGGCCGCGGCACAGACGAAGCTCGTCGATCAGATCTGGGAGAAGCGCGATCCTTCGGTCTCGCTGAAATCCAGGGAAGAGTTCGTGATACTCGCTTCGATCGTCGAGAAGGAGACAGGTATTCCGGATGAGCGCGCGCACGTCGCGTCCGTTTTCCTCAACCGGCTCGCCAAAGGCATGCGGCTTCAGTCCGATCCGACGATCATCTACGGCCTCTTCGGTGGCGACGGAAAGCCCGCCGACCGGCCGATCTTCCTGTCGGACCTGAAGAAGGAAACGCCTTACAACACTTACCTGATCAAGGGCCTGCCGCCGACGCCGATCGCAAATCCCGGCCGCGATGCCCTGGAAGCAGTTGCTAATCCGTGGAAGACGGCGGATCTCTATTTCGTTGCCGATGGCACCGGCGGCCACGTTTTTGCGGCGACGCTTGAAGAACACAATGCCAATGTCAAGCGCTGGCGCAAGCTTGCAGCTGACAAGGGCGCCGATCCGAATATCGTGGTCGACGGCCAGCCGGAAGCTCAGGCCGAGCCGCCGGCTCAGCAGAAGAAAAAGAAGACGAATTGATTTCGGAGGCTCGGATGGCTTTGCAGTCCATGACTGGTTTTGCGCGGCGCGAGGGAACGAGCGGCCGCTGGCGCTGGGCATGGGAACTGCGGTCGGTCAACGGCAAGGGGCTTGACCTGCGGCTTCGCCTGCCGCCCGGCCTCGAGCGCATGGAAACCGATGTCCGCCGTGTCACGGGCGAACAGTTCAGCCGCGGCAACATGCAGGTCAACCTCTCGGTCTCGGCCGGCGAGAACCGCTTCGAAACTGTTCTCAACCAGGAAGCGCTGGCCAACGTGCTCGCCATGCGCGACCAGCTTGCAGGCGTCATCGATCCGGCGCCGCTGACCCTCGATACACTGCTTTCCATCCGCGGGCTCGTTGAGTTTCGCGAGACTGAGGACAGCGAGGCAGAGATCGCCGCGCGCGATTCAGACATCACCAACGGCCTGTTCGCCGCGCTCGCCGACCTCAAGCATATGCGGGAGCAGGAGGGCGCCGCGCTGTCCCGCGTGCTGCTCAATCACGTCTCGACGATCGAAGACCTGACGCATGCGATCGAGCGCGACCCGTCGCGCACGCCGCAGGAGATTTCCTCGCGCATCAAGGCGCAGGTTGCCTTGCTGATGGACGGGATAGGCGCGCTTGACCGCGACAGGCTGCATGCGGAAGCGGCGTTGCTCGCGACCAAGGCCGATCTTCGCGAAGAGATCGACCGGCTGAAGGCGCATGTCGCGGCTGCGCGCGATCTGTTGGGCCGCGGTGGTCCGGTCGGCCGCAAGCTCGATTTCCTTGCACAGGAATTTAACCGCGAATCGAATACTATCTGTTCCAAGTCGAATGCCTCGGCGGTTACGGCTGCCGGCATCGAACTGAAAGTCGTCATCGACCAGTTCCGCGAACAGGTCCAGAATCTGGAGTAGGACATGAAACCGGCGAAAGCTTCGCCCGTTCCGATCGCCCGCCGCGGTCTGATGCTCGTCATCTCGTCGCCGTCGGGCGCGGGCAAGTCGACGATCGCAAGGACGCTGCTGGCACAGGACAAGCAGATCGGCCTCTCCGTCAGCGTGACGACCCGCCAGCGGCGCCCGAGCGAGGTCGAGGGCATTCATTACCATTTCAAGAGCATTCGCGAATTCGAGCGGCTGCGCGATTCCGATGCGCTGCTGGAATGGGCCGAAGTGCACGGCAATTTCTACGGCACGCCGCGCGAGCCGGTGGAAGCTGCGATGGCCGAAGGCCGCGACATGCTTTTCGATATCGACTGGCAGGGCGCCCAGCAGTTGCAGGAGAAGATGTCGGCAGACGTCGTGTCGATCTTCGTCCTGCCGCCGACGATGACTGAATTGCAGTCGCGCCTTCACCGGCGTGCCGAAGATTCGGAAGAGGTCATCGCCCAGCGCCTTTCCAATTCACGCGCCGAGATCTCCCATTGGCGGGAATATGACTATGTCATCGTCAACGACGACCTCGACACCGCCTTCGACGCCGTCCAGTCGATCGTGAAGGCCGAACGCCTGCGCCGCGACCGGCGGCACGGCATCTACGATTTCGTCACCAAATTGCTGGAAGAAACGCCCGCTCTCTAAAGCGAATTCGCAAGCAGGCAGAATTCCTCGACGGAAAGCGTTTCTGCGCGGCGCTGCGGATCGATGCCTACCTTATTGAGCAGGCTCTCGCCGCCCAGCGGCTTGAGGCTCTGGCGTAGCATCTTGCGCCGCTGACCGAAGGCAGCATGCGTTACTCTTTCAAGGTTGGCGACGGCGCAGGGGATGGGGTTTTCCTTCGGCGTCAGATGCACCACCGTCGACGTCACCTTCGGCGGCGGCGTGAAGGCCTGCGGCGAGACGTCGAAGGCCATGTACGCATCGGTCCTCCAGCCGCAAAGCACGCCGAGCCGACCATAGTGGTCGTCGTCCTGTGCGGCGACGATACGCTCACCAACTTCCTTCTGGAACATTAGCGTCAGGGAATCCCAGAACGGCGGCCATTCCTTTGGCAGCAGCCAGTTCACCAGCAGTTGCGTGCCGACATTGTAGGGAAGATTGGCGATGATCTTGACAGGTCCCTCGGGCGCCAGCGCCTCGAAATCGGTCTTCAGCGCATCGCCGCCCATAACCTCGAGCCGGTCAGGGTAGTGGTCCGATATTTCCGCTAGCGCGGGCAGGCATCGCGGATCACGCTCGACGGCAATCACCTTCTTCGCCCCTAGCGCCAGGATGGCACGCGTCAGCCCACCGGGTCCAGGGCCTACCTCGAAGACGGTACAGCCTTCCAGCGATCCTGCCGTGCGTGCCACTTTCTGCGTCAGGTTGAGGTCGAGAAGGAAGTTTTGCCCGAGCGCCTTGCGTGCATCGAGGCCGTGACGCTGGATCACGTCCCGAAGCGGCGGCAGACCATCGAGTGCGGCCATCAGCGATGTTCCGCCGAACGACTGAGATGGGCTGCAAGCTTGAGGGCGGCAATCAGGCTCTGTTCGCGCGCAAGGCCCTTACCGGCAATACCGAATGCCGTTCCGTGATCCGGCGATGTCCGCACGAAGGGCAGGCCGAGCGTCACATTGACGGAATCGTCGAAGCCAAGGGCCTTGACCGGGATCAGGGCCTGATCGTGATACATGCAGACCGCGACATCATACCGGGCGCGGGCCTCGTCGTGGAACATGGTATCGGCGGGAAGGGGGCCGATCGCGTCGATGCCCTCGGAGCGAAGAAGCTGTATGGCGGGATGAATGATGTCTTCGTCCTCGCGTCCCATCGTTCCGCTTTCGCCAGCATGCGGATTGAGACCGGCGACGGCAAGGCGCGGTCTCTCGATGCCGAAGCGCTTTCGGAGGTCGGCGTGTGCGATGCGGCACGTTTCCACAATCAGTTCGCCGCTCAGAGCCTGGGGAACGTCCTTGATCGGGATATGAATGGTAACCGGGATCGCCCGCAGCTTGGGGCCCGCCAGCATCATAACGGGCCTGACCGGTTTGCCGGTCGCGCGGGTAGCGAGATCGGCAAGAAATTCAGTATGTCCGGGAAATTTGAAGCCAGCCTCGTAAAGGACGGCTTTGGCGATGGGATTGGTGACGACGCCTGCCGCCTCGCCTTTGACGACCAGCGATACGGCGGTTTCGATCGCGGCAATCGTAGCAGGCGCCGTCGCGACATGCGGCTCGCCGGCGGCCACTTCGACGCCGGCAGGAATTGGCAGGACGGGCAGGGCATCGGCAAAGACATCCGGAGCCGTTGCAGCGCTCGCCTCAGCTATCGCGACGGAAAGATCGAGCTGCCGCGCTCTTACCGCCAGCACGTCTGGGTCGCCGATCAGAAAGAAAGGTGGCAGGCCAAGCTCACGCCGCCTCAGCCAGGCCATCAGGGTTATGTCCGGGCCGATGCCGGCCGGATCGCCTTGCGTCAGCGCAAGCGGGCGCGAAAATGGGGTAGCCACGGCGGTCAGCGATAGATGATCTGCGCCTTCTTGCGCAGCTCTTCCATATATTTGGCGGCGTTTTCGTTTTCCGGCGCGCTCTTGCCGGCCTTGGCCTTGTCGAGGTCTTCCTGCCGGAAAACGATCTCAGCGGCCGTATCGTCGGACACCTCGCGCTGGCTGCAGATCGCAAGATACTCCACGCCCTTGTCCGTCACGCGGGTCGCCGTGGTATTGCCCTTGGCCTGCTCGACCAATGGCTTCCACTCGGCCGGAAGTTCGGGCGCCAGGATGCGGCCAAGTTCGCGGACCGAGACGTCGCGCATTGTTGCTGCAAAGACCTTTGCCTGTTCGCAGCCCGGATATTTCGAACGTGAGGCTTCGGCCTCGCTCTTGCGCTTGCCCGTAATGCCCTTCTTCGCTTGCGGCACCACGAAGATGATTTGCTGAAGCATGTATTCGGTCGTGACCGGTTTTTGCTTGTTGTTTTCCATCATGCGACTGACGAGATCGCTGCTCGACATGCGGGCACTCGACCCATAGCGCGCATTGACGACACGCGGCCAGCTCATTTGCACTGCAATATACTGCTTGAAATGATCGGCGCCGACCCCGGCCTGAGTGAGAACTTGGGTAAGCTGCTCGGTCGAGAGCTTGTTTCCGGATGCAAAGCGCGCAAAGGACGCATTGACGTCATCCTGGGAGACGGACATGCGCACCCGCGAGATTTCCTGACGCTTCAGGGTTTCCTCAACAAGCGATTCTTCTGCCGTCTTCGCATCGGCCTTCTGGCGCTGGAGACGAAGGAACGCCTGGCGCGTTGCGACGTCGCCTGTGGTCAGCGCCACCCCGTTGACGACGGCCTTGACTTCGCTGGCGGCAAAAGCGGAACCGCCCTGGGGCTGAACAAGCGCCCCGAGCACGCACAAGGCAGCTCCGGCAAACAGAGTTGTGACAATTTTTCTCGCGCCAATCATGTGTCAATCCTTCCCATAGACGCTGCGGCAGCAAGTGCGCGTGTACACAGCTTTGCCGAGGCCGGATACCGCCAAGCGACATCCCTATGCCTCATAACCCGATTGACGGCAATGTCCTGCATAGTGTTGCGGCGAAAGAAAGGCCCCACTTTCTTTCGCCGTCCAATGTCGCGATCAATTATTGTAGATATTCTTTTCGATATCGTCAGAATATCCAACGTTGATATCGCCAAGCGTGCGGAACGTGAGTCTGGCACCGATGCTCCAATCGCTTGCCGACTGGTCGCTCGTATCGCGTTTCGAACTATAGGCGATTGTGAAGATCGTGCATTCGTCTTCATAGGAAAGGCCGAGTGTCTTCCTGCTGACGACATCGTTGTTGAGATCCCATGCGATGCCACCGAAGACGGACCAGTAGTCCTTGAACTTGACCGTTGCCTTGGCCTGGATTTCATCGCTGTCTTCAGCAAACCCGTAGTCCGGCTGTGCGGAAATATGGGTGTAGAGAAGCTGGCTCTGGAACGTATCGGTCTGGAAACCGGTCGTCAGATCGCCGCGACGGAAGGAAAGATCCTCCTCGTCCAGGCGGTACGAGGCGGCGAAGGAAAGCCCCTGCGGCGTCTCCACACCGGCCAGTCCGACATAGTCGGAACGGGTGGTCTCGAGACCCGAATCCGCCCCCACATTCACGAGATCGTCCTCGGCAAACGAGTTCTGACCGGCAAGCTGATAGGACTGGCCGAAAATGCCGTGAAGCTTGTAGCCGTTGTCGAACGTGCCGGTGTACTGGAAGCCAATATTGGCGCGCGTGCCGCCCTCGATGCGATCGTAACCCGAGAACTTGTCACGCTCGAAAAGCGACGTCGCGTCGAAAACGAAGCTTTGCGCGTCCTCGTTGGGTAGGGCGCCTGCCAGCGGCTCGTCGGGACGGGCGTAGACTTGTGCGATCGGTTCGAAGACGTGCGTGCTGTTTGCCGTGGTCATCAGGATAGGATAGCGCGCTTCCAGGCCGGCGGTGATCATTCCGCGCGTTGCGCTTTTGCCGTCGTCGTAATTGCCGTCGTAAGTTCCAAGCACGCTTGGATCGTCCATGTTGAGCGCGAGTGCATCGCCTCGTGCGGCGATGAGAGGCGTAATAAGTACGCCCTGGGGCGTCACGAAAGTACGCTTCCATTCCAACTCGCCCGTCAGGCGGGACGTCTGTCCCTCGAGGCCTGGGAAGCGGTTTTCGCCCGCAGGGTTGAGGAAGAAGCTGTCGTGGGTGCGCGAAATATTCGTAAAGTTGACATCGAGCGACAGCTCGCCGCCGGCAAGCGGCTGCGGTGCCACGGCATGATAGTCTATCACCGGATAGACGATCGCCTGCTCTTTTTCTGCCTCGCTATCGGGATCGGCATCCTGGACGTCAAAATAGAACGATCTGATGTCGAAGTAATTCCGCTTGCCGAGACCCGTCAGATAAACCTGGTTGTTGTGGGTCGTTTCGTTGAAGCCTTTGAGTTCGTAGGTACGCGAGAAGTTATTGTCGCTCTGGACCATGACATCCCAGCCGAATGTCCAGCGGGGATTGATCTTGAACTCTGCCTGGGATCCAATCATTCCGCGGTTATCGGCTTCACGGTCGCTCGTGTCCTCGGTGAAGCTCTGCGGATGTATCTGGTTGATGCCCGCAACGCGGAGCGTATGCGTGCCGTTTTCGAAACGCTGCCGGAACTCAGCATCGAGCAGGAAGCCCTGATTCGTGTAGCCGGTGCCGCTGACTG
Organism: Rhizobium sullae; assembly: GCF_025200715.1. Classification (NCBI taxonomy): domain Bacteria; kingdom Pseudomonadati; phylum Pseudomonadota; class Alphaproteobacteria; order Hyphomicrobiales; family Rhizobiaceae; genus Rhizobium; species Rhizobium sullae. The sequence goes on from NZ_CP104143.1 coordinate 910,448, forward strand.
TCAGGTCCATGCTCGGCGAGAAAACGTAGTAGTAGGGAACCGTCAGGCCGAAGCCGAGGTTCTGCGATGTGCTGAAGCTGGGGAACAGGAAGCCGGACTTTCGCTTGACCGTCTGGTCCGGAACCTCGATCCAGGGGAGGAAGGCGATCGGATGACCGAGCAGTTCGAAGCGTGCCTTCTCCAGCCGGATGGTATGTTTTTCGCCGTTCTGGATGACGCGCTCGGCCTTGACCTGCCAGAAAGGCGGGCGTTCGGGGCGTTCGGCGCAGGGAAGGCATGCCGTGTAAACGCCCTTGTTGAGGATCATCAGATTGTCGTTGACCCGCTCGCCGCTTTCAGCGGCGATGCGCGTGTTGTCCGTAGTCTCGATGCGCAGCGCATTGACGAAGCCTTCGGCGAAGTCGTCTGTCACGTCGAGCTTGTCGGAATACATGCGATTGCCGTCGGGGCTGATCAGCTCGATATTGCCGATCGCCATCATCCGGCCCGTCTTCTGGTTGTATTCCACACGCTGGGCCACCATTTTGTAGCCCGCATAGTTGATCTGTACGCCTCCGATTGCGGAGACGATCTGCTGATCGCGGTTGTAGACGAGCTCGTTGGCCGAAAGCATCATCTTCGCTTCGGGATCGACCCTCGGCTGCAGCCTCTGCAGCGTCGAATCTTGCGCGAATACGGCGGGAATGTTTCCGGAATAGCTGAGCAGAGTCGTCCCTGCGAGCAGGGCAACCAACTGTTTACTAAAAGTCTTGCGGTCGCCTGCCGCCACTAGCCGTCCTCCTGATGAAGCAGAATCGTTGCGCCGAGAGCCAATGCGACGACGACCGGAATCCAAGCCGCCACGAAAGGCGGTACGACTCCGCTGCTTCCAAATGCCTTTACAAGCACGTTGACGACATAAAGCACGAAGCCCGAAAGGATTCCACCCAGAATCACCGACCTCGACTGGTTGAACCGGCTAAATTTTAGCGACACTGTTGCAGCAATGAGAGTCATCGCGACAAGCAGCAGCGGTTGGGACAGCAATGAGTGGAATTGCGTCTCCAGTGCCTTCGTCGGAACGCCGAAGGATTTGGCAATTGCTATTCGATTGGAAAGATCAAAAAAGGCAACGGTTTCAGGCGCTGTCAACCGTTCCTGGACGAAATCCTGTTTCAGATTGGTGCGAAGTTGAAGAGTATCCTTTCGAACCGCGATTTCGCCTGGCCGGCGTTCGGTAATGTTCTTAAGAAGCCAGTAACCATCTTCCAATTTTGCCGAAGCTGCGTCCTGTCGCAGAATGACGCGGCCGGCCGAATCGAAGTGGATCAAAACGGCATCGATCAGCAGCGTCCCGTTCTCCTGAATCGTGCGCGCGCCGATGATGACGTCGTCCTGGCCGCTGATCTGGCGCAGCCAGGGAACCTGCGGCTTGTTGCTTGTTGCTTTTTCCTGGCCGCGCCAATCGGTTTCCACGAGTGCTGCCTGCCGCTGACCCCAAGCCGCGAGTGGATTGATGACGGTCATCGTCAGGATGCCGAGCAGGAAGGCGCCGGCGATGAAAGGCGACATGAACTGCCACACCGAGATGCCGGCTGCGCGCGCCACCACCAGTTCATACCTGCGGTTCAATCCGATCAGCACGGTCATCCCGACGAAGAGCGCTATGAAAGGCACGGTCTGCTGAATGATGAGCGGCAGCCTGACGGCCGTCATCAGCAGGCCTCCGGCAACTGTATAGCCCGGCAGGCCCGACATCCGGCCTGCCGTCTCACTGAAATCGATAAGGTAGACGATCGAGATGATTCCGAGGAAGAACCAGATCGTGATCGCAAGATACCGGCGGAAGAAGTAGCGTCCCAGGGTGCCGAAGATCATGCGCGGCCTCCGGGCGTTTTTCCGATTGCGGAAGGCAGCAGTCGCTCGATTCTATGCCAGATGCCGGCGGCGCGTTCTCCCACGGCGGCTGGAATCAAAAGACGCTTGTGCATGCTGAGGAAGACGATAGCGGCGATGCCGGCCACGACGGGTATCGCATACAGCACGCTGATGTAGAACGGATCCGTGTCGATCTGGTTTGCCGCGTAGAACGACGCCCAGCGCAGGGCAAAGGCAAGGGTCAGAGCCGCGACCATCGGATGGAGACGCGCCTCGCGATGCGACCGCGCGTCACCGGCGACCGCCAGCGCAATCAGCGCAAAAACGAAAGGCAGAACCCAATCGCTGAGCCGACGGTGAAGTTCAGCGCGGTACGACCCCGGCTTGGCGATGTAATCCTTGTCGGCAGGATCCGGATTGAACAGGAAGGCCAGATCGCGGTCGCTGGCCCGAAGCGTCGCCTGCCCGCGGTTCTGCGTCAGATCGGAGAGATCGAAGGAATAGGAGTCGAATTTGATGATGGAGACGTTGCCGTCACGGGCTTTGCGCTGAACCTCGCCGTCGCGCATGATGAGTGATGTTCCCGCATCGTCGACCGCGCCCTCGCGTGCGTAATAGATCATGTCGAAGGCGGGATCGCGCTCGTCGACGACGAACAGGCCCCTCAGCACGCGGCCTGCCAACCGTTCCGAAATCTGCACGTAGAGACCTTCATCGATCCTGCGGAAGTTCTTCTCTTCGATGACGGTGGACAGCAGATCGGCATAGGCTGCCGCGATCATCTGGCGCGCGCCGGTCTTAGCCTTCGGCTCGACGACGTTGTCGACGAAGAACGAGAATATGCTTATCACGGCCGCAAGCAGCAGGATCGGGCGGATGATGATGTTCCGTTTTGCGCCGGCCGCATCGATAACGGTCAGCTCCGAATCGTTGTTCATCGTCGTCAGCGTCTGAGTGACGCCGATCACAATGGCGAAGGGCAGGACGACAGGAATGATCGATGGCAGGATCAGCGTCGCAAGCTTGGCGAACGAGCCAATCGACTGACCGCTATCGGTGACCAGGTTGATACGCTGCAGGACCTGGGTCGTCCATATGATCGCGAGCACCGGCAGCAGCGCTACGAGAAACATCTGGCCGACGCGCCGCAATATGTAGATCTCTAGTAGTTTCATGCCTGCCCTTGAAAGCACCTGCGAAGCGGAGGCATCGCAGCAGGAACCCATCTAAGCTGTTTGCTGCGCATTTGCGACAAGCAGGTGTCAAAATTTCGCTCAAATTTCAGAATTTTTTGGCCGGTGTGACGAATCGGTAAACGCATAGACACCGGCAAAAACCACAATCGCCAAAAGCCAGCCGAGCACGAGATCGGACAGGTAGTGCGCGCCGAAGGAAAGCCGCATCAGCGGCGTGAGGATAGAGATCGCCAGAATCGGCAAAAACAGTCCGGTTCGCGCCGGTTGCGGTATCAGCATGACGAGGCAGAGCAGCCAGCCGGCGCTTGCCGCCTCTCCGGAGACAAACGAACAGTTCGACATGCACTTTCCGGCAAGCGATCCCGCCTGCACGAAATCGAAGCTGCCGCCGAAGTTGAGGGTCTCGATCGGCCGCGGCCGGCCCCAATGTGCCTTAAGGATGAGGTTCGCGATCAGGCCGGGTCCAAGCAGCAGTGATGCCAGGGCGATCTTGAGGTTTCGGGCCCGGAGCGCGTTGAAGGTTCCGCCGTGATGCCGGTAGCACGCAATCAGCAGGGCGAGTTGAAAGGCCCCCACAACATACGGCAGCCGAAAGAAAATCGTTCTGAGCGTTTCCAGAAAGGGCTGACGTGAGGGGAAATGTCCGCAAATCTGCGCCGCTGCGTTGGAGGGTTTGCAGGTCTCGACGAGAAAGAAATGCCACGAGGCAACGATATCGACCTGCGGGAAAGAATGGAATATCAGAAGCAGCACCCACCACAGACAGAAGAGCGCTATAAAAATATATCCCGCGCTGGATGGAAAGCGAGCTTGGGCGGATGACTTGTCTGCAAGACTAGCGGTCACGTCAGGGCATTCTTCTCATGGTTTCCGGCGCGCCATAGCAAGCACAGTTGCTTTTTGACTCGGTCCTGCAGATTTGTCCATGGTTTCCAGATCACGCTTGTTTTCAGCGCTGAAACCCGAAATTATCGCCGCCGGTTGGATTCCACAGAATCCGAATGGAGAAGACATGGCAGCCAAATTCGATATCTCATTTTCAAAGTCGGCCAAGATCAGCGGCGGACTGAGCATTCTGCTGAAGGCAAGCGACGCCGATTTGGCTGCGGGAGCCGGGATCGCCGACCCGGCCAGCGTCATCGCTAGGGCCATGAAAATTGCGAAATTCTCGGCAAAACCGGTGAGCACGCTCGATATTGTCGCCCCCGAAGGCTCGCCGGCCGAACGCCTTATCGTGATCGGTCTCGGCAAGGCCGAAGAACTGACGGCGCATGACTGGCTGAAGGCAGGCGGTACGGCTGCCTCGAAGATCAAGAGCGTCGAGAAGGCGACCATCTTCATTGATGCCCCAGGCGTTGATATCGATGCAAAGATTGCCGCGGATTTCGCGCTCGGCATTCTGCTGCGGGGTTACAGCTTCGATACCTACAAGACGAAGAAGACCGACGACGAGGACAAGGCGAACGGCAAGGCAACCAAGGTCACCATCATTACCGCCGCTGCGGCCGGCGCAACGAAGGCCTTTGCCGATTCTGAAGTTGTCGCCGATGGCGTCAACCTTGCGCGTGATCTCGTGAACGAACCGCCGAACGTGCTCGGCCCCGTCGAGTTCGCGGCAAAGGCAAAGCAGCTGGAAAAACTCGGCGTCGAGGTCGAAATCCTGACGGAGCGCGAGATGAAGCGTCTCGGCATGGGGGCGTTGCTCGGCGTCGCCCAAGGTTCCGCTCGTCCGCCGCGCCTTGCCATCATGCAGTGGAAGGGCGGAAAGGCCAAGGAGCGTCCCGTCGCCTTCGTTGGCAAGGGCGTCGTCTTCGACACCGGCGGCATCTCGATCAAGCCGGCGGCAGGCATGGAGGACATGAAGGGAGACATGGGCGGTGCGGCCGCTGTCACCGGCCTGATGCATGTGCTTGCCGCCCGCAAGGCAGCGGTCAATGCCGTCGGTATCATCGGCCTCGTCGAAAACATGCCGGACGGCAATGCCCAGCGCCCGGGCGATATCGTCACCTCAATGTCCGGCCAGACGGTCGAGGTCATCAACACTGACGCCGAAGGCCGTCTCGTGCTCTGCGACGCGCTGTGGTATTGCAACGACCGCTTCAAGCCACAGTTCATGATCAACCTTGCGACGCTGACGGGCGCCGTCGTCGTGGCGCTCGGCAGCGTCCATGCCGGCTTGTTTTCGAACGATGACGCGCTTGCCAGCCGATTGACGGAGGCCGGCCTCTCCACGAGTGAGAAGGTCTGGCGCATGCCGCTCGGCAAGGAATACGACAAGATGATCGACAGCAAGTTCGCCGACATGAAGAACACCGGCGGCCGCTACGCGGGTTCGATCACGGCGGCGCATTTCCTGAAGCGCTTCGTGCAGGACACCCCCTGGGCGCATCTCGATATCGCCGGCACCGCAATGGGTTCGCCGCTGGATGAGATCAACCAGTCCTGGGGTTCCGGCTTTGGCGTCCGGCTGCTGGATCGCCTCGTGCGCGACCACTACGAAGCCTGATCGCGCGCATGACGGAAGTCCTGTTCTATCATCTGACCGAATCCAAGCTGGAAGACGCCCTGCCGCCGCTCGTCGACAAGAGCGTCGGGCGCGGCTGGCGTGTCGCGATCCAGGTGAAGGAGCCGGCCCGAAGGGACGCGCTCGATGCGCATCTCTGGACGTTCCGTGAAGACAGTTTTCTGCCGCATGGCACGGATGAGGCTGAACTTGCCGAAGACCAGCCCGTCTTGCTGACGGCATCCGCTGGAAACGCCAACGCCGCGACCGTGCGTTTCGTCGTCGACGCCGCCGAACCGCCGCCGGTCGACACCTATGAACGGATCGTCTTCATGTTCGACGGATACGACCAGGAACAACTCGAAGCCGCGCGCGCCCAATGGAAGAAGCTGAAAGGCGAGGGGCACAGCCTCACCTATTGGCAGCAGACGCCGGAGGGACGCTGGGAGAAGAAGGCCTGACCGCCGAAGGTCAGGCGAGATCACCGTCCGTTACGACTTTGTCGATGAAGGCCTTCTTCGACGCGGTGTAAGCGGCGCGATTTTCGGCATACTTCCGCGCAAGATCGATCTTCAGCTCTTCGTAGGCTTTGACGAGAGCTGGATTGCTCCGAAGCCTGTCGCGGAAAAGAATATTCCGCTTCCAGTTATAACCGTTATGTTCGACGATATGGGCGAGATGCGTACGCGTTTCGCCCTTGATGCCGCGGCCGAAGATGTGATCGTTGGGCACGACGTCTGCTCCAGCATAGTCGTAGCCGATCCGCTCCATCGGTCCGATACAGGTCGCCCCGTCTTCGAAACGTCTGATGCCGATCAGAATGTCGATGATTGGTTTTGCTTTGATCGCCGGGATGGCGGTGCTGCCGAAATGCTGGATGTCGAGCGCCAGAGATCCGAGCGCACCTCGGATTCTAACCTCTTCCAGCGCATAGGCTTTCTGCCATCTCGCGTCGGGAGCGGCGAGCGTGACGGTCAGATGCCGCACGCCCAATCCAAAAGACTCGTCTTGCTCCTGCGGCATGGTATTGGACGTCCTTGGCGAGGGTCGATCTCGTCACTCTAACATTCAACGGCCGGTTTGGCATCTGGCCGGCGATCTGCCGGTCAGTCGTGAAACGCCTCGACGAACTTCCGCTTGCCGAGCATGAAAGCATCGGCGACGTGGCGCAGCGGCGCGAGATCGACGTCGGATTTGCCCGCCTTGACGATTTCCGCAAAGCGCCGGTAGAGCTGAGGATATTCCTCCTCCGGCGCGGAGAATCTCAGCTCGCCGTTGACGGAGAGTTTCGATCCGCCTTCCGTAAGCTCCATCGTCCCGGCTGCCGTCTCGGCGATGATGTCCCAGCTCTGCTTTCCGGTCTGGCGCCAGTCGAATTCACCGTGAACCGGAACGTTGTCCGCATTCTTGAAATGCAGGTCGGCGGCAATCGGCGCGTCGCGGTTTTCCGGGAACTCCAGCGTGGCGCTCGTCAGGAAGATCGCCTTCGGCAGGATATGGGTGACGATCGACAGGGCATTGATGCCGGGATCGAAAACGCCAAGCCCACCGGCCTGCCAGATCCAGTCCTGGTTCGGATGCCAGTGGCGCACGTCCTCCTTCCAGACGACGTGAACGCTTTCGATCTTGGTCGAGGCGAGGAATGCTCTCGCGGCCTCGACCGCAGCCGCGTAACGTGAATGCCAGCTTGCAAACAGCGAGACGCCCTTTTCGGCCGCCAGCGCTTCGAGGTCGGCGACCTCGCTCAATGTCGCGCCCGGCGGCTTTTCGAGGAAGACATGCTTGCCGGCGGAAAGCGCTTTATGGGCTGCCTCGTAGCGATATTGCGGCGGCATGCAAAGCGACACCGCATCGATCGCCGGCACCGCGTCGAGCATGGCTTCTATGGACGTGAAGCTCTGGACGCCATCGACGGTGCCGTGGCGGCTCGCCGTCGCGACAAGCTTGAAATCCGGGTTCTTGGCGATCGAGGGAAGGTGCTGGTCGCGGACGATCTTGCCGACGCCGACGATGGCGAGGTTGATGGGTGACATGGGATAAAGCTCGCGTTCGGTGTTTCGCTCAAAAGTATGATTTATTGCGCGGTGTTTTATCAGAATGTTACCGCCGGGCAAGCGGCGTTGTCACCTGCAGATCGACAAGGCGCTGCGGTTAGCCCGCCATGGCGTCCTCATATTCGGCGGAAAGCTCGAGCCACTGCTCTTCGGAGGCTGCGAGTTTTGCTGCTGCCTCGCCACGCTGCTTGACTTTCTCGCTGGCCTTTGCCGGTGTCTTTTCGTAGAGCGCCGGATCGGCAAGCTCGGCATCGAGAGCCTGAATCTGTTTCTCCAGCTTCGCCGTCAAGGATTCGATTTCGTTGATCTTTTTCCTAAGCGGTGCAAGCGAGGCACGTTTGCCGGCATTCGCCTTGCGCTGATCCGCCTTGGAGGACGCTTCGTCATTCAGCTCAGGCTTTTCGTCTTTTTTTTTGCCCGAAGAGACAACGAGGTTGCGGTATTCCTCCATATCGCCGTCGAAATCCGAAACCGTGCCGTTGTTGACCAGCCAGAGACGGTCGACCGTCGCCTCGATGAGATGGCGGTCGTGCGAGATGAGAATGACGGCGCCATCGTAGTCGTTAAGCGCTTCTATCAATGCGCGGCGGCTGTCGATGTCCAGGTGGTTGGTCGGCTCGTCAAGGATGAGCAGGTTCGGCGCGTGGAATGCGGCAAGCCCCATCAGCAGGCGAGCCTTCTCGCCGCCGGAGAGATCCTTGGCGGCGGTCGACATCTTTTCCGTCGAAAGCCCCATCTGCGCAACACGGGCGCGCACCTTGGCCTCGGGCGCCGCGGGCATCAGGCGGCGCACATGCGCGACCGGCGAGTCGTCGGGAACGAGATCGTCGAGCTGGTGCTGGGCGAAAAAGCCGATCTTCAGGCTGGGTGCGAGTTTAATGTCGCCGCTTTCGGCCGAAAGCCGACCGGCGATGAATTTCGCGAAGGTCGACTTGCCGTTGCCGTTGGAGCCGAGCAGCGCGATGCGGTCGTCGTTGTCGATGCGGAGGCTGATGCTCTTGAGGATTGGCTTGCCCGGTTCATAACCGACGGCGCCGCCCTGGATCGCGACGATCGGCGACGCGGGCTGCTTTTCCGGCTCCGGGAAAGTAATCGGCTGGACGTGACTTTCGATCACTGCGGCGACGGTGCCCATGCGCTCGAGCGCCTTGACGCGGCTCTGTGCCTGGCGCGCCTTGGAAGCCTTTGCCTTGAAGCGGTCGATAAAGCTCTGCAGATGCTTGCGCGCGGCTTCGTTCTTGGCCTTCGCTTTTGTCTGCAGTTCGTCAGCTTCCGCCTTTTGCCGCTCGAATTGATCATAGCCGCCGCGGTAGAAGGTCAGCTTCTTCTGGTCGAGATGGATGATCGAATTGACGGCGTTGTTCAGAAGGTCCCGGTCATGGCTGATGATGATGACCGTATGCGGATAGCGCCGCACATAGTCTTCCAGCCAGAGCGTGCCTTCGAGGTCGAGATAGTTCGTCGGCTCGTCGAGAAGCAGCAGATCCGGTTCGGCAAAGAGCACCGAGGCAAGGGCAACGCGCATGCGCCAGCCGCCGGAGAACGCCGAGGCCGGGCGCTGCTGGGCCTCCTGGTCGAAGCCGAGACCCGCGAGAATGCTCGCCGCGCGCGCCTCCGCCGAATGCGCGTCGATGTCGACAAGGCGCATCTGGATTTCCGCAATGCGATGCGGATCGGTCGCGGTCTCGGATTCGACAAGAAGCGCTGCGCGCTCCTTGTCGGCGGAAAGGACGATGTCGATCAGCGAATCTTCCGTGCCCGGCGCCTCCTGCGCCACCTGGCCGATACGGGCGTTCTTCGGTATGGAAACCAAGCCCGTCTCCGCGCCGAGATCGCCGGTGATGATCCTGAAGAGCGTGGATTTGCCCGCGCCGTTGCGCCCCACAAGGCCAGCCTTCGTGCCCGCGGGAAGCGTGACGCTGGCATTGTCGAGGAGAAGGCGCCCGGCGATGCGGGCGGAGATGTCGGTAATCGTGATCATGCGCGGCGTTTTGGCCGAAAGCCGCGATCAAGGCAAGACCGTGCGCGTATTAGCGGCCGAAAGCTTGTACAGGCTGGCGGCGATTGGACTGGGCGGCAAGAAGCGCGACACGGGCATTGGCCTCCAGTTGCGCGGGCGTTGCCGCGTCGGAACTCAGCGCGATACCGAGAGAAATGGTGAGCCTGCCGGGATCGCCTTTGTCGGAGGTCGCGAAAACCATGTTGTCCTCCACCGAGTGGCGCAGCCGCTCGGCGATCGCCAGCGCTTCGCGCATACCCACATTGGCAAACAGGAAGCCGAACTCGTCACCTTCGGTGCGCGAGACATGGTCGTTCTTCTTGATGGACTTGCGGAAAAGGTCGGCGAGCTTCTTCATCAGCTTGTTGCCCGCCTGCACGCCATATTTGGCATTCAACTGCTTGAAGTCGTCGATATCGACCATGATTAGCGCACTGCCGGCGACGCCTTCCTTGAGCTCGTAAAGTTCGCCGATCGCCTTCGTCAGCGCGATGCGGTTTGGCAGGCCCGTCAGCGCATCCGTCACCGATGCTGATTGCACGGCGGACATCCCGCGCTCCAGCATCTCGATGCGTTCGGCATCGGCAAGCAGCTTGACCTCGAGTCCCGCTTCGGACGAAAGCACGCTCGTGAGCGATGCCGCGAGGAATTCCATCTCGCTCATGAATGCTGCAAGACTCTGGTCGCCATTGCCGGAGATCGATTCCAGCAGGGCCTCCGCGGCGCGCAAAAAGGCGTGCTTCTGCCTGACGCCATCCGCCAGCCGTTCGGCGGCTTCCCGAAGGAGTTTGCCAGCTTCGCTGCCGGCGGCTTCCGCGGCAAGCCCGCAATGGCTGACGAGGCGATACTGCAGGCCGAGTGCATCGAGCTTCGCCTGCTGCGGATGGGAGCCGAGTGCTGCGATGTCGCTGGCAAGCGCCGCATTGTGACCGGCAACCGCCTCGTACAGCAGTTCGTAGTTCCGCGGCAGGCCGGCAATGCTCAGCCGCGCCATGTGCTGCGCGATCTTCTGGGTATCGGTTAAGGGAGCAGGGCGGGCGCCCTCGTGCTGCATTGCATTTCTAGTTGCATTCTGCATGACGGTCCCTCGCTGTGCCAGCGCTATCCGGCTGCGGCCTTGAGCTCCACTATCCCGTCAATATTTTAAAATATCTTGAATTTTCAGTGGTTTTGTCTCGCTTATTACGGATCGCTGAAATGAAGTTAATGCAACCTTGAAGCGCTGCAACTCGAAACAATGGCGCCCATGAAATTTCCTGATTTGATCGCGGCCAGCATCTGTCGTGAAATGCAAAACCGAAACCCCTTTTGAAAAGGCAGATGATGACCAGAGCGCTCTATTCCCTGTGCGGTGCCGACCCGCAGAATTTCTTTTCCCCGCATTGCTGGAAAGCTGTCATGGCGCTGGCCCACAAGGGGCTGAGTTTCGAGGAGATTCCGACGACCTATGCCCGAATCCGCCAGATCGGCGGCGGTTTTTCGCCGACGGTTCCTGTGCTGGAGGACAACGGCCGTCTGGTCTCCGACAGCTTTGCAATTGCCCTTTATCTGGAGGAGGCCTATCCGGATCGTCCCTCGCTTTTCAGGGGCGAGGGCGGCAAGGCGCTGTCGCGCATGGTTGAAGGCTACTCCCAGATGGTGGTCCACACCGCGATCATGCGCATCGCGCTGCTCGACATTCATGCGGTTCTCGATGAAGGCGATAAGGCCTATTTCCGCGAAAGCCGCGAGCAGCGGCTCGGTAAGACACTGGAGGAGATCGCCGCCGATCGCGAGGCGGAAAAGGCCGCATTCCCGGCTAAGCTCGAGCCCATACGGCATATGCTGAAGTTCCAGCCTTTCATCGGTGGCGAGAGCCCGCTCTTTGCCGATTACATCGTCTTTGGTGCGGTGCAGTGGCTGCGTGTCGTCGCCGGTCTTTCCATGCTTGCCGCGGACGATCCGGTGATGACGTGGTTCGAGCGCTGCCTTGATCTGCATGAGGGCAGGGGCCGCACTATGACAGCGGCGTGAAATTGCCGCGTCCCCCTTGTTTTCGGGGCTGCGGGCGGGTAAAGACCGCCCACTTTTCCCGCTAAACCAGAGGATTTGACCCAATGGCGATTGAACGCACCTTTTCGATGATCAAGCCGGACGCAACGAAGCGCAACCTGACGGGCGCTATCACCAAGATGCTGGAAGATGCCGGCCTGCGCGTCGTTGCTTCCAAGCGTGTCTGGATGAGCAAGCGCGAAGCTGAGGGCTTCTATGCCGTTCACAAAGAGCGTCCGTTCTTCGGCGAACTCGTCGAAACCATGACCTCTGGCCCGACCGTCGTTCAGGTTCTCGAAGGGGAAGATGCTATCCTCAAGAACCGCGAAATCATGGGTGCGACGAACCCGGCAAACGCTGACGAAGGCACGATCCGTAAGGTCCATGCTCTTTCGATCGGCGAAAACTCCGTGCACGGATCCGACGCTCCGGAAACGGCTGCCCAGGAAATCAAGTACTGGTTCTCCGACACTGAAATCGTCGGCTGAATCGGAAGCTCAGCCGTAAGGCTGAAGCCTTTGAAATGACTCTCGAAAGCCGGGGCCTCGCTCCGGCTTTTTCATTATACCGCGGGACACTTGTCGGCATTGCTGAAGTCGGTCGTTCCGTCCGGCTTGAAGACCTCCGGGTTCTGCGTATAGAGCGGCCCGACGACGAGCGGCTTGCTCGGCAGCACCGACTGATCTACGTCCGAGACCAACTGCGTCTTCAACTCCTGCAGCGTCGTACCCTCGGCATCGACAAGGCGGATATTAACGGAATAGGGCCTGTCCTTGCGGACGCAGTGCAGGCTCGGGCTCTGCAGCGTGATCTTGTCCCAGGCCGGGAAGACTTTCTCCTTGAGGATGATCGGATCGCCGCCGGCCGGATTCTCGAATTCCGCGATCGCCACGGTGCCGTCTGGAATAGGCGATGTCTTCTTGAGCGTGACGAGATAGGTGGCGGTCGCGACGCGGTAGTTGAACACGAACATGTGGCCGCTGACTTCGACCATCTTTTCCATTTTGCGCTGACACCCGGCAATCAGCACCGCACCCAGCGCCAGCGCCGTAACGGCCTTGATCTTCATGTCGCCTCCTCCTCCTTCTTCCTGCGGTAGTGCCGGCTCGCCTTGGCGCGGTTGCCGCAGACGGCCATGTCGCACCAGGCACGGCTTTTGTTCTTGCTGCGATCGATGAACAGCCAGCCGCAATTGCGGCATATCTTCATGCGCTCTGGATCGGGCATAGCAATGAGCCGAAGCACCGAATGCGCGGTCGCGGCGTCGAGCCCGTTGGGCTTTGCATCGCGCAGCGTCACGGCAAGTGTTTCGAGCAGTTCCGCGAGAAGACGATCGTCGTTGCCGGTCAGCACCTTCTGCCGGAAATAGCGGTCTGTCGCCTCACGCAGCGCAATGAAGTTCGGCCTGTTTTCCGGAGCCACCGGCAGCACGTCGCCGAAAAGCGCGCGCTCGGCGCAGAATTTTGCCGCCGCTAGCGGAAAACTCTCCAGCTGTTCACCTGCTGCAAAACGGTCGATGCGGCGTGATGTACTATGGCGCAGAACGACGCTGTTGGCGACATCCAGCGCCAGCGCGCCGCTGGAAAAACGATGTGCGGTCCAGGCAAAGGTCATGGTGAAAATATAACTGGCAAAATGGTTTTTGCCAGTTATATTTGCAAAGGGTCCGGAGTTCTCGATGGGTTATCTTTTGCAGCAGCTGGCAAACGCGGTGCCGTTGGCAGCGCTCTATGCGGCACTTGCCTTCGGCTATGCACTGGCCTTCGGCGTCACCAAACGCGCCGACATCACCTATGGTGCGATGTTTGCTTTCGCCGGGCAGATCCTGCTGCTGTTCACCGATTTTGCCTATAACCGGCTTTGGCTCGTCCTGCCCGCGTCGATCGCGATCGGCGTCCTCATGTCCTTCGTCTATTCTCTCGGCACCGGCTTCTGGATCGGCCGCTCCGTTATGCAGCCGCTCGTTCGCCGTTCGCCAAATACGGTCATCGTCGCAGCCCTCGGCGTGACCATCCTGCTCATGGAGACGGCGCGGCTGGCGTCCGATACGCGGGAACTCTGGCTGTCGCCCTTTTTCAACCGCACCGTCGTGTTCTGGAGCGACGCGTCGTTCAAGGTGACGCTAACCTATATTCAACTCATCAATACGGCGCTCATGTGCGCGCTGATCGCGATTGGCGGCCTGGTGCTCCGGCGCAGCGCCTGGGGTCGTATCTGGCGCGCGGTGACGGATGATCCGTTCGCCGCCGAGCTCTGCGGCGTCAGCGCAAGCCGCGTCTTCCTGGGTGCCTACGTGGCCGCCGTCTTCGTCGCCACATGTTGCGGCATCCTGACGACCTTTTACTACGGCTCGATGAATTTCGGCGCGGGCCTGCTCTTCGGCCTTAAGGTGCTGATGATCGCTGCGGCGGGCGGCTATTCCGATCCGCTGAGATCCGCGGGCGGCGCGGCCGGCATCGGCTTTGCCGAAACCCTGTGGACCGCTTACGGACCGTTTCTCTGGCGGGATTTCGTTATCTTCTCGCTGCTCGTCTTCCTGCTGGTGCTGAGCAGGCGCGAGCGGGCCATTCCCTGATCATTTCCACTTGTCGCGTGCCGCGTCGTCTGCATCCTTGGCGGAGACCCAATCGCCTGCCGAGCCGTCCGTGCCATGCTCCTTCTTCCAGAAGGGCGCGGCGGTCTTCAGATAGTCCATGACGAGGTTTGCGCCGTCGAATGCCGCCTGCCTGTGCGGGGCGGCGGCGATCACCAGCACGATATTTTCCCCCGCGGCGATTTTTCCGAAGCGGTGGATGGCGGTGAGCCCAAGCAGGCCGAAACGCTCGATCGCGAGATTTGCGATGCGGGTCATCTCCGCCTCGGCCATGCCCGGATAATGCTCGAGTTCGAGCGCGGCGAGCATGCCGCCTTCGTCACGGCAGAGGCCGGAGAAGGTCACGATCGCGCCAATACCGGGCTCAGCCCTCGTCAGCCGATCGACTTCGGTCTGCAGGTCGAAATCTTCGCGCTGGACGCGGATGGTGGGGGAGATGGTCACAGCACACTCTCCGCTCGATGACGGACGGCGAGGTTCCCGCATGCTCCCTCATTTCTGTGCTCGTCACAGGAATCCGGTGACGGCGTCTCCGCGCCTTGAATGACTCTTTCACTTTTGCAAGAACTTCTCGTGCGCCCAAGGACTTGGGCGCACTCGATTCCTGTGACGAGCACAGGAATGAGGGAGGAGTGCGGGGCAGTCGTCTTTATGCGCAGTGTTTCCATTCGTCTTCTCGGAAACTCGGCCGTTCTGCCCGACATATCTCACCCGCCCGTCATCGGGGGAAAAATCCCGATCTCGCGGGCATTGCCGATCGGCTCGTCGTGTTCGGCATGTTCCTGGTCGAGCGCCACGCGGATCACGTTTTCGTATTGAAGCGCCGTCTCGTATTCTTCGCCGAGCGTCTTCAGGTGGCCGAGAAGATCGGCAACGGTGACGACGGAGGAAGGAAGCGCGATGTCTTCCTCGCTCTTGCCGATCCGTTCGCGCACCCAGGCGAAATAGACAAGCCGTGTCATTCTTCGTTGTCCACGATGTGCTTCAGGCCCGCGCGGAAATAGTCGTAGCCGGTATATATGGTCAAAATGGCGGCGATCCATAGAAGGCCGATGCCGATCTGCGTCGTGTAGGGGAAAATCTCGTCGCCCGCTGGACCTGCGAGCAGAAACGCGATCGCCACCAACTGCAATGTCGTCTTCCATTTGGCGATCCGCGTGACGGGAACGCTAACCTTGAGCGCGGCAAGATACTCCCGCAGCCCGGAAACGAGGATTTCGCGGCAGAGGATGGTGATCGCCGCCCAGATCGACCAGCCGGCGATTGTCTGATCCGCGGCCACCAGCAGCAGGATCGAGGCGACGAGCAGCTTGTCGGCGATCGGGTCGAGCATGCGGCCGATATTCGAGGTCTGGTTCCAGATGCGCGCCAGATAGCCGTCCAGGAAATCGGTGAGCGAGGCGATGACGAAGATCCAGAGGGCAACCCATCGCGCCGTATTGCTGATGGCGAGCCGTCCTTCGATAAAGAAACAGAGGACGATCAGCGGTACCGCGAGAATACGGCCGTAGGTCAGTAAGTTGGGAAGACTATATGCGCGCGATGCCATGAAACCGTTTCTCTGAATGCTTGTGCCCGTAGATGACGGGTTTGATCGCAAGCCGTCAACATTCTTTCTGGTTTTCTGCCGCCTTTGCGTGGAATTTGCGACCGCAGCCGCCTATTTAGCGGCATCGTCGTGAAAATGGTTGTAGACCTGCTTTGCGACCGTTTCGGAAATGCCGTCGACCGCCATGAGATCGGAAAGCGCTGCGCGCGAAACCGCCTTTGCAGTGCCGAAATGCTGCAGCAGCGCCCGCTTGCGCGACGGGCCGATGCCGCCGATCTCGTCGAGCGGGTTCTTGATCATCTCTTTCTTGCGCCGTGCGCGATGCGAGCCGATGGCAAAGCGGTGGGCTTCATCCCGCATGCGCTGGATGAAATAGAGCACGGGATCGCGCGGCGGCAGCGTGAAGCTTTCGCGCCCCGGCGGGAAGAAACGCTCACGCCCGGCATCGCGGTCGACGCCTTTGGCAACACCGATGGCAATGACGCTGTCCGCGATACCGAGTTCTTCGAGGATTGCGCGCACCGCGGTCATCTGACCTTGGCCGCCGTCGATCAGGATTGTGTCCGGCCAGGCGGGGAACGGCATATCGGCGGCCTCAGCGCTGGATACCGGCTGCGACCTGTCCGGAATGCCTTCCTCCTTGATCAGCCGCGAGAACCGCCGCGTCATTACCTCGCGCATCATGCCGAAGTCGTCCCCGGGCGTGATGTCGGTCGATTTGATGTTGAACTTGCGGTACTGGCTCTTCACGAAGCCTTCCGGCCCCGCGACGACCATACCGCCGACCGCATTGGTGCCCATGATGTGCGAATTGTCGTAGATTTCAATCCGCTGCGGGGCGTAGGCGAGACCGAACGTTTCCTTGAAGCCTTCGAGCAGGCGTGATTGCGACGCAGTTTCGGCAAGTTTTCGGCCATGTGCCTCGCGCGCGTTGGCAACGACGTGATCGACAAGATCGCGCTTCTCGCCGCGCTGAGGCACCACGATGGAAACCTTGTGTCCGGCCTTTTCGCCAAGTGCCGCCGCCAGGAGTTCTATTTCCTCGACAGTTTCCGACAGCATGATCTGCTTCGGCACGGGCTTATCGTCGTAAAACTGCGCCAGGAAGGCGTTCAGAACCTCGGCGCCCGAAAGCTGCGGGTCGGCCTTCGGGAAATAGGCGCGATTACCCCAGTTCTGCCCGGTGCGGAAAAAGAAGACCTGGATGCAGGAAATCCCACCCTCGTGGTGGATCGCGAAGACGTCCGCCTCCTCGACGCCTGCCGGATTGATGCCCTGATGGCTCTGGACGTGTGAGAGTGCAGCCAGGCGATCGCGATAGACCGCGGCGCGCTCGAAATCGAGCTCTTCGGCAGCCGCGTTCATTTCCTCCGCCATATGCGCCTTCACTTTCTGGCTCTTGCCGGAAAGGAAGTCCTTCGCCTCCTGCACCAGCTGCGCATAGCCTTCGTCGCTGATTTCGCGGGTGCAGGGCCCTGAACAGCGCTTGATCTGATAGAGAAGGCAGGGTCGCGTGCGCGTCTCGAAAACGCTGTCTGTGCAGGTGCGGATCAGGAAGGCGCGCTGCAGCGAATTGATCGTGCGGCCCACTGCGCCAGCGGAGGCGAAGGGGCCGAAATAGTCGCCTTTGCGGGCGCGGGCGCCGCGATGCTTGAATATCGCCGGGGCGCGATGGTCGCCCGTGATGAGGATATAGGGAAAGGACTTGTCGTCGCGCAAAAGCACGTTAAAGCGCGGCCGTAAGCGCTTGATCAGATTCGCTTCCAGAAGCAGCGCCTCGGTCTCCGTGCGCGTCGTCACGAATTCCATATGCGAGGTCAGGCGGACCATCTGCGCGATGCGGTTGGAGTGGACCCGGCCCATCGCATAGTTGCCGACCCGCTTCTTGAGGCTGCGCGCCTTGCCGACGTAGAGCACGTCGCCGTCGGCATTGAACATGCGGTAGACGCCGGGGCTGTTCGGCAGCCGCTTGACGAATTCGCCGATGAGTTCCGCGCCGGCAAGCCCGCTCTCGTTGCCGCCGCCTTCATTCCAGTCGATTGCAGCCGGCACCGGCGCGGCGGAAAGGTCGCTTTCCACCTCGATATCGTCTTCGTTTTCGTCGGTTTCATCGTAAAGAACGCCGCCATCGGGCAGCTTCTTGGCATTCATTCCTTGATCTCCAGCACATCCGGCGTCTGCCACGCGAGATGCTGGCCGCCGTCGAGTGCAATCATCTGACCCGTGATCGAGGGCGTCTCGAACAGAAAGCGAATCGTCCGGCCGAATTCCTCCAACGCAGGTCCTCGCCTCAAGATAAGGGCTGCCACCTGCGCTTGGAAGTCTTCCTGCAACTGCCGTTCGCTTGGGATCGAGGGACCGGGCCCGATGGCGTTGACGCGAATCTTCGGAGCAAGTGCCTGCGCCATCGTCTGCGTTGCGGTCCAAAGCGCCGACTTCGACAGAGTATAAGAATAGAAGCTCGGCCGCAGCGCCCAGACGCGCTGGTCGATGACATTGACAACGAGGCCGGTGGACGTTTCCGGCAGCTGGGCCGCGAATTGCGCGGCGAGGATCGAAGGCGCCCGGACATGCACGGCGAAATGTTCGTCCCAGACACCGGCATCCATCTTTCTCAGCGAATCTTCGCGGAAGACCGAGGCATTGTTGACGAGCAGATCGATGGGGCCAAGCTGGTCTACGGCTCTTTTTATAAGGGCTTCCGTCTCGTTTATTTTCGTGAGGTCGCCTTGCATTGCGACGGCGCTTTTGCCTTGGCGCCGCAATTCCGCCGCAACGGCCTCGGCCTCGTCGATCGAGCTATTGGCATGAATGGCAACAGAAAAGCCGTTTTCCGCCAAATCCTCGACTATCGCCCGGCCTATTCTCTTGGCAGCTCCGGTTACGAGCGCCGCCTTAAGTCTTTTCTCGTTCAAAAGCGTGCCTTCTGGTCCTGCGATTCTCGGTGCGTTTCTATATAGGGGCAGGCACAGACTATATAAATAGGCCGTGACGGTTGCCTCTGTTGCCGATTTATTCTATGTAGTATTTGAGAAATGAAGTTCATAAATTAAGTATTGTCAGATTAACCAATCGTTATGGTTAACAAGTATTCTGTTGCTCTGTAGCAACATCGAATTTCAGCCGCTTCTCCGCCACAATCATTTCACAATTTGGCTCTCTCAAATCCGCAATTGCTCTCCACTTTCGACCTCGATCCGAGAGGGACATCTAGTAATTTCTCGCGAATGCTTCGGCGTAGGATAGTTTACGAAGGGCGCGGGATCGAAAGGAGAATAAGTATGCGTACATTTATTGCCAGCCTGATGGCATCCGCCTTCTTGATCGCCGGTTTTTCCGCCGCCAACGCTGCCGACGCGGTCGACCAGGTTCCGGAAGCTCCGGTAGCGCAGGCCGAGCCGGCCGCTCCGGCAGGCAACTGGGAAGGCTTCTATCTCGGCGGCGCGGGCACCTATAATAAGGGCAACTTCGGTGCAGACCGCGACGGTTACGCATTGGGCGGCCAGCTCTACACGGGTTACAACTGGCAGAGCGGCCAGATCGTCTATGGTGTCGAAGCCGATCTCGGTTATTCCGGCCTCGACAGCACGTCGGACGGCATCACCAACAAGAACCGCTTCAATGGCTCCGTGCGTGGCCGCGTCGGTTACGACCTGAACCCGTTCCTGCTCTACGCGACGGCTGGTGCCGCTGCGGCGAACAACAAGGTCAGCGGCTTCGGCGAATCCGACACCAACACGGCCTTCGGCTACACGGTCGGCGCGGGTGCGGAAGCCCTCGTGACGAACAATATTACGGCACGTGTCGAATACCGCTTCAGCGACTATCAGAACAAGGACTTCGATCTCGGCGCTACGAACGTATCGCGCGGCTATGACGAACACAGCGTCAAAGTCGGTATCGGCGTCAAGTTCTAAGTTGCCGAAAATACATGATGAAAGCCGGGCCTCGCGCCCGGCTTTTTCGCCTCAGCCGTGCGGCTTGAGTTCCCCGTAGGCAGGGAATTTCTTCTCGAATTTGCGTGCCCAGTCGATCAGTTCCGGATGGTCGGCTTCCCACTGGTCTTTGAAGCGCAGTTCCAGATAGCCGATCGTCGCCGCAAGCGCGAAATGGCTGCCGTTCAGTCTCTTGCCGATCTTCGGCGGATGCGCACTGATATGGTTCAGGCCGCTGACGGCCTTCTTCCACTGCCGGTCGATCCAGGGCTGGTGCACTTTCACCTCCTCGCGGAAGCGGCGCTCATAAATGATCGCCAGCAGGCAATCGCAAATGCCGTCGCAGAGCGCTTCCAGAATCTCCGCCTCGGTTCGCTTACCGTTCTTTGAAGGGTAGAGCTTGCTGTTCTTGAGCCGCCCGAAATAATGCATGATCGTCACGCTGTCGAAGACCGAAAGCCCTTCATCGGTCAAAAGCGTCGGGATTTTGCCGAGCGGGTTGTTGTCAACGAGGACCGCCGGGCCGGCATTGGTATCGACGCGGATTTCGGTGACGCCGAGCTCCAGATAGTGCGCGGCCATGAGCACCTTGCTGGAGTAGGGCGATGTCGGAGAGCAAAGCAGCTTCATGTTTCACCTCGGAAAGCGGTTTCGGCGCGGGACTATTTCGCAAGTGCAGCAGGCGGTCAATCTGCCTTTCCGGCCTTCGCCTCGCCGCGCAGCCAGAAGGTGCGTTGTGAGGCGAACCGGTCTTGGGCAAGCTCATCCTTGAGCGCCGGCAGCAGCGCGTGCAGTTCGTCCTTCAGCGTGAAAGGCGGATTGACGATGACGAGGCCGGAGCCCGTCAACCCGGTGACGCCGCCGCGGTCGCTGCGCACGCTGAGTTCGGCGCACAGTATCTTCGGAATTTGGGTTTCCTGCAGCGTCTCGTGGAACTCCTTGATGGGTGCCCCCTTCTTCAGCGGATACCAGAGGCAATAGGTGCCGCCCGGAAAACGCCGGTAGGCTTTCACCAGGCCATCGACCAGGCGCTCATATTCGCCGTCTTCCTCGAAAGGCGGATCGACGAGCACGATGCCACGCTTTTCCTTCGGCGGCAGATGCGCGCCGAGCGCCAGCCAGCCGTCGAGTTCTGTGATACGGGCATGGTGATCGCCTTCGAACAGCCGGTGAAGGCGGGCATAATCTTCCGGATGCAGCTCCATCGCCGAAAGCCGGTCCTGCGGGCGGAAGAGCATGCGCGAAAGCTTCGGCGAACCGGGATAGAAGCGCATGCCGCCCTCCGGGTTGAGTTCCCGGATCGCAGAAAGATAGGGCGCGAGCAGGTCAGCCACCTGCGGCGCAAACTCAGCTTCCATGATCTTTCCGATGCCGTCCTGCCACTCGCCGGTCTTTTGCGCCTCTTCCGAAGAAAGGTCGTAGAGTCCGACGCCTGCATGCGTGTCGAGCACGCGGAAACCCGCATCCTTCTTCTGCATGTAACGGATCAGCCGCGCCAGAACGGCGTGTTTCAGCACATCGGCAAAATTGCCCGCGTGATAGATATGGCGGTAGTTCATTTTCGCTGATGCCTGCTATGAATTTGTGTCATCGCCGTCATTTCCGGCTTTTGGGGGATGACGGCTTGGAATATAGAAAAGCCATGAACATTGCGACCCCCATTCACGCCAAATCCGCCGATCCCGGCAAGAAGGTCGGGCACACCGCCTGTCCGCACGACTGTCCCTCCACCTGCGCGCTGGAGGTGGAGATCGCGGAGGACGGCCGCATCGGCCGCGTGCGCGGCGCCAACGATCACAGCTATACGTCCGGCGTCATCTGCGCCAAGGTCGCGCGATATGCCGAGCGACTCTATCATCCGGACCGGCTGATGCACCCTTTGCGCCGCACCGGCGCGAAAGGCGAGGGGCGCTGGCAGCAGATTTCCTGGGGCGAGGCTCTGGACGAGATCGCCGAAGCCTTCGTGAAGGCCGAAGCGAAGAACGGCAGCGAGGCGGTCTGGCCCTATTACTATGCCGGCACCATGGGCTGGGTGCAGCGGGACAGCATCGAACGCCTGCGCCATGCCAAACGCTATTCCGGCTTCTTCTCGTCGATCTGTACCAACCCGGCCTGGACCGGCTTCACTATGGCAACGGGCACGCTCCGGGGTCCTGATCCGCGCGAGATGGGCCGTACCGATTGCGTCGTCATCTGGGGAACGAACGCGGTTTCGACGCAGGTCAACGTCATGACGCATGCGATCAAGTCCCGCAAGGAGCGCGGCGCCAAGATCGTCGTCATCGACATCTACGACAATCCGACGATGAAGCAGGCGGACATGGCGCTCATCGTCAGGCCCGGCACCGATGCGGCGCTCGCGTGCGCCGTCATGCACATCGCCTTCCGCGACGGCTATGCCGACGGCGCCTATATGGCGAAATATGCGGATGATCCGGCCGGCCTCGAAGCGCACCTCCAGACGAAGACGCCGGAATGGGCAGCCGCGATCACCGGGCTCCCGGTTGAAGAGATCGAGGCTTTCGCAAAGCTCGTCGGCACGACGAAGAAGACCTATTTCCGCCTCGGCTACGGCTTTACCCGGCAGCGCAACGGCGCAGTCGCCATGCACGCAGCAGCCTCGATCGCCACCGTGCTTGGCTCTTGGCAATATGAAGGTGGCGGCGCCTTCCATTCGAACAGCGATATCTTCCGCATGAACAATGCGGAGCTCACCGGCAAACCGATGAAGGATCCGGATATCCGCATGCTCGACCAATCGCAGATCGGCCGCGTGCTGACCGGAGATCCAGTGGCACTCCGCCATCGCGGACCGGTCACCGCCATGCTGATCCAGAACACCAATCCGGTAAACATCGCGCCCGAGCAGCGGCTGGTGAAACGCGGCTTCGCTCGCGACGACCTCTTCGTAGCCGTGCACGAGCAGTTCATGACCGAGACCGCCGAGATGGCCGATATCGTCATCCCGGCGACGATGTTCGTCGAGCATGACGATATCTATCGCGCCGGCGGCCAGAACCACATCCTGCTCGGCCCGAAACTCGTCGAGCCGCCGCCGACGGTGCGCACCAACCTTTTCGTCATCGAGGAGCTGGCAAAGCGCCTCGGCGTCGCAGATCGGCCAGGCTTCGGCTTTAGCGCGCGGGAAATGGTCGATCGCATTCTCGAATCAAGCGGCCTTCCGCGCTACGATTACTTCCTCGAACACAAATGGTTCGACCGCCAGCCCGTCTTCGAAGATGCGCATTTTCTCAACGGTTTCGCGCATCCGGACGGCAAGTTCCGCTTCCGGCCGGATTGGGCAAACCAGCCGGCGCCGAACCGCCCACCGGATTCCGTCGGTCTGCTCGGGCCGCATTCCGAGCTGCCGGCCTTTCCCGATCAGGTCGACGTCATCGAAGTGGCCGATGCCGAGCATCCCTTCCGCCTGGCGACCTCGCCGGCGCGCAATTTCCTGAATTCCAGCTTCTCGGAAACGAAAACCTCGCGGCAAAAGGAGGGGCGTCCCGAGCTGATGATCAATCCGCAGGACGCCGAGGCGAACGGGATCGGCCACGGTGATCTCGTCCAGGTCGGAAACCGGCGCGGCGAGGTGCGCCTGCACGCCCGCGTGACGACGGAGGTCAAGCCGGGGGTGGTGATCGCCGAGGGCCTGTGGCCGAACAAGGCGCACGTCAACGGGGAGGGCATCAATGTGCTCACCGGCGCGGACCCTGTAGCGCCCTATGGCGGGGCTGCAATCCACGACAACAAGGTCTGGCTGCGCAAGGATCCCGCATGACGAAGTTCGCGAAGGCAAAGGCGGAAGTCGTCGGCGAAACGACGCTTGCCGAAGGCTGGACGCGGCTGAGCGTTTACGAGCTTGACTATACGGATTCGAACGGCGTCACCCATCGCCTTCATCGCGAGGTCTATCACCGCACGCCGGCCGCCACGATCCTACTTTATGATCCGAAGCGCGGCTCCGTCGTCCTCGTCAAACAGTTCCGCCTGCCGCCCGATCTGCAGGGCGAACCCGCCTTCATAATCGAAACGCCGGCAGGGCTTCTCGACGGCGAAGAGCCCGAAGCGGCGATCCGCCGCGAAGCGACAGAGGAAACCGGATTCCGCATCCGCGACGTCCGGTTTCTCTTCAAGGCCTATAGTTCACCCGGCTCCAACGGCGAAGTCGTGCATTTCTTCGCCGCACTGATCGATACGACGGACCGCGTCTCGAACGGCGGCGGATTGGAAGAGGAGCATGAGGATATCGAAGTGCTTGAGGTTCCGCTCGATACGGCGATCGCCATGATCGAAACCGGCGAAATCCGCGACATGAAAACGATCATCCTGCTGCAATGGGCGGCGATGAATAGGGATAGCTTGATCGGAACGTGTCCGCCGCAAACCTCGTCCTTCCGGGCGGGGTAAGGCGGACGGGACGCCGTTAACCATGTTCCGGTCCGGCATCCGCCGGCGCTTGCGGAACATATGAAGAACGTCCTATGGTTTTCCGATGAAGAAACGGCTTGGCTACCGATACAGGATCTACCCGGACGCGCGGCAGGCGCGGCTGTTCCGCCAGACCGTCGGCTGCTGCCGCCTCGTCTACAACCTCTGCCTCGAGCAGCGGAGCATGGCGTATGCGATGCCGTCCAGGCACCGCCTGTCCTCGTTCGACCAGATCAAGGAACTGCCGGGCCTGAAGGCCCATCTGCCGTTCCTCAAGGACGTTCCGAACCACTGCCTGCAGCAGGCGGCCGTCGACCTCGACAAGGCGTTCAAGAACTTCTTCAAGGGCCACGCGGCGTACCCGAAGGCGAGACGGAAGTTCCAGAACGAATCCTTCCGCTTCCCAGACCCGAAGCAGATCTCCTTCGGTGAGAAGGGAATCCTGCTGCCGAAGGCGGGCTGGGTGAAGCTGGTTCTCCATCGGCCCTTCCTCGGCGAGGTGAAGAACGTCACGGTCTCCGCCGACGGCGACCACTGGTACGTCGCGGTGCAGACCGAGCGTGAGGTCGACGAGCCTGCGAGCGTGCTCGACCTGCCGGATCTCGTCGAGCTCGGGGGCGACCTCGGCGTGGTCAACGCGCTCGCGCTCTCCGACGGCACGGTCTACGACCTGCCAAGAATGACCGAGAAGGAGAAGCGCAGAGAGGCGAACCTCGCCAGGCGCGTCTCGCGCCGCAGCAGGGGTTCGAAGAACCGTCTGCGGGCGCAGCGGGATCTCAGGCGGTTCAGGGCCAGGATCGTCCGGCGCAGACGGGACGCGAAGCATAAGATGACGACCGACGTCGTCAGTCGCTGCGACGTCCTCTATCTCGAGGACCTGAAGCTGAAGAACATGACCGCCTCGGCCAAGGGGACCGTCGAGGAGCCGGGCACCAACGTCGCGCAGAAGTCCGGACTGAACCGGGCGATCCTCGACGTGTCGCCCGGAGCGACGCGTCTGCAGTTCGAATACAAGATGCGCCGCCGCGGCGGCGCCGTCTTCTACGTCAACCCCGCACGGACGTCGCAGCGATGCGCCGAGTGCGGGCATGTCGATCCGAAGAACCGGATCGACCGCGACCGGTTCGAATGCGTCAGATGCGGCCACGCCGCCTGCGCCGACCACAACGCCGGCCGCAACATTCTTCATCTGGGCCGCAAGGCCCGAACCGGAGGACATCCGGGGATGGCCTGTGGATCGAACCTTGCTGGAGGTCGGAAGCAGGAAGAAGACGGTAGCAGTCAGGTCGCGCAAGCGGCCTGATCAAGACCAGAAGCTCCGGCCTTCAGGCCGGGGAGTAGTCACCTAAGCCGTAACCAGGGGCGGCGCGGCGCCGGCGGCGCGACTTTTTCTGCGACCGCAGCCCCGATCAGCTTCGCATCGAGGATCGCAGCTGATGTGCCTTGGGACATCGCGAGCGCAAGATATGCTGCATCGTATGCCGATAACTGGTTGGCGCGAGAAGGCCGAAAGATCGTAACGTGATCGCTGTCGGCTATGATTCGGATTGGCAGGCTATCGAGCCCCATTCATCCAGCTGTCACGAAGCAGGCCTATCCGCTGCTGTTTGCCGATCGTCGTTGCCGAAGGAGAAAAGTCATGTGGCTCAGCAATTTCACGCTCGTTCTTCCCGAAGAGGTGGTGGGCCAAGGCTCGATCAGGATCGAGGACGGCGTGATCGCCGAGATAAGGCCTGAGCCGGTCGCCAACGCTGCGATCGACGGCGGCGGGCGGCTGCTGATGCCGGGGTTCGTCGATCTGCATGGCGACATGATCGAGCGCGAGATCGCACCGCGGCCGAACGCTACGATGCCGATCGATTTCGGCATCCACGAGCTTGACAAAAAGCTCGCGGCCGCAGGCGTGACGACGGCTTTTGCGGCGATTTCCTTCGCGACCGAGAGCGTTTACGGCCATGTCCGCTCCCTGGAGACCACCGGCGCTGTCATCGAGGGAATCAACCGGCTCAAGCACAATCTGCTGATCGACCATCGCGTCCATGCCCGCTACGAGATCACCAATGTGGGTGCCGCTCCTGAGCTCCAAAAGCTGCTTGAAGCCGGTCATATCGACATGGTGTCGCTAACCGACCATACGCCGGGCCAGGGACAGTACAACAATATCCAGAGCTACGTATTGAGCATCGCCGAGCGGCGGGCAATTTCGGAGGAAATGGCGGCGGAAATGGTCGCTAAGCGCATTGCCATGCGAAGCAATCCCGAGATCGAGGCAAAGCTGAAGGAGATTGTCGCCCTCGCACTGAAGCGGAAGCTATCGCTTGCCTCCCACGATGACGACAGTGCCGAAAAGGTGGCCGAGATGCATGATCTCGGCGTGACGATCAGCGAATTTCCAGTCACGCTGCCCGCTGCCGAGGAGGCGCGTCGCCGCGGGCTCTGGACGCTCATGGGCGCCCCGAACGCGCTTCGCGGCAAGTCCATGTCCGGCAATCTCAGCGCCCTTGATGCCGCCAAGGCCGGGCTATTGACGGTGATTGCCGCCGATTATCACCCGGCGGCTTTCGTACCGGGCATCTTCAAGATCGCCGAGCAAAGCGCAATGCCGGTCGCAGTCGCCATGGCGACCAAGAACGCTGCCCGTTCCGCGGGTCTGACAGACCGCGGCGAGATCGCCGTCGGCCAACGTGCAGATCTGGTTGTCGTTGAGCCGGGCGACGTGCACCGCATCCGCGCCACGTTCCGCGGCGGACGTTTCGTCTACAGCGACGGCACCTTGCATCAGCTTCGGGCGCTCGCTGCCTGAGGCAGTCAGGCGATCAGGGAGATGATGTGATTGGAGTTCGGCTGAGCGGACACACCCGTGCCAACCGCCTTGCCGCCTTCCATCCTCACCTTGCCTTCGGCAAAGAGCCGCAGCGCCTGCGGATAGAGCTGATGCTCGACCGTGAGAACGCGCGCGGCGAGCGTATCGGCTGTATCGCCGGAAAGGATGGGCACTGCGGCCTGTCCGATCGCCGGACCTTCGTCCATGCCTTCGGTGACGAAATGCACGGTGCAGCCTGTGATCCGCATGCCTGCGTCGATGGCGCGTTGATGCGTGTGCAGCCCCGGAAAAAGCGGCAGTAGAGAAGGGTGGATATTGATCATCCGGCCTTCGTAACGCTGGATGAATGTCGCGCTCAAAAGCCGCATGTAGCCCGCAAGGCAGAGGATATCCGGCGAAAGCCGGTCGAGCGCTTCGAAGATCGCCGCCTCGTGGGCCTCCTTGCTGGTATAGTCCTTGCGGACGAAAGCAAACGTGGAAATGCCTTCCGCAGCGGCCTTCTCAAGGCCACCAGCATCCGCCTTGTCGGAAATCACGCCGACAATCTCAGCGGGAAAGCCCGGAGCTTTCGCTGCCGCAACGAGCGCCATCATGTTCGAACCGCCGCCGGAAATGAAGACGACGACGCGTTTGCGCGGCATGGTCATAGAGCGAGCGTGCCCTTGTAAACGGTCCCCGGAGCACCTTCTGCGCGGGCGATCATGCGGCCGAGCGTGATGATCTTTTCGCCTTCTGATTCCAGGGCGGCGGTCGCTGCAGCGGCATTTTCAGCCGAGACAACGGCGATCATGCCGATGCCACAATTGAAGGTCCGGAGCATTTCCGTCGCCTCGACGCCGCCCGTTTTGGCAAGCCAGGAGAACACCGGCGGAACCTTGACGGCGGCAAGATCGATCTCGGCGGCGAGATGCTTTGGCAGCACGCGCGGAATGTTCTCGGGAAATCCGCCGCCGGTGATGTGCGCCAGCGCCCTGATGGCGACGGTTTCGCGGATCGCCTTCAGAAGCGGCTTCACATAGATACGGGTCGGCGTCAGCAGCGCCTCGCCGAGCGCCTTGCCTTCGGCGAAAGGTGCCGGCGCATCCCAGCCGAGACCCGAAAGCTCGACGATCTTACGTACCAGCGAAAAGCCGTTCGAGTGGACGCCGGAGGAAGCAAGGCCGAGGATGATATCGCCCTCGGCGATATCGCCAGAAGGAAGAAGCTGACCGCGCTCAGCAGCGCCGACCGCAAAGCCTGCGAGATCGTAATCGCCGGAAGAATACATGCCAGGCATTTCCGCCGTCTCGCCGCCGATCAGCGCGCAGCCCGCCTCACGGCAGCCGGCCGCAATGCCGCCAACGATCGCCGCACCCTGGTCCGGGTCGAGCTTGCCAGTCGCGAAATAATCGAGGAAGAAAAGCGGTTCAGCGCCTTGGACGACGAGGTCGTTGACGCACATGGCGACAAGGTCGATGCCGACCGTTTCGTGGTAGTCCGCGTCGATCGCGATCTTCAGCTTGGTGCCGACGCCATCATTGGCGGCAACGAGAACCGGATCGGTAAAGCCGGCAGCCTTCAGGTCGAACAGGCCGCCGAAGCCGCCGATTTCGCCGTCGGCGCCGGGCCGGCGCGTCGAGCGTACGGCAGGCTTGATCTTCTCAACCAGAAGATTGCCGGCATCGATATCGACGCCTGCGTCGCTATAGGTCAGGCCGTTTTTTCCAGACTGGCTCATGCTGATCTCCGATGCAGGTTCGGGGGCGGTAAATAAACCGCTGTCACATGCGGGTCGCAATTGCATGAGAGTGCGCTTTATGCAAGGCGGCGCATGGAGAAAAGCCCTAATTTCCCGCTCTTTCCATACAGGAGAGTTGGATTTTCCGCCGCAGACTTGACCATATTCCGGCCTGCATCCTATGTGCTTCGAGTAGCGGCGCGAAACGATTGCGTCACGAGCGGACGAACGGGGAAAGCGATGCCACATCAGGTCAGCGGCGCAAGTCTCAAACGGCAGGTCTACTTCTGGCTGGGCGTGCTCGTCTTCTTCATCGTCTTTCTCTACATCTTCAGCTCGATCCTGCTGCCCTTCGTCGCCGGCATGGCGATCGCTTATTTCCTCGATCCCGTGGCCGACCGTCTACAGCGTCTGGGGCTCAGCCGCCTGATGGCGACGATCGTCATCCTGATCGCCTTCGTCATCGTCTTCGCGCTGGCGCTGATGATCCTCATTCCGGTCCTGATCAATCAGTTCAACGATTTCGCCCAGCGCCTGCCCGGCTATATCGGCCAATTGCAGGCCTTCATCACCAACTTACAGGACTCGCTGCTGCCCGGCTGGATCAGGAGCCAGCTCGGTACGATCAAGGACAATTTCTCCGGCATATTGTCGGAAGGCATGGGCTTCCTGACCGGTCTCTTCGGCCAGATCTGGAATTCCGGCAAGGCGATCGTCGACCTCATCTCGTTGCTGGTCGTGACGCCGGTCGTTGCCTTCTACATCCTGCTCGATTGGGACCGCATGGTTTCCAAGGTTGATCAGTGGATCCCGCGCGACTATGTCAGCGACGTTCGCCAGATCGCCGGCGAGATCGATCAGGCGATCGCCGGCTTCATCCGCGGGCAGGGCTCCCTCTGCCTGATCCTCGGGATCTTCTACGCCGTCGGCCTGTCGCTCGTCGGCTTGAACTTCGGCCTGCTCATCGGCCTCTTCGCCGGCATGATCAGCTTCATCCCCTATGTCGGCTCGCTCGTCGGGCTGGTCCTTGCGGTCGGCGTTGCGCTCGTTCAGTTCTGGCCGGATTATCTCTGGGTCGGCGCGGTCCTCGTTGTCTTTTTTAGCGGCCAGTTCCTGGAAGGCAATATCCTGCAGCCGAAACTCGTCGGCCATAGCGTCGGACTTCACCCGGTCTGGTTGATGTTCGCGCTCTTTGCATTCGGCGCGCTCTTCGGCTTCGTCGGCCTGCTCGTTGCCGTTCCGGCCGCCGCCGTCGTCGGTGTCCTTGTCCGGTTTGCGCTCTCGCGCTACCTTCAAAGCGATCTTTACGCGGGCCGTTCGCAACTTGCCGACACCCGGAAGACAAAAGCCGATTCCAAATGAACGACGTGAAGCGCAAGGCGGGGGAACAGCTCCCGCTGGTCTTTTCCCATGATGCGGCAAACGGCCGTGACGATCTGCTGGTCTCCGACCGGCTGAGCGCCGCCGTGACCATCATCGACGCCTGGCCGCAATGGCCGTCGCCAGTCGTCATTCTGGCCGGCCCTGTCGGTTCCGGAAAGTCGCATCTCGCAAGTATCTGGAAAGAGCATACCGGTGCCGTCGGCATCCATCCCAAGAGGGGATCGGATGCTGCCGTCGCTGCGGCAAACGGGCCAGTGCTTTTCGAGGATGTCGATCGTCACGGCTTCGACGACACCGAGCTCTTTCACGTCATCAACAGCGTGCGCGAAAACGGCAACAGCCTGTTGATGACGAGCCGCCTCTGGCCGATGTCGTGGCCGGTGGAGCTTCCCGATCTGCGATCGAGGCTCAAGGCGGCGACCGTTGTCGAAATCGGCGAGCCGGACGAGGAACTCCTGTCGCAGGTCATCGTCAAGCTCTTCTCCGACCGGCAGCTTAATATAGATGACAAACTCGTGCTTTATATCGTGAACCGGATGGAGCGGTCGCTCAACGCGGCCCAGACGATCGTCGAACGGCTCGACCGCCTGGCCCTTGCGCGGGGCACGAAGATCACCCGGTCTCTAGCCGCCGAAGTATTGAATGAATTGGGTAATTCGGCGCCCCTTGATTGACTGTCACAGTTCCGTCGTGAAACTGATATACTGCGCAGGGGCGAGGAAAACGGGGTGATCGGGACCATGGACAATGCAGCGCTAGAGCATCAGGAAGTCATTCCGACAACACCGGCCCGTGTCTCGCCGCTTGAGGATCTCCTTGCAAGTCCCGAACGCTTCATCAACCGCGAATTCTCCTGGCTGCAATTCAACCGCCGCGTTCTCGAGGAAACGCTGAATACCGAGCACCCGCTACTTGAGCGTGTGCGTTTCCTGTCGATTTCCGCCGCCAACCTTGACGAGTTCTTCATGGTGCGCGTTGCAGGCCTCGAAGGCCAGGTGCGCCAGAACATCGTAATCCGCACGCCGGACGGCAAGACGCCCGCCGAACAGCTCGATGCCATCCTGCGGGAGATTGACAATCTGCAGATGGAGCAGCAGGCCTCGCTCGCCGTCCTCCAGCAATATCTCGCCAAGGAAGATATTCTTATCGTGCGCCCCGGCGCCCTCAGCGACGCCGACCGGCAGTGGCTGGCGGCAGAGTTCGAGCAGGCGATCTTTCCGGTGTTGACGCCGCTGTCGATCGACCCGGCCCATCCGTTCCCCTTCATTCCGAACCTCGGCTTTTCGATCGGCCTGCAGCTCACCAGCAAGCATGGCCGCGAGCCGATGACTGCGCTGCTGCGCCTGCCGCCGGCGTTGGACCGCTTCGTGCGCCTGCCGGATGACGGCGCAACAATCCGCTACATCACGCTCGAGGATGTCGCGAACATCTTCATCCATCGGCTCTATCCAGGCTATGAGGTGCAGGGTTCCGGTACGTTCCGTCTCATCCGCGACAGCGATATCGAAGTGGAGGAAGAGGCCGAAGACCTCGTTCGCTTCTTTGAAACCGCGCTGAAGCGCCGCCGCCGCGGCAAGGTGATCCGCATCGAGACGGATTCCGAGATGCCTGCCTCGCTCCGCCAATTCGTCGTGCAGGCGCTGAACGTTCCGGATAATCGTGTCGCGGTTCTGCCGGGCCTGCTGGCGCTCAACACGCTCTCCGAGATCACCAAGGCGCCGCGCGACGATCTTCGATTTCAGCCCTACAATGCGCGATTTCCCGAACGCGTTCGCGAACATGCCGGAGACTGCTTCGCCGCCATCCGCGAAAAGGACATGGTGGTCCACCATCCTTACGAATCCTTCGACGTGGTCGTCCAGTTTCTTCTGCAGGCTGCGCACGATCCTGACGTTCTGGCGATAAAGCAGACGCTTTACCGCACCTCAAATGACAGCCCCATTGTCCGCGCTCTCATCGATGCTGCCGAAGCGGGCAAGTCGGTGACCGCTCTGGTCGAGCTCAAGGCCCGCTTCGACGAAGAGGCGAACATCCGCTGGGCACGCGACCTCGAGCGCGCCGGCGTTCAGGTGGTTTTCGGCTTCATCGAGTTGAAGACGCACTCCAAAATGTCGCTCGTCGTTCGCCGCGAGGAAGGCAGGCTCCGCAGCTACTGCCATCTCGGCACTGGCAATTACCATCCGATCACCGCGAAGATTTACACCGACCTGTCGTTCTTCACCTGCAATCCGGTGATCGCTCATGACATGGCGAACATTTTCAACTTCATCACCGGCTATGGCGAACCGGAGCAGAGCATGAAGCTCGCCGTCTCGCCTTACACGTTGCGCTCGCGCATCCTCCGTCATATCGATGAGGAGATCAAACATGCCAAGAGCGGCGCGCCGGCAGCGATCTGGATGAAGATGAACTCGCTCGTCGACCCGGAAATCATCGATGCGCTCTATACGGCAAGCCGGGCCGGCGTGGACATCGATCTTGTCATTCGCGGCATCTGCTGCTTGCGCCCGCAGGTGCCGGGTCTCTCCGACAATATTCGCGTCAAGTCGATTGTCGGGCGCTTCCTGGAGCACAGCCGCATCTTCTGCTTCGGCAATGGCCACGGGCTTCCTTCCGACAAGGCGCTCGTCTATATCGGCTCGGCCGACATGATGCCCAGAAATCTCGACCGCCGTGTCGAAACGCTTGTGCCGCTCACCAATCCGACTGTGCACGAGCAGGTTTTGTCCCAGATCATGCTGGGCAATATCATTGACAATCAGCAGAGCTACGAGATATTGCCCGACGGCACGTCTCGGCGCATGGAAGTGCGCAAAGGCGAAGAGCCGTTCAATGCGCAGCAGTATTTCATGACCAACCCTAGCCTCTCCGGCCGCGGTGAAGCCCTGAAATCCAGCGCGCCAAAGCTGATTGCCGGCCTGCTTTCCGGCCGGACCAAGAGATAAAACTGGACCTGCATGGTTGAATCAGAAGCCCAGGGGCGCCTGCCAGGGATTGCCCCGGTCTCCGTCGTCGATATCGGGTCGAATTCGATCCGCGTGGTCATCTACGAAGGCATGTCCCGATCGCCGGCAATCCTTTTTAACGAAAAGGTACTCTGCGGCCTCGGTAAGGGCATTGCGCTGACCGGTAGGATGGATGAGGAAAGCGTCGCCCGCGCGCTGGCCGCCCTGCATCGCTTCAAGGCTTTGTCGGACCAGGCGCGCGCTGCGACCATGTATGTTCTGGCGACGGCTGCGGCGCGCGAAGCCTCCAACGGGCCTGATTTCATCCACAAGGCCGAGACGATCCTCCAGCGGAAAGTCCGCGTGCTTTCTGGCGAGGAGGAGGCGAAGTTTTCCGCGCTCGGCATCATCAGCGGCTTTTTCCATCCGGATGGCATTGCCGGCGACCTCGGTGGCGGGTCGCTGGAACTCATCGACATCAAGGAACGCGAGATTGGTAAGGGGATCACCCTGCCGCTCGGCGGCTTGCGCCTTTCGGAATATGCTGGGGGGTCTCTTGCGAGGGCCCGCACGTTCGCGCGCAAGCACGTTCGAAGCGCTACGAAAATCCTGGAAAAGGGTGCAGGGCGAACCTTTTACGCGGTTGGCGGCACTTGGCGTAACGTCGCCAAGCTGCACATGGAACTCACCCAGTATCCGCTTCACATGATGCAGGGCTACGAGGTCTCGCTCGAGGCGATGATGCAGTTTCTCGACCAGGTGGAAATTGCCAGGGAGTCGAAGGATCCGGCGTTCCAGGCGGTCTCGAAGCATCGCCGCGCGCTGCTGCCCTTCGGTGCCGTTGCGATGCAGGAAGTGTTGAGCGCAATGAAGCCCGCCGTCATTTCCTTCTCCGCTCAGGGCGTCCGCGAAGGCTATCTCTATTCGCTGTTATCCGACGGCGAGCGCCGCGCCGACCCGCTGCTTTCGGCGGCCGGCGAGCTTGCGATCCTGCGCGCCCGTTCTCCCGAGCATGCGCGCGAGCTTGCGGAATGGACCGGTTATATGATGCCGTATTTCGGCATCACTGAAACGGAAGAGGAGGCGCGCTACCGCCAGGCGGCGTGCCTGCTCGCCGACATCAGCTGGCGTGCGCATCCAGACTATCGCGGCCTGCAGGCGCTGAACCTGATTGCCCATTCCTCCTTCGTCGGCATTAGCCACCCCGGCCGGGCCTTCATCGCGCTCGCCAATTACTACCGCTTCGAAGGCCTGCACGACGACGGCTCGACGGCACCGCTTGCCGCAATCGCCGGCCCGCAATATGTCGAGCGCGCCAAGCTTCTCGGCGGCATGCTGCGTGTCGTCTATCTCTTCTCCGCCTCCATGCCGGGACTGGTGAAGAACCTGACGTTCCGCAAGTCCTCCAATCCGGACATCGACCTCGAATTCGTCGTGCCGTCGGAATATCATGACTTCGCCGGAGAACGCCTCGACGGTCGCCTGCAGCAGCTCTCGAAACTGACCAATAAGCGCCTAGCCTTCGTTTTTGAATAGAGGCGTTGCTGTATGGTGCGGGCGACGACGGCCGGGCATCGGCAGCAGTCATCATGCCGTCTGCTCCTTGCCCGATGCTTCCATTGTCCGAAAATTCGAACAGCCCGTGCGGATTGTATCCAGTTATCGCGAGAACCAGCCTGGTCTATCTCTAGTCTGTCTTGAAACGGAGGTAGATCATGTTCAATCTCGAAAAGTCGGGTACATTCACCCTTGGTGACCGCATCGTGAAGCGGCTCGGGTACGGTGCCATGCAACTTGCTGGAAAGGGCGTCTTCGGTCCGCCGAAAAATCGCGCGGAGGCAATAGCCGTATTGCGCGAAGCAGTCGAAAGTGGCGTCAACCATATCGACACGAGCGATTTCTACGGTCCGCATGTCACCAACCAGATCATCAAGGAGGCGTTGCACCCATACAAGAACGATCTTGCGATCGTCACCAAAATAGGGGCAGCGCGAGGCGCGGATGCGTCCTGGAATCCGGCCTTCTCAAAAGAAGCGCTGACGCAGGCGATCCATGATAACCTGAACAATCTCGGCCTCGATGTGATCGAGGTGGTCAATCTGCGTGCCATGTTCGATGCTCACGGTCCGGCGGAAGGATCCCTTGAGGAACCGCTGACCGTTCTCGCCGATCTTCAGCGACAAGGCCTTGTCAAGCACATTGGCCTGTCCAACGTAACCGCCAAACAAGTTGCCGACGGGCGAAAGATCACCAGCATCGTCTGTGTTCAGAACCAGTACAACCTTGTCCATCGCGAGGATGATCCGTTGATCGACCAGCTCGCGGCGGAGGGCACCGCCTACGTGCCATTCTTCCCGCTCGGCGGCTTTTCGCCATTACAGTCATCCACGCTTTCGGATGTTGCAACGCGCCTTGGCGCAACGCCGATGCAGGTTGCTCTTGCTTGGCTATTGCAACGCGCGCCGAACATCCTGCTTATCCCTGGTACCTCATCACGCATCCACCTCAGGGAAAATCTGGCTGTCGCCGACCTCGTCTTGCCGGCCGATGCCTTAAAAAAACTCGACGGCATAGCATCGGCTAAGGCTGCTTAATCTCATAGATCCCAAGGTGAATTCGGCGTATTGCGGGCGTCACTCGCATCATAAGCAAAAAAGCGCCCGGCTTTTACCGGGCGCCCATTGTCGTTCAGGATTCGATTTACTTCGCGTTCAGGAAACCACCCACTTCCAGTAGGCTGAACTCGTTGTCGTCTGCCTTGTCGACGGCGCGGCCGGCGGAGAAGGGGAGGTTGTTGTCGTTGCTGACGACGATATGCGTGGCATCGACGCGGTCGACGTTCTCGATCGTTACGAAGGGCATGTCGTAGAAGCCTTCGCCACCGCCCTGTTTCTTCTTGTTGTTCGGGTCCTCGATGCGCATCAGGTCGACGTAGCCGATTTTGCGCACGGCCTTGCCGGCATTCGCCTCGTTGAATTCGATCTTGTAGATGCGCTTGAATTCCGCCGGAGCTTGGAAGCAGTCCGGCTTCGGTTGCTTGGGATCGGGGCAGGCCTTGTCCTTCGTGCCAGCGCCGTTGTCGCGCTCGATGACGAGGGCTGTCGTGTCGTCCAGCATGTTGAAGTCGCCGATCGCGGCACCCTTGTCTTCGAATGGATAGAACCAGCTGCGGCCCGTCCAGTTCTTGGAGGCGACGTCGAACTCGACGATGCGGATGGCGGTGTGGCCGTCGACCGATTCCATCTTGCCGTCATCCTGGTAGAGCGCGCCTTCCAGAAGGCCGTAAAGCTTCGTCCCGTCCTTCGACATGGCAAGGCCTCGAAGCCGCCGGAGCGCTTTAGATTGAAGGCTGGCATCTTTGCGGCCGGGTTTGCAGGGACCGAGAGCAGCGCATTGTCCGGTGACGTCACTGGCTTGCCGTCGACCGTGGTGGCGATCACATCGGTCAACCGGCCTTCGCCATCGACCTTCAAAAGATAGGGACCGAATTCGTCGCCGAGCCAGAAGCCGTCGGCGACCGGCTGGATGGATTCGATGTCGAAATCCGCGCCGGTCAGATAGCGCTTCTCGGCGCCTTCGAGGGTGATCGGGAAGGGTGCAATCTTGTTCGGATCGGAGAGGAAGAGGTTCCTGACGACGTCGGCCTTGCCGTTCTCCCAATCGAATTTCATCTGGTGCAGGAAGAGCATGGCGTCGCTGGAGTTGGCCTTGGAACCGAAGCCGTTGTCGGAAAGCGTCCAGAATGTGCCGTCTTCCATCGTCTTGATACCGGAGAAGCCCTGGATAGGCTGGCCGTCGAGCGGTAGCTTGATGTCGGTGACGCGCTGGCCGTCCTTGCCCGGAACGGTGCCGAGCGTCTCGGTGCGCTTACGGTCCGGCGTTGTGAACTTGCCGGAGTGCTTGAGGAATTCTGGCGCGTCCGCAGGCGCCGGAACCAGCGTGTTGGCAGGCAGGATTGCCTGGCCGGCGAGCTTGGCCGGAAAAGCCTGCTCACCGGCGGAAGGGGAGGCGGCAATGAGGAAGAAAAGGGAGACGGAAGTGAAAAGCGAAGCCTTCATGGAAACCTCCAGAAAATGAAATGGCGGTTTCGCTTAGCAGTCCATTGATGGCGTCTAATTGAAGGTTGAATGAAGCTTTGGTGACGCTGCCGATGCGGGCAGGGCTTGCGCCAGCGCCATGACGCCCAGCCCCTGGCCCCGGCCCTTGAGCGCATGAACGCCAAGGTCCTGCGCACTGATCGTTTCAGGCAGCGTCAGGCGTTGGGCAAGCTCGCTCGAGATCAGCACCGGCCGGTTCAGCGACTTGCAGAGGGATTCAAGCCTGGAGGTCGTATTCACCGTGTCGCCGAAATAGGTGATCTTGTGGTGATCAACGCCGATTTCCGCTGTGATGACGAAGCCGCCGTGAAGTGCTGCGCGCAGGCGGGGCACCTGTCCATATTGTTTCAGCCAACTTTCCGCATCGGCTTCGATATCGTTCAGGATGTCGAAGACGCAGCGAACACAGCGGCCGTCCTTCAGCCCGCGCGCGAGCGGCCAGGTAATGATGGCGGAATCGCCGACATAATCGTCGATCATCCCCATGTTCCGCCGCACCGGTTCGGCAAAGGCGGCAAACAGAGAATTCAGCAATTGCTGTGCTCGAAGATCGCCATGTCTCTCGGCAAAAGGGGTCGAATCGACGAGGTCAATGAAGAGGAAGATGCGTTCCTCCTGGACGGGGTTGCGGTAGCGGCCGGAAAACATGCTGAGAAAAACGTCGCGCCCGAGCAGTTCGCGCACGCGCAGCACGAAGATGATGATGGCGCAGACGCCCAGCGCATACATGAAGACATTGAACGGCATTACCAGGATGTTCATGAGCGACTCGGGCTTGATCAGCCCGACCGCCGAAAGCAGCAAGGCGGCCAGCGCATAGCCGATGTTCATGAGAGTTTCGTAGATCAGCAAAGCTGAAATGATGAACGCCGCCGTCGGAAGTTTCTGGAGTCGCCGGTAGAGTGGGCGCAGGAAGGCTCTCCGCTCGAAGGCCAAAATCGGCATGCCGATGCAGATCGCGAAGACCGCGCTGATGATGAGCGGTTCCCCGGGATAGGCGACCATGCCATAGGCGATGCCGCTCGCAGCCATCACGGCCGTTAAGAGAAGCCAGTTTTGCGCTGGAGAAATCTCTTTCATGATGTCCGACCTGTGTTGGCGCCCGTGCGCATTCTTCCACGCAAGGCGCCTCGGTCAAGCGATTTTGCCAGTCGACGGAAGAGCGCCGGCCGTCAAAGCGAAACGGTATCGACTTTCTTGCCGGCGAAGCGAAGCGCAATCTCGCCCTTGATGAGCTGCAGCGCGGGCGTGCCGAACAGTTCGCGCCGCCAGCCGTTGAGTGCTGCGACCTCCGCCTTTTCGCCTTCCGCCGCGATCTTGTCGAGATCTTCGCTGTTGGCGATGACCTTCGGCGCAACGCCGTGTTTTTCCGAAATCAGCTTCAGCAGCACCTTGAGCAGTTCGACCGCGGCTGCAGCACCTTCCGGCGCCTGCGTCTGGCGCGGCACATGCGGCATGTCGGCCTTCGGCAGGGCAAGGGCAGTATTGACCGCTTCGAGAACCATGGTGCCGGCAGTCGAACGCTCCCAGCCCTTTGGAACCGTGCGAAGGCGGCTCAGCGCTTCGGCGTCCTTCGGTTGCTGCTGGGCAATCTCATAGATCGCATCGTCCTTCAGTACGCGCGAACGCGGCACATTGCGGGAGCGCGCTTCGCGCTCGCGCCAGGCCGCGACATATTTGAGGATCGCGAGTTCCTGCGGTTTGCGCAGCCGCATCTTCAAACGCTGCCAGGCATCGTCCGGATGCATGTCGTAGGTTTCGCGCGATTCGAGAATATCCATCTCCTCGGAAAGCCAGGACGAGCGGCCTTCGCGCTCCAGCTCGGCCTTGAGATAGAGATAGGCGTCGCGCAGATGCGTAACGTCCGCCAACGCATAATCGAGCTGCTTTTCGGAAAGCGGTCTCCGGCTCCAGTCGGTGAAGCGCGAGGATTTGTCAATCTGCACGCCCTTTGTCCGGCTGATGAGTTGGTCGTAGGATACGCTGTCGCCGAAGCTGCAGACCATCGCGGCGACCTGTGTGTCGAAGATCGGATGCGGGATCAGCCCGCCGCGATGGAAGATGATTTCGATGTCCTGGCGCGCCGCATGGAAAACCTTCAGCACATTCGGATTGGCCATCAGCTCGAAGAAGGGCGCAAGGTCAATGCCCTTGGCAAGCGGATCGATGATGACTTCCGTCGTCGGGCTTGCCATCTGTATCAGGCAGAGCTCCGGCCAGAATGTCGTCTCACGCAGAAATTCAGTGTCGATTGTAAGGAAGTCGGACTTGGCCAGCTCTTTGCAGGCGGCCGCCAATTCGGCGGTTGTTTCTATCATGTCAATTCATTCGCAAGGAAAAAGATCGGTTAACCTTCCTTCTCCTTTACGTTCGATATGTCAATACGTTGAAGGCGCCTGTGGCGGCACGGCTGGCGGGTTATTCGCCGGGATTGATACGATGCTTCCTACAATTGCTGCGTTCGTTGGCGGAGGCCTCTCAGTGCACGACTCTCTGCTAAAGGTAATGCAACTATGGCGGAAAGCTGTATGCAACATAAAAGAGAGGTTTCGTCGTGCCGAAGATTCTCCTCGCCCTCTCCCTGCAAGCGGGGCGAGGGGACTTGCCTCGCCAAATGGCCTAGAAGGGCGGCGAGGTTGCCGGCAGGCGGATGAAGGGGCTATCGCTCCATCTTAAACAACCCGCACATAGCTCGTCATGCCTGTTTTCTGATGCTCGATGATATGGCAATGCAGCACCCAGTCGCCCGGATTGTCGGCGACGAAGGCGAGCTGGACCTTCTCGTCGGGTTGGACGAGATAGGTGTCGGAAACGAGCGGCATCACCTGTCGCGTCGAGGATGAAATAACGGTGAAGCTCATGCCGTGCAGATGGATCGGATGCAGGTGCGGCGTCACGTTCTCGAGCTGGAAGACGTAGCTCTTGCCGAGCTTCAGCTCGGCAATCGGAGCTGCCGAACCGGCAATGTCGCCCGGCCATGGCACTCTGTTGATCGCCCAGAAAGTGTAGCCCAGCGTGCCGCATATGCTGTCGGCGGATGCGTTTTCCGCCGTGGCGCTGAGCACCAGCGGGATCTTCTCGGCGGAGGACAGATCGGCGTGCGGGACCGGATTGGCGGCAAGCGGGGCAAGGTCGCCCGCATTGCGTTTCAGAGACTGTCCGACGGCGCGCAGGCTGGCGATTGTTTTCGGCGCAGTCCCCCGAATATCCTCCAGGATCGCTACAGCGCCTTCGCTGTCCGGCATCCTGACGGCAAGATCCAGCCGCTGCCCGGGGCCGATCTGGAGCAGGTCAAGCGGAAAGCGCTGCGGCACCGGATTGCCGTCGATGGCAATCACCGTCGCCTCGGCGCCTTCCATCCGCAGCGAGAAGACGCGGGTGACATCTGTCACGGCGACGCGCAGGCGGACAAGGCCGCCGGCCGGCGCATCATTTTGCGGCTCCTGCTGCCAGTTCGCGGTGCGCACTGTTCCGTAGGTGCCGGTCTTTGCCGCGTCGCGCGGACGGAAGGGCGCAATGAACTGCCCGTCTCCGCCGAGCCGCCAGTCGCGCAGGTTGAGCACGATTTCTGCATCGAATGCCGGATCGGCCGGATCCTCGACGACGATCGCGCCGGCCATGCCGCGCCCTATCTGTGTGAGCGTGTTGCAATGCGGGTGGTACCAGAAGGTGCCGGCATCCGGCGGCGTGAAGGCGTAGTCGAAGCTGTCGCCGGTATAGACGTAGGGCTGCGTCATGAAGGGCACGCCGTCCATCCGGTTGTCGATGCGCAGGCCATGCCAGTGGATCGTCGTCGGTTCGTCTAGAGCATTGGTCAGGCGCGCGGCATAGGGCCGGCCACGGGTCATGCGCAGCACCGGCGGTGGACCACCGTCGCCCCAGGTCATGACACCCCTCGTCGGCCCGGCAGCGGTCAGCGAAGCCTCGGTCTTCACCGCCCGCAGCACCCGCGGTTCGGGTGCCGAGCCGGCAAAGCCGAACTTGCCGGCGACAGCCATGCCGGCGCCATAAGCGCCGGCGATGGCGGACGCCTTCAGCAGATTGCGGCGGGTGAGTAGGGGCATCTGGCGCTCCGGCAACAACAATGGCGTCATCTTTAAAGTTGACTGCAGGTTTCATCAATAAAGAAGTGAAGGCTAAACTGCCGCAGTTGCCTTGCATTGGGCTTCCGAATAAACCACGCCAAAGTGCTGCTCGATGCGGCCCAAGCCTTGACAAATCGGACCGTCCATGCGCTTTTCCGCCCGATTTTCTTGTCGGCACCGGAGAGCCATTCGAGCCCCTTGCTGCCGTCTCAAGCCAAAATACCAGGATTAGACATTATGCATCGCTACCGCAGCCACACATGTGCAGCCCTCCGCAAGGCGGATGTCGGCTCGAATGTCCGGATTTCCGGCTGGGTCCACCGCGTTCGCGACCATGGCGGCCTTCTCTTTATCGACCTTCGCGACCATTACGGCATCACGCAGGTCGTTGCCGATCCGGATTCGCCGGCTTTCAAGATGGCGGAAACCGTTCGCGGCGAGTGGGTCATCCGCATCGACGGCCTCGTGAAGGCACGTACCGAAGACACCGTCAACAAGGCGATGGCGACTGGCGAGATCGAGCTTTACGCGCAGGAGATCGAAGTTCTCTCCGCCGCCAAGGAACTACCGCTGCCGGTCTTCGGCGAGCCGGACTATCCGGAAGACGTCCGCCTCAAGTACCGCTTCCTCGACCTTCGCCGCGAGACGCTGCACAAGAATATCGTCAAGCGCACCCAGGTCATCTCTGCCATGCGCCGCGAAATGGGCAATATCGGCTTCACCGAATATTCGACGCCGATCCTGACGGCCTCCTCGCCGGAAGGCGCACGTGACTTCCTGGTGCCGAGCCGCATCCATCCGGGCACCTTCTATGCCCTGCCGCAGGCGCCGCAGCTTTACAAGCAACTCTTGATGGTTGCCGGTTTCGACCGCTATTTCCAGATCGCACCCTGCTTCCGCGACGAAGACCCGCGTGCCGACCGCCTGCCGGGTGAATTCTACCAGCTCGACCTCGAAATGAGCTTCGTGACCCAGGAGGACGTCTGGAATGCCACGGGTCCGCTGATGACCAAGGTGTTCGAGGAGTTTGCCGAAGGTAAGCCGGTGACCAAGGAGTGGCCGCGCATTCCTTATGACGAGGCAATCCGCAAATACGGCTCCGACAAGCCGGACCTGCGCAACCCGATCGTCATGGAGGCGGTGACCGAACACTTCGCCGGTTCAGGCTTCAAGGTTTTCGCGAACATGATCGCATCCAACCCGAAGGTTCAGGTCTGGGCGATCCCGGCAAAGACCGGCGGCTCCCGCGCCTTCTGCGACCGCATGAACGCCTGGGCGCAGAGCCAGGGCCAGCCGGGCCTTGGCTACATCTTCTGGCGCAAGGAGGGCGACAAGCTCGAAGGCGCAGGCCCGCTTGCCAAGAACATTGGCGAAGAGCGCACGGATGCAATCCGTACCCAGCTCGGCCTCGATGACGGCGACGCCTGCTTCTTCGTCGCCGGCGAGCCGGACAAGTTCTACAAGTTCGCAGGCGAAGCACGCAACCGCGCCGCCGACGAGCTGAACCTCATCGACCGCGACCGTTTTGAGCTCTGCTGGATCGTCGACTTCCCGTTCTTCGAATGGAACGAGGAAGAGAAGCGGGTCGACTTCGCGCACAACCCCTTCTCCATGCCGCAGGGCGGCTTGGAGGCACTGCAGAACCAGGATCCGCTGACAATCAAGGCCTTCCAGTACGACGCCGTCTGCAACGGCTTCGAAATCGCTTCGGGCTCGATCCGTAACCAGTCGCCGGAACTGATGGTCGCCGCCTTCGAAAAGGTGGGCTTGAGCCAGCAGGACGTCGAGGATCGCTTCGGCGGTCTCTATCGTGCCTTCCAATACGGCGCGCCGCCGCATGGTGGCGCTGCCTTCGGCATCGACCGTATCGTGATGCTGCTCGTCGGCGCCAAGAACCTGCGCGAAGTGACGCTGTTCCCGATGAACCAGCAGGCGCAGGACCTCCTGATGGGCGCCCCGTCGCCGGCAACGCCGACGCAGCTGCGCGAACTGGCGATCCGGCCGATCCCGCCGATCAAGAAGGACTGAGTTCTTCGTAACGGAGTAAAACGCCCGCAGCCATGAAATGGCCCCCGAAAGTTGGACATCCACTTCGGGGGCGGCCGGCAACAATGAACGGCCGATCCCGCACGCCGATCAGCGGCCGGACCACCGGACGCGGCCTATCAGCGCCGGCTTCAGACGCGCGGCGCCGCAAAGAGCATGTCACGCAAAGGCAACTGTCTTGAGGGCATCCGGGCTTTTGACTTGGCCGTCAGGGGCGGTTCAACGCTCGGCGAGCGCTGCTTCACCTTTCTTCTCGCGCACCATGTTGATGAAGCGGCGGAAGAGGTAATGGCTGTCCTGCGGGCCGGGGGAGGCTTCCGGATGGTGCTGAACGGAGAAGATCTGCTTGCCTGAAACACGCAGGCCGCAATTCGTGCCGTCGAAGAGAGAAACGTGAGTTTCTTCAATGCCTTCCGGCAATGATTTCGTGTCGACTGCGAAGCCGTGGTTCATCGAGACGATCTCGACCTTGCCAGTTGTGTGGTCTTTGACCGGATGGTTCGCGCCGTGATGGCCCTGATGCATTTTTTCGGTCTTTGCGCCGAGCGCGAGGCCGAGCATCTGGTGGCCGAGGCAGATGCCGAAGACCGGGATGTCCGTTTTGATCAGCTTCTGGATCACCGGCACGGCATATTCGCCGGTTGCCGCCGGATCGCCCGGGCCGTTTGACAGGAAGATGCCGTCCGGCTGCATGGCAAGCACATCCTCGGCGCTCGTCGTCGCCGGAACGACCGTGACCTTGCAATCGAGGCCGGCAAAGAGGCGCAGGATGTTGCGCTTTACGCCGTAATCGAGGCAGACGACATGGTATTTTGTTTTGTCGGCGTTGAGTTCCGCGTAGCCTTCATTCCATATCCACGGCGTTTGAGCCCACTGCGACGACTGGCCGGAAGACGCGATCTTGGCGAGGTCGAGGCCTTCGAGGCCGCTCCAGGCCTTGGCTTCCGCCTTCAGGGTTTCAAGGTCGAAGACGCCGTTCGGATCATGGGCAATGACCGCGTTCGGTGCGCCGTTCTCGCGGATCCAGGCGGTAAGCGCGCGGGTATCGACGCCGCAGAG
Organism: Rhizobium sullae; assembly: GCF_025200715.1. Taxonomy (NCBI): domain Bacteria; kingdom Pseudomonadati; phylum Pseudomonadota; class Alphaproteobacteria; order Hyphomicrobiales; family Rhizobiaceae; genus Rhizobium; species Rhizobium sullae. Next base: position 954,752 of record NZ_CP104143.1, read on the forward strand.
GCCGATGACGCCACGGGCCTTCAGCCAGGTGTCGAGGTGCTTTGCGGCGCGGTAGCTGGAAGGCTCGGTGATGTCGGCCTTGAAGATGACGCCGACCGCGCCGTGGCGTGCTGCCGGCGTCAGGTCTTCGATGTCTTCGTCATTGGTGCCGATGTTGCCGATATGGGGGAAGGTGAAGGTAACGATCTGGCCGAGATAGGAGGGGTCGGTCAGGATTTCCTCGTAGCCGGTCAGCGCCGTATTGAAGACCACTTCGGCCTGAACCTTGCCGGTCGCGCCGATGCCCTTGCCTTCGATCACGGTTCCATCTGCCAGAACGAGCAGGGCGGTCGGCTTTTCGGTTGTCCAGGGTGCTGTCGCGGTCATCTTCATCCCGTTTCCGGCAGGTGTCGACGTCTCGGGGCCGTCAGACTGCCATTTGTGTTCGCAAGCGTATGAGCGCAGCTTGTCGCAGCGCATCTCAGGCCTGATCACGAATTTTGGTGCAGGTGGCGGTAGATAGCCGCGCTATGCCCCGGCGTCAATCTTTGTAGCGCGGATCGGTGGGCTTTTCCTGCGCTTTCTTACGCGAATCTCGCAATTTATTTGATCCCTGCCATCGGGCTGGTTTATGAAGCGCCATTCAACAGGAGTGAAGATAATGCTGCGCGATCAGCTCGCCACCGCGCTCAAGGACGCGATGAAATCCAAGAATGCCGAACGGCTCTCGACCGTCCGCCTGATCCAGGCGGCGATCAAGGACCGCGATATCGCCAATCGCGGCACAGGCAAAGGCGAGGCTTCGGACGACGAGATCCTGCAGATCCTCGCCAAGATGGTGAAGCAACGCGACGAATCGGCGAAGATCTACGAAGAGAACGCCCGTCCGGAACTCGCCGCCAAGGAACGGGCCGAAATCGTTGTCATCCAGGACTTCCTGCCCAAGCAGCTTTCGGAGCAGGAAGTGCGGGCGAATGTCGCCGCGATCATCAAGGAAACCAGCGCAGAGGGGCCGAAGGACATGGGCAAGGTCATGGCGGCGCTCAAGGAGCGTTATGCCGGGCAGATGGACTTCGCCAAGGCCTCCGGCACAGTCAAGGAGCTGCTGAAGTAGGCTAAACTGCCGGGCCAAGCACCGCTTCGGCCGCGGCATCGACGACCGCGAACTTCGCGGCCTGATAATTCCAGTATTCGAGAATGAAGCCGCGCGAGAGCCAGAGATCGCCCTTGCGCGGCGGCGCTTCCCAGCCGACGCTCCCCATTTCGGCAGCCTGGGAAAGCAGGCGCTTCAGGTGCGTGTTCGAAATCATGAACTGCGCGCGGATTTCGCCGAGCGATACGGGACCAAGAGCGATCCGCTCCTTCGACCGGTCGAAGCCCGGCAGGCGCGTCATCAGATAATCCATGACCAGGCCTCCCGAATTTGCCCAGTTGAAGAGATTGAAGGTCTTGCCGGGATCGCGCACGGCATCGGTCTCGATGATCGCCTTCGCAATCAGCGGTTGAATTTTGCCGATGGTCGATGGGTCGGCACTTGCCCGCTCGACACGCTTTCCACCGTCGAGCCCATCGAGGATAAACAGATGGGCGAGCAGCCATTTCAGGAAATGTTGTTCGGCCGTTTCCGTCGGCTCAAGCAGCCGCGTGCGCCGATCGCTCTGCCCGATTGCCGGCCTCAGAAACCGATAGGCGAGCATTTCCTGCATGAAAGCGGCAGCGGTATTGCGGCTGGCGATCTTGTTGGCGACGACGAATTCCACAAAGCGGCCGGAATAAAGCCCCTTCGTCGTGCCGTCCGGATAGCCGTAGTGCAGCGCAAACCCGGCGTGCGCCATCAACCAGCGCTGCTGCGCGGCAAAGATCGAGGCAATGCGTGGGCTGTCGCGATAAATTGCAAGCATTTCATTGGCGCAGAGCAGTACCGCTTCAAAAAAACGATCATCGGCTGCAAGTTTTTCTGCGGTATTAGACATCGAACAATCCAGGCGGGCACACGTATTCCATCTGGCACGAAGGATGCGCCTGTCAATGTTACATTGCACAAGGATGCTGCAAAATTGCTTCGGTCAGTTAACCGGCAAGGTTAAAGCGCAAAATTAAAGAAGGCAGGAGCTGGGGGGTGCTCCTGCCTTCTTGCTCTTTGCTGTCGCTGGCGACGCGGGCCGAAACCCAAACCAGCGGCGTATTTGCAAAGGCACCCTTGCGAGGCGGCGCCGGGGGTAGGGATGGAGCCTCGCTCGGGGATCGCTTGTTGGGGTGGACGGTATTGCGGTGCGGCAGGGGATTCAAATTACAAAAATATAATAATTCGATCGCATGCTACCTCTGCACCTGCAGATGAGAGACAATGGTCGGGCGGTAGCCGCTTCTATCGTTCCCGGAATAATATCATAAAGTTTTGTTTTTAAAGATTTTTATGAGATCCCTATTCCTGTCTGGAGAAATTGTGGAAACGAGGCGGCGCGCATCTTTGTGCACAATTGTCGCAGCCCGTCTCCCTGGTGGTTCACGCTTTCTTTGATTGACATTCTTCGATGTACGCTGCGCGGCCAAAGCCTGTGAATAGCGCGTCTTTCCGTCAAAGTTCATGGCACGTTCCACCAAACCTGCGTATATGATGGTTGGTCACGAGGGTTCATATGCGCTTTTCCAATTCCTTTCTCGACGAGATACGCGACCGCGTCCAGATTTCGGATGTGATCGGCCGTCGTGTGAGCTGGGACAAGCGCAAGACCAACGTGCCGCGCGGCGATTACTGGGCCTGCTGCCCGTTCCACGGCGAAAAATCGCCGAGCTTTCATTGCGAAGACCGCAAGGGCCGCTATCATTGCTTCGGCTGCGGCGTCACGGGCGACCATTTCCGTTTCCTGACCGACCTTGAGGGCCTGAGTTTCCCCGAAGCCGTGCAGCAGATTGCCGATATGGCAGGCGTCGCGATGCCGATCGCCGACCCGGTGATGGAAAAGCGCGAGAAGGAACGCGGCTCGCTTCAGGATGTGATGGAGCTTGCGACGCAGTTCTTCCAGGACCAGCTGCAGACGGCAAACGGCGCCCGGGCGCGGGCCTATCTTCGCGACCGCGGGCTGACGGGTCGGACAATCGACACCTTCCGTTTGGGCTTTGCGCCGGACAGCCGCAATGCGCTCAAGGAGTTCCTAGCGGGCAAGGGTGTGGTCAAGGAGCAGATCGAGGCCTGCGGCCTCGTCGTGCATGGCCCCGAGGTGCCAGTCAGCTACGACCGTTTCCGCGACCGCATCATGTTTCCCATCCTCTCGTCGCGGGAGAAGGTGATCGCCTTCGGCGGCCGCGCCATGTCGTCGGATGCGCCGGCGAAATATCTCAATTCCAATGAGACCGAGCTCTTCCATAAGGGCAACGTACTCTACAACTTCGCGCGCGCCCGGCGAGCGATCCAAGGTGCGGACGGCGCGCAGACCATCATCGTTGTCGAAGGTTACATGGATGTCATCGCGCTGCATCAGGCCGGCATCGAAAATGCCGTCGCGCCGCTCGGCACGGCCCTTACCGAGAACCAGCTCGAGCTGCTTTGGAAGATGACGCCGCAGCCGGTACTCTGCTTCGACGGTGACGGCGCCGGCATCCGCGCGGCCAACCGCGCCGGGGATCTGGCCCTGCCGCACCTGAAACCCGGCCGAACCTTGCGTTTTGCGCTGCTGCCCGACGGGAAGGATCCTGACGACCTCGTGCGCCATGACGGCCGCGCGCCGTTCGACAAGGTGATGAGCCAGGCAAATGCGCTGGCCGAAATGCTCTGGAGCCGCGAGATCAACACGGGCAAATTCGATACGCCGGAAGCGCGCGCCGAACTCGAAGCGCGCCTGAAGCAGATGGTTGCTGTCATCGCCGACGAAAATGTCCGCCGCCATTATCAGCAGGATATCCGCGACAGGCTAAAGGCATTCTTCCAGCCGCAATTCCAGAACCGCGGAGGCGAACGCCGGAGCTTCGATCGGGGCGGCCGGCCGGGTGGGCGTGGCGGGCAGCAGGAGGCGCGTGGTGCGCGCATCTCCGGCGGCGGTATTTCCGAGCGCCTTGCGCGATCGGGCCTCGTGCGCGGACATCAGGAAATTCCGGCGTTACGGGAAAGCGTGCTCGCCCTCACTATCGTCAATCATCCGGCGCTGATGCAGGACGAGTATGACGAAATCGCTTCGATCGACTACGACAATCGCGAGCTTCAGCGCCTCTGGTCCGGCGTGCTGGGCGCTGCGGCGGCAGTCGCCGCACAGCATCTGACGCGCGAATATCTGATCGAGCGCCTGGAGGAGCAGGGCTTCGGCGCGCTCCTCAAAGGCCTGGAGCAGCAGATCCGCAATGCCCGCCTCTGGATCGCGACGGAGGAGGCGGCCATGGAGGATGCCCGTGAGGGCTACCGCCAGGCGCTTGCCTTCCACAAGCGCACCAAGGCGTTACGCTGGCAGAAGATCGAGCTCGAACGCGAGATCGCCGAGGCAACGGAAGCCGGGGACGGCGACGTCATCGACCAGCTGATGCGCGCGCTGCAGGAAGTCCATTTCGAAGGCCTTCGGCTGGAAAACCAGGAAGCCATCATCGATGGCTTCGGCGTGCTTTCCGGCCGCGTCAAAGGCGCGGCAAGCCATTGATGGACGGCGGCGACATGGCATTTTCGGCCGCAGGCGCGCTCTTCGGCAGCAGCCGGGATCCGCTCGATATCCTGAAGCGCGTCTATGGCTATCCGGCATTTCGGGGCAAGCAGCAGCAGGTGATTGAACAGGTCGTGGCGGGCGGCGACGCTGTCGTGCTCTTTCCGACAGGTGCCGGCAAATCGCTCTGCTTCCAGATCCCGGCGCTCTGCCGCGACGGCCTCGGCGTCGTCGTTTCGCCGCTGATTGCCCTGATGCGCGATCAGGTGGAGGCGATGAGGCAGCTCGGCATCCGCGCCGCCGCGCTCAATTCGTCGATTTCGCGAGAGGAATATGCGGACATCCGCCGGGCGCTTTCTTCCGGTGCGCTCGACATGCTTTACGTCACGCCTGAACGCATCCTGATGGACGGTTTTCGCGATATCATCGGCAGGGCGAGGATCGCGCTCTTTGCGATCGACGAAGCCCATTGCGTCTCGCAATGGGGTCATGATTTCCGCCCGGAATATCGCCAACTCGGCAGGCTTGCGGAACATTATCCCGGCGTGCCGCGCATCGCTTTGACGGCGACCGCAGATCCGCATACGCGCGACGACATCATAGAGCGGCTGGCGCTGAACAACGCCAAGGTCTTCACCACCAGTTTCGATCGCCCGAATATTGCATACGAGATCGTCGAGCGCGATCAGCCGCGCCAGCAGCTGCTACGCTTCCTCTCGGGCCACAAAGGCAATAGCGGCATCGTCTATTGCCTGTCGCGCGCCAAGGTCGATGACACGGCAGATTGGTTGAACGGACAGGGCATTCGCGCACTGCCGTATCATGCCGGCATGGACCGGGCACTGCGTGACGCCAATCAGGATGCCTTCCTGAAAGAGGAAGAACTCTGCCTCGTCGCCACCGTCGCTTTCGGCATGGGAATCGACAAGCCGAATGTGCGTTATGTCGCCCATCTCGACCTGCCAGGCTCCGTCGAGGCCTATTATCAGGAAACCGGCCGCGCCGGGCGCGACGGGCTGCCATCGGAGGTCTGGATGGCCTATGGCATGGCCGATGTCATCCAGCGCCGCCGCATGATTGATCAGGGCAGTGCGGCAGATGAGATCAAACGCATCGAACGCGGCAAGCTCAATGCGCTGCTCGCCATCTGCGAAACGGCTTCCTGCCGCCGCCAGGCGATCCTTGGGCATTTCGGCGAGGCGCATGCTGGCAATTGCGGCAGCTGCGATACCTGCCTGAAGCCTGTCGAAACCTGGGACGGGACGGAAGCGGCGATCAAGGCGCTTGCCGCCGTCTATCGCACCGGCGAGCGTTTCGGCACCGGCCACGTGATCGATGTGCTTCTCGGGAATATCAATGAAAAGACGGAGCGCTTCGGCCATGTCCACATGCCGGTCTTCGGCGCAGGCAAGGATATCCCGGCCCGTGTTTGGCAATCCGTCTTCCGCCAGCTTCTTGCCATGGGTCTGACCCGCGTCGATCATGACGCCCATGGCGCTATTAAACTGGAGCTGGATGCCCGCGCCGTCTTCAAGCATGAACGCCAGGTATTCTTCCGCAAGGACCGCCCGGCCTCGGAGCGCCGCACCAAGAAAGCCGAACGTAGCGAGCGCCGTTCCGGCCTTTCCGGCGCCGACGGCATTCTGTTCGAGGCCCTTCGGGCGGAGCGGACGTCGATCGCCAAATCCCTCGGCGTTCCGCCCTATGTCGTCTTCCCCGATACGACGCTGATCGCCTTCGCCACCGAACGGCCGCGCAGCCGCAAGGAACTGCTTGGCATATCCGGCGTAGGGCAATCGAAGCTTGAGCGCTATGGCGATGCGTTTCTGGACGTCATTCTGGCCCACGACGAGTAGACCGGAATGAGGCGGTTGCATAGGCCTGCCTAATGCAATCGGGTGATATTCTGCGCGCCGGACCTCTGATATGTTTTCCTAAAGTTGGGGGCCCTCGATGACAAATTTCAATAAAGCGGTGGTTTCGTTGCCCGGGCGTGAGCGGATTGCCAGACATCTGCATGACGGGCAGGTCTTCATTCATGCGACGGCAGAAGAGACGGGTGGCGTGCTCGGCATGTGGGAGACATTTTCGGCGCCTGGCACAGGACCGGGGCCGCACATGCACACGCGGGAGACTGAGGTTTTCCGCGTGATTGCTGGAGCCTATCGTTTCTGGTGCGGCAAAGAGGTGATCGATGCGCCGGTAGGCACCACGGTCGTTCTGCCGCCGAACGTGCCGCATGCGTGGAAAAACATCAGCGACGCCCCAGGGCGCATGATGGCCGTCGTAACGCCCGGTGGTTTCGAACATTTCTTCATGGAGCTCGAACGCACCGGCGCCAGCACGCCGGAGGCCATCCTTTTCATCCAGCAACGTTTTGGCCTCATGGACGTCGAAATGGAAGCCGAACTCTAGGATCGGGACCTGCATTTTGCGGTCCACCGCCGGTCGAAGGCCAGCCGGAGGAGCAAGCTTTCACATCCTGACGGTCATGCCGCCATCGACCGTCAGGACATGGCCGTTGACGAAGGAGGCGGCGTCGCTGGCAAGGAAGAGGGCGGCACCGGCGATCTCGTCCGGCCGCCCCCAGCGCTGGACCGGAATCCGCTGCCTCACGAAGGGCATCAGCTCTTCGTTCGCGGCCATCGCCGCGTTCGTTTCCGTCGCGAACCAACCGGGCGCGATGGCATTGCTGGTGATGCCATGTGGGCCGAATTCCACTGCCATCCCCCGCATCAGACCGGTCAACCCCTGTTTTGCAGCGGGATAGACGCAGTCGCCGGGAAGAGCGACGTGGCCGCTGATCGACGTCACCGAAATCAGCCGCCCATGGTTGTGCCGCTTCATCAGCCTGGCGGCATCCCGGGAGAGGGTCATCGCAGCGGCCAGATCCGTTTGGAGGAGGTGGAGGATCGCTTCGTCTTCGAAATCGGCAAGCGGGCGTCTGTCGCGGGCGCCGACATTGTTGATCAGGATGTCGAGCCGGTCGTGGTTCTTTTCGATATCGATCATCGCTGCGCGCTGCGCATCGCGGTCGGCCACATTGAAAGCGGCAGCCTCGGCACTGCCGCCGGACGCCCGGATGGCCTCGACGGCTTCGTCGAGCGTTGCAGCCGTCCGTCCGTTGACGAGGACATGTGCCCCGGCATCAGCAAGCGCCCGCGCCATCTCGAACCCCAGCCCGCGCCCTGCGCCGGTGACGAGGGCGATCCGGCCTCTCAGGGAGAATCTTTGGAAAATGCTCATAGCTCTCTCCATGCTGAAACCGATATCCGTTCGCCGGCGGCTCCAATAATGGACTGAGTCAAGTAATTTTGGCAATAGTGCGAGGATGGAGAATGCATTTATCGAGATTGCCTGAGGCCTGATCCTTGAGATCGGGGCGTGGCCGTTTATAAGGATCGGCCGGGAGGCTGCCCGATGACGCAGAACATTTACGACAAGCCTGAATTCTTCGAAGGCTACAGCAACATGCGCCGGTCCGTGCTCGGGCTCGAGGGAGCCGCCGAATGGCCGGCGGTCCGCGCGCTTCTGCCGGATCTTTCCGGCAAGCGTGTCGTCGACCTCGGCTGCGGCTTCGGCTGGTTTTCGCGTTATGCCGTGGAGCGGGGCGCGGCAGGCGTGTTCGCTCTCGACATATCCGAAAAGATGATCGCCCGCGCGAAGGCGGATAACGGCCATGCGGCGATCACGTACCAGATCTCGGACCTCGAGCACCTGCAACTGCCGAAGGCGGTCTTCGATTTCGCCTACAGTTCGCTTGCACTTCATTACATCGAGAACTTCGCGCAGGTGATTGCGACCATCCATCGCAGCCTCGTTCCCGGCTCGCAATTCGTCTTCACAATCGAGCATCCGATCTACATGGCGCCCACCCGCCCGACCTGGACGACGGATGCCGAAGGGCGGCGCATCTGGCCGCTCGCCGGCTATTCCTTGGAGGGCAGCCGCACCACCGACTGGCTCGCTAGAGGCGTCGTCAAACAGCACCGGAAGCTCGGGACGACGCTGAACACGCTGATCGGCGCCGGCTTTGCCATCCGCCATGTGGAGGAATGGGCGCCGAATGCCGAGGAACTCGCGGCCAATCCCGACTGGGCCGAGGAGCTCGACCGGCCGATGTTCCTACTGATTTCCGCCGAGCGTTGAGCGAGACAAGCCTTCGTCGATGTGCTACTCGACCGCCAACGGGAAGTATCAGAAGAAAGGCAGCCAATGACCTCGCAGTTTCTCTCCCATCTGCGCTCCGAGATTTCGGCCCTCAAAGACGCCGGGCTCTACAAGGCCGAGCGGGTCATCACGTCCAAGCAGGCCGGTGAAATCGCCGTCGCATCCGGCGAGCGCGTGCTGAACTTCTGCGCCAACAACTATCTCGGTCTTGCGGATAACGACGAACTTACGGAAGCCGGAAAGAAGGCGCTCGACCGCTACGGCTACGGCATGGCCTCCGTGCGCTTCATCTGCGGCACGCAGGAGGAGCATAAGCAGCTTGAGGTGCGCATTTCGTCGTTCCTTGGCATGGAGGATACGATCCTTTATTCGTCCTGCTTCGATGCCAATGGCGGCCTGTTCGAGACCCTGCTTGGCGAAGAAGATGCGATTATCTCCGATGCGCTGAACCATGCCTCGATCATCGACGGCGTGCGGCTCTCCAAGGCCCAGCGCTTCCGCTATGCCAACAATGACATGAAGGCTCTCGAAGAGGAGCTAAAAAAGGCCGAAGGCAGCCGCTTCAAGATGATCGCCACTGACGGCGTCTTCTCGATGGACGGCATAATCGCCAATCTTCAAGGTGTTTGCGATCTCGCCGAGAAATACGGCGCGATGGTCATGGTCGACGACAGCCATGCCGTCGGTTTCGTCGGCAAACACGGCCGTGGCTCGCCGGAATATTGCGGCGTTGAGGGCCGGATCGACGTCATCACCGGCACGCTCGGCAAGGCGCTCGGCGGCGCTTCGGGCGGCTATACTTCGGCAAGGGCCGAGGTCGTCGAATGGCTGCGTCAGCGCTCGCGGCCCTATCTCTTCTCGAACACGCTCGCTCCGGTAATTGCCGCCGCATCGCTGAAGGTCTTCGACCTGATCGAGAACGGCAATGCGTTGCGCGACAAGCTTTCGTCCAATGCCTCGCTCTTCCGTTCAGAGATGACCAAGCTTGGCTTCACGCTGGCGGGTGAGGGGCATCCGATTATCCCCGTCATGCTCGGCGATGCCAAACTCGCCCAGGATATGGCGGCTCTGATGCTGAAGAAGGGCGTTTACGTGATCGGCTTTTCCTTCCCCGTCGTACCCAAGGGCCAGGCACGCATCCGCACGCAGATGTCAGCCGCGCATTCGAAGGCGGATGTTGAGCGCGCGATTGCGGTTTTCGCTGAGGCTGGACGGGAACTCGGAGTCATTTAAGGGGTTGGGGGGAGTCAGATCATGTCGAACATGATGAAGGCGCTGGTCAAGTCGAAACCCGAGGTCGGGCTCTGGATGGAAAACGTGCCGGTGCCTGAGGTCGGACCGAACGACGTTCTGATCCGCGTGAAGAAGTCGGCAATCTGTGGCACCGATGTTCACATCTGGAACTGGGATCAGTGGGCGCAGAAGACCATTCCGGTGCCGATGGTAGTCGGTCATGAGTTCTGCGGCGAGATCGCCGAGATCGGCTCTGCCGTCACCAAATACCATGTCGGTGAGCGGGTCTCTGGCGAGGGCCATATCGTCTGCGGCAAGTGCCGCAACTGCCGCGCGGGAAGGGGGCATCTCTGTCGCAACACGCTTGGCGTCGGCGTCAACCGTCCCGGCTCCTTCGCTGAGTTCGTCTGCATTCCGGAAAGCAATGTTGTGCCGATACCGGACGACATTCCCGATGAGATCGCCGCAATCTTCGATCCCTTCGGTAATGCGGTTCATACTGCGCTCTCCTTCGACCTCGTCGGCGAGGACGTGCTTGTGACCGGCGCCGGCCCGATCGGCATCATGGGCGCGCTGGTGGCCAAGCGTTCCGGCGCCCGCAAGGTCGTCATCACCGACATCAACCCGCATCGGCTGGATCTGGCGCGCAAGCTGGGCATCGACTACGTCGTCGATGCATCGAAGGAGAATCTTGCCGACGTCATGAAGGCGATCGGCATGACAGAGGGTTTCGATGTCGGCCTGGAAATGTCGGGGGCGGCACCCGCCTTCCGCGACATGATCGACAAGATGAACAATGGCGGCAAGATCGCCATCCTTGGCATTGCGCCGGCCGGCTTCGAGATCGACTGGAACAAGGTGATCTTCAAGATGCTGAACCTGAAGGGCATCTACGGCCGCGAGATGTTCGAGACGTGGTACAAGATGATCGCCTTCGTGCAGGGCGGCCTCGATCTGTCGCCGGTCATCACGCACCGCATCAAGATCGACGAATTCCGGGACGGCTTCGAGGCGATGCGCTCGGGCAATTCCGGCAAGGTCGTGATGGATTGGAATTAAGGGACGATGATCTACCAAGGAAGTCGCCACTGCGGCAAGATCGCATTCGAGGTGGACAGAGACCTCAAGCAGGGCGATTGATTGCAATTGCTCGCTCTGCCGCCGGGGGGGGGGCGGCCTGCTTGCTTTCGTTCCGCATGACAAGCTGAAGCTGCAGACGCCGGAAGAAGACCTGTCGACCTATACTTTCAACAACCACGTCATCAAACATTACTTCTGCACCAACTGCGGTAATGCACCCTTCGGTGAAGGCGTTCTGCCGAACGGCGATCCCATGGCATCGATCAATCTCCGTTGTATTCCTGTGATCGATCTCGGTTCTCTGGAAATCATGCCTTACGATGGTGTGTCCCGATAGCTGCGGGCTGCATGTATCCTGGCAACGGCAGTGGAAAACGCCTGCTGCCGTGGCAAGAATCCTCGCTCCCCTTGTCTTCTTGCGGTGACATCCTATCTAAGCGAAGCAATCGCTTGAGCGGTTCCTAGCCTGTGGATAAGGCTTTTTCCGTGTTTTCGGCGGCTTTTTTACTAGAAAAGCTTGACGAGAACTAAAAATGTGGGAATCACCGTTCGACTTGAAAAGCGGTGAACTGGGTCGAGGCGGATCGCACATAACCATGGCCGGAAATTTCGAAGCACTAAAGCTCTGTCGTCCGGCATCAGCGATCGTGGTTAATCAGGCTTTAAAGCTCATCCCGTTAGGTGGATAAGGTGATTCGAGGCTTGGGTTCTACCCAGGCTTCGGGCCGTTCATCGCAGCGAGTTTGAATAGCGTCAGGAAGGCGACGATATAAATGGCAACCAAGGTCAAAGAGAACGAAGAAGCGGAAGTCGAACGCGACGGCGCATCCGACGGCCCTCTTCTCGATCTTTCCGATGACGCGGTCAAGAAAATGATCAAGGCCGCGAAGAAGCGCGGCTACGTGACGATGGACGAGCTGAATGCCGTTCTTCCGTCCGAAGAAGTGACGTCCGAGCAGATCGAAGACACGATGGCGATGCTGTCCGATATGGGCATCAATGTTGTCGAAGACGAGGAAGCCGAAGAGGCAAGCCCGGGCGGCGGTGACGACGACGACGCGGGCGGTGACGAGGAGAGCGAAGGCGGCGAACTCGCGCCTTCCGGCGGCACCGCGCTCGCAACGGCGAAGAAGAAAGAGCCGACGGATCGTACGGACGATCCGGTGCGCATGTACTTGCGCGAAATGGGTTCCGTCGAGCTTCTGTCGCGCGAAGGCGAAATCGCCATCGCCAAGCGCATCGAGGCCGGCCGCGAAACCATGATCGCCGGGCTCTGTGAAAGCCCGCTCACCTTCCAGGCGCTCATCATCTGGCGCGACGAACTGAACGAGGGCACGACCCTGCTTCGCGAGATCATCGATCTCGAAACGACCTATTCCGGTCCGGAAGCCAAGGCCGCCCCGCAGTTCCAGAGCCCGGAAAAAATCGAGGCTGACCGCAAGGCTGCCGAAGAGAAGGAAAAGACCCGGCGCATGCGCTTCGGCGACGACGACATCACCGATGTCGGCGGCGAGGGCTTGCCCGCGGAAGAAGAGGAAGAGGACGAGGACGAATCCAACCTCTCGCTCGCAGCCATGGAAGCGGAACTGCGTCCGCAGGTCATGGAGACGCTCGACCTCATCGCCGAGACCTATAAGAAGCTGCGCAAGCTGCAGGACCAGCAGGTCGAGCAACGTCTTGCCGCGACCGGCACGCTGTCTTCCGCCCAGGAGCGCCGTTACAAGGAGCTCAAGGACGAGCTGATCAAGGCCGTCAAGTCGCTGTCGCTGAACCAGAACCGCATCGAGGCGTTGGTCGAGCAGCTTTACGACATCAACAAGCGCCTCGTGCAGAACGAGGGCCGCCTGCTGCGTCTGGCCGAATCCTACGGCGTCAAGCGCGACAGCTTCCTGGAGCAGTACCAGGGCGCCGAGCTCGATCCGAACTGGATGAAGTCGATCGGCAATCTGGCTGCGCGCGGCTGGAAGGAATTCGCCAAGGGCGAAAACACGACGATCCGCGACATCCGCCAGGAGATCCAGAACCTCGCTACGGAAACCGGCATTTCGATATCGGAATTCCGCCGCATCGTGCACATGGTGCAGAAGGGCGAGCGCGAAGCGCGCATCGCCAAGAAGGAAATGGTCGAAGCGAACCTTCGCCTCGTCATCTCCATCGCCAAGAAGTACACGAACCGAGGTTTGCAATTCCTCGACCTCATTCAGGAAGGCAATATCGGCCTGATGAAGGCGGTCGATAAGTTCGAGTACCGCCGCGGCTACAAGTTCTCGACCTATGCGACGTGGTGGATCCGTCAGGCGATCACCCGCTCGATCGCCGACCAGGCCCGCACGATCCGCATTCCGGTGCACATGATCGAGACGATCAACAAGATCGTCCGCACCTCGCGCCAGATGCTGCATGAGATCGGCCGCGAGCCGACGCCGGAGGAACTGGCTGAGAAGCTTGCGATGCCGCTTGAAAAGGTCCGCAAGGTCCTGAAGATCGCCAAGGAGCCGATTTCGCTCGAAACCCCTGTGGGCGACGAAGAGGATTCACACCTCGGCGATTTCATCGAGGACAAGAACGCGCTGCTGCCGATCGACGCTGCAATCCAGGCGAACCTGCGCGAAACGACGACGCGTGTTCTGGCATCGCTCACGCCGCGCGAAGAGCGCGTGCTGCGCATGCGCTTCGGCATCGGCATGAACACCGACCATACGCTTGAGGAAGTCGGCCAGCAGTTCTCGGTTACCCGAGAACGTATCCGCCAGATCGAAGCGAAGGCGCTGCGCAAGCTGAAGCATCCGAGCCGCTCCAGAAAGCTCCGCAGCTTCCTGGACAGTTAAAGCCGTACCGGCTGCGATGCAGCCGTGCGGTGACCGATCGATGATAGGAGAGCCGGGTTGGTCCCGGCTCTTTTCTTTTTGGGCCATCCGACATTTCGTCGCTTTCCGGGCGCCTCAATGGTATAGTCCGGAGGATACGGGGGACGGGACCGGCCGCAGCGCGTGAGCGAAGGTCGCCACATACCTGCGTGGACCAAAACCCTCCGTAGGGAGGTGTGGAATGACCACTTACGTCATGCTTATCAATTGGACGGATCAAGGCGTTCGCAGTGCACGCGACTCGGCAAAAAGGCTGGACGCGGCAAAGAAGGCGCTCGGCGAGATGGGCGGCTCCTTCAAGGATTTCTTTCTGACGATGGGTGAATACGACATGGTCTCCATATGCGAGGCGCCGGACGACGCCGTGATGGCGCGGTTCACGTTGCAGCTTGCGACGGCCGGCAATGTTCGCACGAAAACGCTGAAGGCGTTTCCGGAGGCCGCCTATCGCGAAATCATAGGCTCGCTCGGCTAACCGTGGCGATCGGCCTGCGATCGCAGCCTCGTAAAGGTGAAAAGATGTGGAGCATCCGCCGTGCGGCCTTCGCTTGGTCGCGCGGCAAAGCACTTTTTTGTTTTACGGCTTGATGCCGCCTCCTTAAAAGGCCACATCCGTACCTTATCGGAGAGCATCATTCGCGGGCATGCAGAAGATCGTCGGAAAGCGCTGGAGAGAAATCAGTTGGGGTGTCACAGCCTCGATTGCGCTGCATATTGCCGTCGTTGCGTTTTTCCTGGTGAAGCTGCCGGACAAGGCTCCGCAGCCGCCAGAAGAGGAGACGGTGAACGTCGATCTCGTGCCTCCGCCGGAAGAGGAAAAACAGCCGGAGGAGGAGAAGGCCGAAGAAAAGAAGGCGGAAGAACAAAAGCCGGCTGAGAAGCCTCCCGAACTGCCGAAGATCGAGGAGAAGGCCGAGCAGAAACCGCCGGCGCCACCACCTCCGCCGCCGCCACCACCTCCGGCGCCGCCGGAAGCCAAGCCGGAAGAAAAGCCGTCCGAACCGCCGAAATCCGAAGCCAGGAACGATCCCTCCGGCAAGGAAGGGAAGGGACAGCCCATGCCAGTTCTCAGGCCCGTCTTCGAATTCGGCGACAAGGATAGCGGCGAGCGCAAATCCGAAACGGGCAATGCTTCAGCGGAAGCAGGCAAGCCACCGGTGACGCTGCCGGACGAGCCGAAACCCGAGGAGCCGAAGCCGGTGGAAACAGCCGCGATAAAGCCGCCAGTCACCGACAGGCCGCCGGCAAATCCAGTGCCGGATGATGTCGATCTGCCGCAGGTGGATATCACCGCTGTCAATCCGGAGAATAACGGGCCTGCGGCCGGCGCGGAAGACGACGCCAAGACCGGCTTCGAACAGACAAAGCCCGCGGACAAGCCGAACACCGATCAGACGGAAGTGGCGAAGGTTGAAAAGCCCACAAAGCTAAAGGAAGCAAAGACGCTCTTTTCGCAGAACGAAACGGACGACCCCATCGCCCGGACCGCGATGGGCAACATGCCGCGCAGCAGGCGGGCCGCCCAGCTTTGCAGTACCGAACTCCGCGAGCAGCTGGTTCACGGCTCGCCCGCCTACAATCCGGTGATCGTCCCAGCCTATGCGCTACCGCGCGGCACGGTGCTGGACGTGCGGCGTGGCGCTTTCCGCACGCGCGAGGGCTGGTATGACGTTCAATTCCGCTGCGAGGTCGATGAACGAGTGACCAAGATCGTGTCCTTCGCCGTCGATGTCGGCGATCCGATTCCAAGCAGCCAGTGGCGGAGCCGCGGCTTCCCGGAATACTGATGGCGCCGGCTACGTCAGCCCTGCGCAAGTGACTTCTCGTAATCCTGCTTACATCGCTGAATGTTCCGGTGAATGAAAGGACGATGATGTCGAACGAAATCGAGCACTTCTTTGAAACGCAGGACGAGGCCGTGAGCTTGGCGTTCCTCGAAAACAAGGGTGATGAGCTGACCGATATTCTGGTCGCTGCGCTCGAAGACGCCCTGAAAATTCTCTCCAACGAAATCCGGCCTGAAACCCTTCACTGATCTCGGTAAAGACGTTGCGTGCTTCGCCTGCCGCTGGCAGAGTCCGGCCGGAAGGAGACGCTGCGTGGCCAAAAGTCAGTTCACGATGCGCCGTTCGGCGATTGCCGGGGTGGAGGCGGTGGAGGCGGAAACGCGCCACAGTTTCGCGCGGCATACGCATGAACAATTCGGCATCGGCCTGATTGTCTCCGGCGCGCAGAAGTCGCTGAGCGGGCGCGGCATGGTCGAGGCGGAAGCAGGCGATCTCATCACCGTCAATCCGAACGAGGTCCATGACGGCGCGCCGATCGGGGAGGGTCGGTCGTGGAGCATCCTTTATTTTGATCCGACGATCATCAGCGATCTCATGCAGGACGCTGGCGAGGGCAGGGCGATGCGCTCGGAAATTCCGCGCCCCGTTATTCAAAATGCCACCCTTACAGCGCGTTTCGCAGGCCTCTTTGCCGCAATCACCAGCGGCTCAACGCAGGATGACCTTGCACGCGAAGAACTGCTCCTTGGCGTTGTTGCGGATGTCATGCGCGAACAGCCGATGCCGGAAGTGGCGCGCATGGCGCCGGCCGCGATCCACAAGGCGCAAAGCCTGATCGACGATGATCCTCTCGCCAACGTCTCGCTCGCCGATCTTGCGCGAGAAAGCGGCCTCAGCCGGTTTCAGGTGCTGCGCGGTTTCGCAAAGGCGACCGGCATGACGCCGCATGCCTATCTCGTCCAGGCCCGCATTCACATGGCGCGCCGTCTGATCGCTTCCGGCATGCCGCTTGCCGAGGCAGCCTTTGCCAGCGGCTTTGCCGACCAGAGCCACATGACACGCGTCTTTACCGCCAAATACGGCCTGTCGCCGCGTGTCTATGCCAGGGCGCTTGCCTGACGGCCTGCAATTTCGTTCAAGAAGCTTCGCCGTCTTTGCGGTTCTCTCCGTTCATCGAAACGGAGGATCCCATGACAAGAGCATTTCAGGGCTACATCTATCTGACGCTGGCGATGATCACCGTCGGCAGCACGGTGATCGCCAGCAAGATCATCGCGTCCGGCCTTGCGCCGTTCACGGCGACGGCGCTGCGTTTCGCCGCAGCCTTTCCCTTTTTCCTGATTTTGATGCATCTCACCCGATCGCGGCTGCCGAGGCTGTCGCGCCACGACTGGCTTATCTTGGTGACGCAGGCAGGGGCGGGCAGCGTCGGCTATACGACGCTGCTGATCTCGGGTCTGCAGTTGACGTCGGCGGCAAATGCCGGCGTCATCATCGGCACGCTGCCGGTCGTCTCGGCGGTGATCTCGATCCTCATTCTCGGCGAAAGGCCGCATCGCTTCCTGCTGGTTGCCATCGCGCTCGCCGCTTTCGGCGTCTTCTCGATCGCGGTGACGCCGGGTGCATCCGCAGGCGGCTCGCTGGCAGGCAATGCGCTGATCCTCGGCGCCGTCGTCTGCGAAGGGTTGTTCATCCTTCTCAACAAGCGCATGCGGACCGAAATCCCGCCGCTCACGCAGTCATCGCTGATGACCGGCATCGGTTTCCTCGTTGCCGGTATTCCGGCTCTCTTCGAAAACCATGTCGCAATCGGGTTTTCCGCAGCGGCGCTTTCGGCCGTTCTCTACTATGCGCTGGTGCCGACTGTCGGCGGCTTCATTTTATGGTACGCAGGCGCCGAGCGCGTCAGCGGCAGCGAGGCTTCGCTGTTTACGGCGATCGCCCCGGTCTCAGCCGTCATCCTCGCTTTCGTGCTGCTCGGCGAACCGGTCGGCCTCCATCAGATTTTCGGCGTCGCCTGCGTGCTTGCCGCAATTCTGGGGCTCGGGTTTTCCGCACTTGTCCGGGTGCGGCGCGCGTGACGGCGCCCCTTGGGAAGCGCCAGACACGACCCTATCTAAGGACGGTGCAATCTTTCGAAGGCGAACCCCATGTCAGACAAGCCGATCAAGATTCCCGGGCCTGATCATCCGATCACCATAGACCACAATCCCGCGCGCGTCGTCGTCAGGCTCGGCGGACGCGTCATTGCCGATACGCGCGATGCGCTGACATTGCGCGAAGCCTCCTATCCGCCGGTGCAGTATATTCCGCGTAAGGACGTCGACATGTCGCTGCTTGCACGCACCGATCATTCGACGCATTGCCCGTACAAGGGCGACGCCTCCTATTACAGCATCACGCCCGGCGGCGAGCGCTCGAAGAACGCCATCTGGACCTATGAAAAACCGCACGATGCGGTGCGTGAAATCAAGGACCGAATGGCGTTTTATCCGGACCGCGTGGATTCGATCGAGGAACTGCAGGCGCCCGAGGCCGGCGAGTTCTAGCGTTCCGTCCCAACAAGACAGCGCACGAGACCTTCCAGCGAGACGCGGCCGGCTGGCCGCCCGTCGGCACCGGTGACGGTCGCGCGGGTGACATTGCTTTCGGTCATCATCCGCATTCCTTCCTCTACCGTCGATTGGCCGGGGATGCGGATCACCGTGTCGCTTGCAGGATTGCTGAGCGGTTCCATCAGGGCCTCGATCCGGATAACGCGGCTGCGGTTCACTTCCTTGACGAAGGCCTCGATGTAGCCGTCCGCGGGATTGAGCACGATGTCGGCCGCACTTCCCTGCTGGATGACCTCGCCATCGCGCAGGATGGCGACCTTGTCGCCAAGCCGCAATGCTTCATCGAGATCATGGGTGATGAAGACCACCGTCTTCTTCAACTCCTTCTGCAGGTCGAGCAGAACGCCCTGCATATCGACGCGGATCAGCGGGTCGAGGGCGGAAAAGGCCTCGTCCATCAGCAGGATCTCCGCGTCGTTGGTGAGCGCGCGGGCCAGGCCGACACGCTGCTGCATGCCGCCCGAAAGCTGGTTCGGGTAATGTCCGGCAAAGCCATCGAGGCCGACACGCTTGATCCAGACATTGGCGCGCTCTTCGCGTTCTGCCTTCGCGACGCCCTGGATTTCTAGCCCGTAGACGGTGTTCTGCAGCACGTTGCGATGCGGCAGCAGGCCGAACTTCTGGAACACCATCGCCGTTCTGCGGCGGCGGAATTCGCGGAGTTCCTCTTCGCCCATCTTGCAGATGTCGGTATCGCCATAGAGCACTTCGCCGGCCGTCGGGTCGATCAGTCGGTTGATGTGGCGGATCAGTGTCGACTTGCCGGAGCCGGAAAGCCCCATGATGACGGTGATGCTGCCGCCGGGGATCGAGATGTTGATATCCTTGAGGCCGAGGACGTGCCCGTGCTTCTTGTTGAGCTCGGTTTTCGACATGCCCTTGGTGACCGCCTGGATGAAATCGTCGCCACGCGGACCGAAGATCTTGTAGAGATTGCGTATTTCGATCGATTGGCTAGCCATGCACGATTTCCCGGTGCTTCTGCAGCCTGAGGCCATAGGCCTGGCTGATGCGGTCGAAGATGATGGCGATGCCGACGATGGCGAGACCGTTGAAGACGCCGAGGGTGAAGTACTGGTTGGCGATGGCCTTGAGGACTGGCTGTCCAAGGCCCTGGACGCCGATCATCGAGGCGATGACCACCATGGCGAGCGCCATCATGATTGTCTGGTTGATGCCGGCCATGATGGTCGGCAGGGCAAGCGGCAGCTGTACGTTGCGCAGTTTCTGCCAGCTCGATGAGCCGAAGGCGTCGGCCGCTTCGAGAACGTCCTTGTCGACCATGCGGATGCCGAGATTGGTGAGGCGTATCATCGGCGGCAAGGCGTAAATAACGACGGCGATCACCCCAGGCACGCGGCCGATGCCGAGCAGCATGACGACGGGGATCAGATAGACGAAGCTCGGCATGGTCTGCATGACGTCGAGCACCGGATTGACGGCGTTCTGGAGCCGGTTGGAACGCGACATGCCGATGCCGATCGGAATGCCGATCGCGATTGAAATCACAGTGCAGACGAAGATCATCGAAACGGTCTTCATCGTGTCTTCCCACATGTCGAACCAGCCGATCAGGAGAAGCGTCGCGGCGCAGCCGATGACGATCTTCCAATTGCGGCTCCCAAGCCAGGCAATGCCGGCGACGATTAGGATCACCAGCGGCCATGGCGCGCCGGTGAGCAGCCTTTCAGCCCAGATCAGAAAGCTTTGCAGCGGGCTGAACAGCCCTTCGATGCTGTCGCCGTAAGCGCGGGTAAAAGCGCGAAAGCCTTCGTCCACGTTCTTTTTCAAGATACGCAGCGTATCGGCATCCATTGTTGGAAATTTCCAGAGCCAGTCCATGTCTCGTTCCCCATGGCTAAAGCGGCGGCGGGCCTGTTCTTCTTATGGCCGTCGCTTGAAAAGATCGGGCGGGCGGTGCCTTGCTGTCAAGGCACCGCCTGCTTGCGGATCATCGGGGATCAGAGGGAAGCCTTGATCTTCTCGGCGACCTCCGGAGAGACCCATTCCTTCCACAGGGCTTCGTTTTCCTTGAGGAAGTGCTTGGCGCCATCTTCGCCGGTGGCCTGGTTGTCGGTCATCCAGGCGATCAGCTTGTTGACGGTTTCGTTCGTCCAGGCGCGCTTGTTGAGATAATCCATGGCAGGACCGGCGCGATCGGCGAATGTCTTGCTCACAAGCGTCTGAACGTCGTCAGCCGGCCAGGCGTTCGGCTTCGGGTCGGCGCAATCGGCAACTGAGGTACAGCGCTTCCATTCCGCCGCATCATATTCAGCGCCGTAGCCGAGCTTTACCATTTCATATTTGCCGAGCAGGGAGGTCGGGGCCCAGTAGTAGCCGACCCAGGGCTGCTTGCCTTCGTAGGCCTTGGCGATCGAGCCGTCGAGGCCGGCTGCCGAGCCGGTATCCACCAGCGTGAAGCCGGCCTTGTCGCCGCCATAGGCCTTGAAGAGCTGCGAGGTCACGACCGTTCCGCCCCAGCCTTGCGGGCCATTGAAGACGGCGCCCTTGCTCTTGTCTTCCGGGGCGGGGAAGAGTTCGGGATGCTTGAAGAGATCAGGGATCGTCTTGATGTCGGGATGCGCTTCAGCGATGTACTTGGGGATCCACCAGCCCTGGATCGCGCCGTCCGAAAGGATCTTCGCGGCAGCGACCACCTTGCCGCCTTCGAGGCCGCGTTTCACGAGTTCCGGCTGAAGGCTGACCCAGGCTTCCGGCGCGATGTCCGGCTCACCCTTTTCAGCCATGGAGGTGAGCGTCGGCACCGTATCGCCGCTGACGATCTCGGCGGTGCATCCATAGCCTTCCTCGAGGATGATCTTGTCGAGGTTTGCTGCAACTTCGGCGGATTGCCAGTTCATGCTTGCGATGGTCACATTTCCGCATTCGGCGGCCGAAGCCACGCCCCCAAGGCCGAACAGGCCGGCAGCAAGGACGGTTGAGGCCAAAAGTGCTTTCATTTTCTTGTTCCCTCTGGTCGCGGTGTAACGTGAACCCGGGCGCCTGCGGCACCGCGTCCGCCAGCGCGCCTATTGAGCATGTTTTCAGTTGCCATGCACCATTCCGTTTACGCCAGAAAATGGCGCATTGACGCTTTCTTTCAATGTGCATTTGAGCGCGTTGTCGCGATCGGAACAATCGTTCCATTAGTCGCAAATTGCGCCTGCGCATTCGCTACGGTCGGCAAGCGGATCATTCAGACGGGGACGGGTCTTTTCCCTGATCTCGCCAAGGCCGGGACGCTGCAGGACTGGAACATAGTCGGATCACGCATATTTTCTCATCGAGACTGTCGGCCTTTGCGTCCGCTATTCGTCTTATGATCGTCAACAGAAGATAGGAGAACGACAATGCCTTACATCGACGGATTCCTGGTGGCTGTTCCGAAAGCCAATATCGAGGCTTACAAGAAATTGTCGAATTTAGCCGGCTCGATCTGGAAGGAGCATGGTGCACACAAATATGTCGAGTGCCTTGCCGACGACGTGCCCTATGGAGAACTCACCTCGTTTCCGCGTGCGGTGATGGCGAAGGAGGATGAAGTGGTCGTGTTTTCCTGGATCGCCTATGGATCGAGGAAGGAACGCGACGATATAGTCGCCAAGGTCATGTCCGATCCACGCCTGCAGGGCGATGAATGGAAAACGGTTTTTGATGGCAAGCGGTTGATCTACGGTGGTTTTGAAACCCTCATCGAACTTTGAAAGAGGAGTTTGGTGCCCCAGACGACGATCAGCATCCCGACCCGCGGCCAGGGTCTTTATGAGTTCACGGACCAGGCGGCAGCTTTCGTCGGCGCAGGCGGCGTGGATGAAGGCCTGCTCACGGTCTTCGTGCGCCACACCTCGTGTTCGCTGCTGATCCAGGAAAATGCGGACCCCGATGTGCAGACGGACCTGAGTGCCTTCTTCCGCCGGCTCGTGCCGGCTTCATCGGACCCGTCGATGCGCTGGATCGTCCATACGACTGAGGGCCCGGACGACATGCCCGCCCATATCAAGGCGGCGTTGACACAGGTTTCGTTCGGCATTCCCGTTACGAACGGCAGGATGGTGCTCGGCACCTGGCAGGGTCTCTTTCTCTTCGAGCATCGAGACCGTCCCCATCACCGCGAGATCGTGCTGCATCTCAGCGCGTGAACAGAGCCTGAATGCGCAATTCGAACATCGTTCAGCTTTGGCCCTCTATGGTCGAATCATCCCTGAAAGGGAGTTCGAGCGTCCATTGACACGAGGGAAGTCTCCAATGACCAATTTCATTGCCAAAGCGTCGTTTGCCGCATTGCTTGCCATTGCTTCGATCCCCGCCACCGTCTCCACCGCTGCTGCGGCAGGGGCTGAGCGCGGCTTTATCGTCGACGCCCAGTACCATCGTCCGCCGCCGGTCTACCGCGGCTGCTCGCCGGTCATCGCTGTCCGCGCGGCTCGCTGGTCCGGCCTGCGCGACGTGCGCGTCGTCAATGTCACGCCGCGCCGCGTCGTCGTTGCCGGCCGTGACCGCCGCGGTTGGGACCGCATGACCTTTGCGAATGTCCGCGGCTGCCCGCTGATCCGCCGCTAAGTAGCAGCCGCCGGTCCTTTCCTGACGCGGCGGCACAAGAACCGCCTTTGCCAATTCTCCTCGGATCATGGCAAGGGCGGTTTTTTGTTGCCGGGATTCTGGCTGCAAAAAATGAAAAAAGCCTCGCGACGGGCGAGGCTGAGTTCTAGGCCGCTTCGGGGAAAAGAAGAAGCGACGCTCATTTCACTAGTACCGTCGAGTACGGCTGCAAAGTGCACTTTTGTCAATTCCGGTACGCTTTTGTGTTCGAGGATATATTTTTTCACACGGACTTATCACCTCAGTTTAGAACGTTCCAAATCGTTATGAGAAACATATGACTGCAAAGTAATTCATTTCTTGACAAATTTGGAACGTTCCAATTAACTCTGCGTATTCTTGGAGGAGCAATCATGAGCAGGGAGCGGGCGACAGTCATCGACATTGCGAACGCCGCCGGCGTTTCGAAGTCGACCGTATCGCTCGTGCTGCAGGGAAGCTCGCTCGTCAACGAGACGACGCGGGCGAAAGTGAATGCCGCGATCCGCGAACTTGGTTATGTCTATAATCGCGGCGCTGCCAATCTAAGGCAGGCAAATGCCAAGTCGAAGATCGTCGGCATGGTCGTCAACGACCTGACGAACAGTTTCTTCGCCGAACTCGCCGTCGGCATCGACAGTGTCATGCAATCGGCAGGTTACGTGCAGTTTCTCGCCAATACCGGCGAGAATATCGACCGGCAGCGCGAGGTCATTGCATCGATGCGCGAACATGGGATTTCCGGGCTCATCATTTCGCCGGCGCGAGGCACTGAGGCTGCGGATTTCTGGCCGCTTTCCAATGCCGGGATTCCCGTTGTGATGGCTGTGCGCAATGTGCCCGGCGCGCGGGTTTCGTCGCTGACATCGGATAATCACGCGGGAGCGGCCGCCTCCGTCGCGCACCTTGCAAAGCTCGGCCATCGCAGCATCGCCTTTCTTGGCGGCTTTCCGGATACCGCTGTCTTCACCGAGCGCTTTACGGGGTATCGCGACGCGCTGATCGAGGCAGGACTGGATTTCGACGTGGATCTGCTCATCGGGGCGGCGCCCTCGCGGGCGGGCGGCGTCGAGGCGATCGAGCGGGCGATGCGGCTTGCCGACCCGCCGACGGCTGCGGTCTGTTTCAACGATGCGGTCGCCTTCGGCGTTTGCGACGGGCTTCGAAGCCGCAGGATGGAGCCGGGCGCCGATTTCGCGGTGATCGGTTTCGACGATGTTATCGAGGCAAAGACGGCGGTGCCAGCGCTGACGACCGTTTCCGTCGATCCGCAAGGCATGGGGCGCCGGGCGGCGCAGTTGCTGCTGAAGCAGATCAATTCGGCGGCGTCGGAGCCGGAAGCGCTGGTCAGCAGCGTGCGCCTCGTCGTCCGTCAAAGCTGCGGCACAGGCATTCAAGGAGGAGTGCGATGACGAAGTGGGGTTTGATCGGTGCCAGCACGATCGCCAGGGAATGGATGATCGATGCGATCCGCGCAGCCGGCGGTGAGGCCGTCTCCGTAATGAGCACGGATGCGGCGCGCGGCAAGACTTACGCGGCCGAGTACGGCATCGAGAAATCGGTGACCAGCGTCGCCGGCCTCGTCAATGACCCGGATGTCGAGGCGGTCTACATCTCGACCACCAACGAGCTGCATCGCGACCAGGCGCTGGCGGCGATCCGGGCGGGCAAGCATGTACTTTGCGAGAAGCCGCTGGCGATCAGCCTGGCGGATGCGAACGCCATGGTGAAGGCGGCAAGGGAGGCGGGCGTGGTGATGGCGACGAACCACCACCTGCGCAATGCTTCCACCCACCGCGCCATGCGCGATGCGATTGCAGCGGGCAGGATCGGCAAGCCGCTCGGCGCCCGCGTTTTTCATGCGGTCTATCTGCCGCCGCATCTGCAGGGCTGGCGGCTCGACCGGCCGGAGGCGGGTGGCGGCGTCATTCTAGATATCAGCGTGCACGATGCCGATACGCTGCGCTTCGTGCTCGGCGACGATCCGGTGGAGGCGATCGCCTTCGGCCAGAGCGGCGGCATGGGCAAGGTCGGGCTGGAGGATGCCGTCATGGGCGTGCTGCGCTTCAAGTCCGGCGTCATCGCGCAGTTCCATGACGGTTTCACCACGAAATACGCCGAGACCGGTTTCGAGGTGCATGGCAGCGAGGGATCGCTCGTCGCCCATAACGTGATGACCCAGCGTGCGGTCGGCCGCGTGACGTTACGGAATGCGGACGGCGAAACCGAACTCGAATGCGAAAACACCAATCTCTACGAGGTGGCTCTTAGGGCCTTCCACGATGCGGTTGCCGGGAAGGGCAAGCCGGCGGCGACGGGCGAAGACGGCGTCTGGTCGCTTGCGACGGGCCTTGCCATCGTCGAGTCCGCAAGAACCGGCAAGGCAGTCAAGATCGAGCCGGGGCTTTGACATGGACAAGCACGTAACACCCGCCGAAGCCGCAGCACTGATCCCCGACGGCGCAATCGTCTCGGTCTCGTCGTCCAGCGGCCTCGGCTGCCCGGACCTGATGCTGAAGGCGATCGGCGCGCGTTTCGAAGCGACCGGCCATCCGCGTGATCTGACGACGCTGCACCCGATTGCGGCGGGCGACATGAGCGGCATCAAGGGCGTGGATTACATCGCGAAGAAGGGCCTGCTGAAGAAGATCATCGGCGGCTCCTATCCCTCCGGCCCGTCCAGCGCGGAGCCGCCGCTGATTTGGCAGATGATCGGCAACGACGAGATCGCCGCCTATAACGTGCCTTCGGGCATCCTCTTCGACATGCACCGCGAGGCAGCCGCCAAGCGGCCGGGGGTGATGACCAAGGTGGGACTCGAAACCTTCGTCGATCCGGCGCGCGAAGGCTGCGCCATGAATCCGAAGGCCGCCGCTGAGCCAATCGTCAAGAAGATCAGCTTCGAGAGCGAGGATTGGCTGTTCTTCAAGGCGATCGCACCGCAGGTGGCGATCATCCGGGCGACGACGGCGGATGAGCGTGGTAATCTCACCTATGAACACGAAGGCGCCTATCTCGGCGGCCTCGACCAGGCGCTCGCCGCTCGCAACAACGGCGGCATCGTCATCGCGCAGGTGAAACGGATCACCAAGGAGGGCTCTCTGAAGCCGCACGACGTGCGTGTTCCCGGCGTGCTTGTCGATTACATCGTGGTCGATCCCGACCAGAAGCAGACGACGCAGACGCTCTACGATCCGGCGATCTCCGGCGAAATCTTCCGGCCGCTCGATACGTTCCGCCTGCCGGAATTCAATATCCAGAAGGCGATTGCACGCCGAGTGGCGCAAGATCTGCAGGGCGGCAGTGCCGTCAATCTCGGCTTTGGGATTTCGGCCAACGTGCCGCGCATTCTCTTGGAAGAAGGACTTCACGGGGCGGTGACATGGGTGATCGAGCAGGGTGCCGTCGGCGGCGTTCCGCTGCTCGACTTTGCCTTCGGCTGTGCCTCGAATGCCGATGCCTTCATGCCGTCGCCCTATCAGTTCACCTATTTCCAGGGCGGCGGCTTCGACGCCTCGCTGCTATCCTTCCTTGAGATCGGCCGCGACGGATCGGTCAACGTCTCCAAGCTCTCCTTCCGTCCGCATGTGACGGCGGGCGCCGGCGGCTTCGTCGATATTACAGCGCGGGCGAAGAAGATCGTCTTCTCGGGCATGTTCAATGCTGGTGCAAAGCTCGGCGTCGAGAACGGCAGGCTGGTGATCGAGAAGGAAGGCAAGTTGAAGAAGCTCGTCAAAACGGTGGAGCATGTGACCTTCTCCGGTCCGCGCGGCGTGACCCAGGGGCAGGATGTCACCTATGTCACCGAGCGGTGCGTGCTGAAGCTGAGGCCTGAGGGCGTTGTGCTGACGGAGATCGCGCCCGGCGTCGACCTGCAGGCGCACATTCTCGATCAGTCGGAGTTTCCGCTGATCGTTTCCGACAATCTGAAGGTGATGGATGCCGCTTTGTTCGGCGAGGCGCCGATCGGTCTCAAGCTCTCGCAGAAGCCGCAGCGGGTTCTGGAAGGGACGTCCCATGGGTGAGGTAAAGGTTTCAATCGAAGGTCAGATCGCGGTCATGACCGTCTCGCGGCCGGAAAAGCTCAATACCTTCGATATCGACATGCTGAAGGCGTTGGCCGCGGCCTGCGACGAGGTGGAGGCGAATGCCACCGTCCGCGTCGCTATCCTGACGGGCGAGGGCAAGGCCTTTTCTGCGGGCGGCGACATCAAGGCCTGGGGCGGCATGGAGGCCAATGAATTCGGTCATGCCTGGGTGCGCTTCGGGCACCGCGTTTTCGAGCGGCTAGCGACGCTGCGCATGCCGGTGATTGCGGCGCTGAACGGTCATGCGCTCGGCGGTGGTTTGGAATTGGCCGGCGCTGCCGATATCCGCATCGCCGAAACGCAGATCAGGATCGGCCTGCCGGAAACGGGTCTCGGCATGATACCCGGCTGGTCCGGCACGCAGCGGCTGGTCAAGCGCTTCGGCGCGCAGATCGTTCGCCGAATGGTGCTCGGCGGCGAGATGTTTTCGGCGGAGGAGGCGCGAGCGAACGGTATTGTCGATGCCGTCGTCGAGACCGGCACTTCGCTTGCCGCGGCGAAGGAGCATGCGGCGCGGATTGCTCAGCGTAGTCCGGCCGCACTTGAGATCTCGAAGCTTCTGATCGCATCGGCGAATGGTGAGGACAATGGCGTGGCGGTCGAGGCACTTGGGTCGATCCTGGCTGCCAAGACCGGCGATCTCAAAGAGGGCGTTGCGGCATTTGCCGAAAAGCGCCCAGCTCAATTCAAGGGAGAATGGTGATGACGGTGCTGGTGAAGCCGCAGAAGCTGGCGGACGCGAAGGTGCGCGAGTTCAGCATGCTGATCGACGGCAAGTGGGTGGAGGGCGTTGAGGCAGGCACGATCGAGCGCGTGGCGCCGAGCCATGGCGTCGCCGTCAGCCGCTACAAGGCGGCGACCAGGGATGATGCGGTGAAGGCGATCGCCGCCGCCCGAAAGGCCTTCGATCACGGTGCGTGGCCGCGCATGACGGCCTCCGAACGCTCCGGCATTCTGCTCAAGGCGGCGGATATGATCGCCGCGCGTGCCGGTGAGCTTGCCTATCTCGATGCGATCGAAGCCGGCAAGCCGATCACGCAGGTGAAAGGCGAGATCGCCGGTGCCGCTGACATCTGGCGCTATGCGGCAGCGCTTGCCCGCGATCTGCACGGCGAGAGCTACAATACGCTCGGCGACGGCACGCTCGGCGTCGTGTTGCGGGAGGCCGTCGGTGTCGTCTCGATCATCACGCCCTGGAACTTCCCGTTCCTCATTGTCAGCCAGAAACTGCCCTTTGCGCTTGCGGCGGGCTGCACAGCGGTCGTCAAGCCGTCTGAGCTCACCTCCGGCTCGACGCTCGTACTCGGCGAAATCCTGATGGAGGCTGGCGTTCCAGATGGTGTCGTCAACATCATCGTCGGCACGGGGGCAGCCGTCGGTGGAACGATGACCGGGCATGCGGATGTCGATATGGTCTCCTTTACCGGTTCCACCGGCGTCGGCCGGCTGACGATGGAAAATGCCGCAAAGACGCTGAAGAAGGTTTCGCTGGAGCTTGGCGGCAAGAATCCGCAGATCGTGTTCCCGGATGCCGATCTCGACGCCTTCATCGATGCCGCCGTGTTCGGCGCCTATTTCAATGCGGGCGAATGCTGCAATGCCGGTTCGCGCCTGATCCTGCATCGCGACATTGCGGAAGAAGTAACTTCGCGCGTGGCGGCTCTGTCGCAGAAGGTGAAGGTCGGTGATCCGCTGGACCCGTCGACGCAGGTTGGCGCGATCATCACGCCGCAGCACCTTGAAAAGGTGCAGGGTTATGTTTCTGCGGCGGCCGACAGCGGCGCAAATATTGCGCTTGGCGGCAGCCATATCGATTTCGGCTTCGGCCAGTACATGGCGCCGACGATCCTTGCCGGCGTCAAGCCGGATATGGCTGTTGCCCGCGAAGAGGTGTTCGGGCCAGTGCTTTCCATATTGACCTTCGAGACCGTGGAAGAGGCGATCCGCATCGCCAATGCCGTCGACTATGGCCTTTCGGCCGGCGTCTGGAGCCGCGACTTCGACACCTGCTTGACGATCGGCCGCAAGGTGAAGGCGGGCACGATCTGGATGAATACCTTCATGGATGGCGCGGCGGAACTGCCGTTTGGCGGCTATCGCCAATCCGGCCTTGGCCGCGAACTCGGGCGGCATGCGGTAGAGGACTATACGGAGACCAAGACGCTCAACATGCATATCGGCGCCCGGACGGGCTGGTGGATGCCGCGCTGAGCCGCAGGCATTGCGTTCTGGGAGGATCGCTTGGTGAAGCAGCCGGACATCGTCATTATCGGCTCGGGAATCGGCGGGGCGACCGTCGCCGCCGCGCTTGCGCCTTCGGGCGCTGACGTTCTTATCCTTGAGGCAGGCGGGCATATCGAGGACCGGCCGGAAAACCGCGACCAGCGCGCGATCTTCCAGCGCGGCCACTTCCGGCCGAAGGAATCCTGGTACGAGATGGACGGCAAGCCGTTCAATCCCGGCAACTACTATAATGTCGGAGGCAATTCGAAATTCTTCGGGGCGGTCATGGTGCGCTACCGGCGCGAGGACTTTTCCGAGATGCGGCATCTCGAGGGTATCTCGCCTGCATGGCCGTTTGCCTATGAAGAGCTGGAGCCTTGGTACAGTCGGGCGGAGCACCTCTACCAAGTGCGCGGGCAAGTCGGCGAGGATCCTACGGAACCGGTGCATTCGCAAAATTATGCCTTTCCGCCGGTGCCTGACGAGCCGCCGATCGCGCTTGTGCGCGAGCGGATGAAGCGGAACGGCTTGCATCCCTATTCGCTGCCGCTCGGCATCGATATCGAGCGCTGGCTTGCCAAGGCGAAGACGCCCTGGGACGCACATCCGAACAGTTTCGACGGAAAGATGGATGCCGAGACGATCGGCCTCGCGCTGGCGCTGCAGCATCCGAACGTTCGGCTGCAGACCGGATCGCAGGTGACGCGGCTTCAAACGGCGGCGGACGGCAAGCACATCGAGACGGTTCATTACCGGAAGGATGGTGCCGAGGAGACGGTCTCTCCGAAGCTCGTGATCCTTTCGGCAGGCGCGGTGCAATCTGCCGTCCTGCTGTTGCGCTCGGCAGATGACAGGCATCCGAAAGGGCTCGCCAACAGCTCGGATCAGGTCGGCCGCAATTTCATGAACCACAATTCGAGCGCGGTTATCGCCGTCTCGCCAGGCTTTCGAAATACGTCCATCTATCAGAAGACCTTCGGCTTCAACGACTACTACCTCTCGGACGGCGAGGGCGGGCCGCCGCTCGGCAACGTACAACTACTCGGCCGCGTGTCTGGCACCATCCTGAAGGCCAATATGCCGTCGGTGCCGGAATGGATGCTGAACCAACTGTCGGCGCACGCGATCGATTTCTACGCGATGAGCGAGGACATTCCGCATCCCGAAAGCCGCATTATGGTCGACGGCGACCGTATCCTCCTGCAGTGGGTGCGGACGAACTGGCCGGTGCATCTGATGCTGGTGAAGAAGCTGAAGCAGGCGCTTCGGGCGGCAGGCTTTCCGCTGGTTCTCTCCCGGCCTTTCGACAAGCGGACGCCGTCGCATCAATGCGGCACGATCAAGATCGGCAACGATCCGGCGGCAGCGCCGCTCGACATCTGGTGCCGTGCCTACGACCATCCGAACCTCTTCGTCGTCGATGCGAGCTACCTGCCGACGTCCGCCGCCGTCAATCCGGCACTGACGGTGGCAGCACAGGCGCTGCGTGTCGGAGAACATATCATGCAAAAGGATCTAGCGTGATGGCGCAGAGAAGGCGGCCGGTTGCGCTTGTCACCGGCGGGAGATGTGGCATCGGATTGGCGATCGCCGAGGCACTGGCGAAGACGGGGCATGACGTCGCGATCACCGGAATAGAAGATGACCAGCCGAACGATCCGGTGGTCGGGGCATTGCGCTCGCTCGGCGCCAAGGCCGTCTATCTGCAGGCCGATCTGGCGGATGTTGTCGGGCATGCTGCAACGGTTGATGAAGTCCTGCAGACATTCGGGGCGATCGACTGCCTGGTGAACAATGCCGGCATCGGCTCAGTGGTGCGCGGCGACTTCCTCGAGCTGAAGCCGGAGAATTTTGACACCGTGCTCGACGTCAATCTACGGGGAACGGTGTTCTTCACGCAGGCGGTCGTCAAGGTGATGCTCACGAGCGGCGCCAGGCAGGCGACCCGTTCGATCATCAACATCACCTCGGCATCCTCGGAGCTGACATCGCCGGAGCGTCTTGATTACTGCATCAGCAAGGCCGGACTTTCAGCCTTCACCAAGGGGCTGGCGGTGCGGCTTGCCGAGAGCGGTATCGGCGTCTTCGAGGTGCGGCCTGGCATCATCCGCACGGCGATGACCGAGAAGGTTTCTGAAAAATATGATGCGTTGATTGCGGGCGGGCTCGTTCCAATGAAGCGTTGGGGAGAGACTGAGGACATCGGCGCGATCGTCGCAGCGCTGGCTTCGGGAAGTTTCGGCTTTGCCACGGGCTCGGTGATCGATGCCGGCGGCGGGCTTTCGATCGGCCGCCTTTGAGCGGGGGAGTTGCGATGGCATACGACTACATCATCACCGGCGGAGGCCCGGCGGGCTGCGTGCTCGCCAACCGGCTGACGGAGGATCCCGATGTCAAAGTGCTGCTGCTCGAAGCAGGCGGCAGTGACTGGAGCCCCCTGTTCCATATGCCGGCCGGCTTTGCCAAGATGACGAAGGGCGTCGCCAGCTGGGGCTGGGAGACGGTGCCGCAAAAACACATGAAGGGCAGGGTGCTGCGCTATACCCAGGCTAAAGTCATCGGTGGCGGCTCCTCGATCAACGCGCAGCTCTATACCCGTGGCAATGCCGCAGACTACGATCTCTGGGCGAGCGAGGACGGTTGCGAGGGCTGGGACTACCGCTCAGTTCTGCCCTATTTCAAACGCTGCGAGGACAATGAGCGTTTTGCCGACGACTACCATTCCTATGGCGGGCCGCTCGGGGTGTCGATGCCGGTTTCAACGCTACCGATCTGCGATGCCTATATCCGTGCGGGGCAGGAACTTGGCATTCCCTACAACCAGGATTTCAACGGCCGGCAGCAGGCGGGCGTCGGCTTTTATCAGCTGACGCAGCGAAACCGCCGCCGTTCTTCGGCCTCGCTCGGCTATTTGTCCCCGATCAGGGACCGAACGAACCTCACCATCCGGATGAATGCCCGCGTTGCCAGGATCGTGATCGAAGGAACGAGAGCGGTCGGCGTCGAAGTTGTCGGGCGGAACGGCATCGAGATCATCCGTGCCGAGCGTGAAGTCCTTGTTTCGTCTGGTGCGATCGGCTCGCCGAAGCTGCTGCTGCAATCGGGCATCGGGCCTGCGGATCATCTGAAAGCTGTTGGCGTCGATGTGAAGCATGACCTGCCCGGGGTCGGCGGCAATTTGCAGGATCATCTCGATCTCTTCGTCATTGCCGAATGCACCGGCGACCACACCTACGACGGCGTCGCCAAGCTGCACCGCACGCTTTGGGCGGGGCTGCAGTATCTGCTCTTCCGTTCGGGTCCGGTGGCCTCGTCGCTCTTCGAGACCGGTGGTTTCTGGTATGCGGATCCGAACGCGCGCTCGCCGGATGTCCAGTTCCATCTCGGCCTCGGCTCCGGCATCGAGGCGGGCGTTGCCCGGCTGAAGAATGCAGGGGTGACTCTGAATTCCGCTTATCTGCATCCCCGCTCGCGCGGTACAGTGCGCCTCTCATCCGCCGACCCGGCGGCTGCGCCGTTGATCGACCCGAATTACTGGAGTGATCCGCATGACCGGAAGATGTCGATCGAGGGGTTGAAGATCGCCCGGGAGATCATGCAGCAGGCGGCGTTGAAGCCCTATGTGCTGGAGGAGAAGCTCCCCGGAGCCGGCGCAGTCACCGACGAGCAGCTTTTCGACTATGGCTGCGCCAATGCCAAGACGGACCACCATCCGGTCGGCACCTGCAAGATGGGCACGGATGGGATGGCCGTGGTGGGGCTCGATCTGAAGGTGAGGGGTTTGGAGGGACTGCGGGTGTGCGACAGCTCCGTCATGCCGCGTGTTCCCTCGTGCAACACCAATGGTCCGACGATCATGGTCGGCGAGAAGGGAGCCGACATCATACGCGGGCGGGCGCCTTTGCCACGCGCCATCTTCTCCTGGGAACGCAACGATACGCGGCCGAGAGCAAGGGCGGAGGTCCGGTAGACGGGATCAGGCGCGAATGAAGAGCGCGCCGACGAGACCGAAGATGACGATCGATTGCAGGATGAACATCGGCAGTTGATCGGACATGGTTCCCTCCCACGGGCGCGGTTTCATGCTTGTTCGGTGACAGTCGCGCTATCGGCCAGGCCGCAACGCTGGAGGTGAATGCTGCCACGGCATCGGTACCGG
The DNA here is from genome assembly GCF_025200715.1 of Rhizobium sullae. Classification (NCBI taxonomy): domain Bacteria; kingdom Pseudomonadati; phylum Pseudomonadota; class Alphaproteobacteria; order Hyphomicrobiales; family Rhizobiaceae; genus Rhizobium; species Rhizobium sullae. Next base: position 988,156 of record NZ_CP104143.1, read on the forward strand.
TGCAAATCACCTTTCGAATATAGAGTTCCTCCTTTTTGCGATGGGAAGGGCGAAAAGATGGTATAATCGCTTCTGATGCGATGCGCAGCAGGCGCTACTGTCCGGAAGCCTGAAGAAGTATAGCGTCCGAACTGTGGTGGCTTGCACTAGTCGAGCATCGCATCATAACGCCGCATGGAACCTTTTATGCACTTGGTAGTTTTAGAGTGTACAGGAGGACTACTATGACCAATGATTTTAATAGGCCTGGCCAAGATGCCCGCGGCACTCCGGGCAGCGACCGCCGCTCACCATGGGCGATGTGGATAGGCATCGCGGCTGTTGTTGTAATCATAGCCTTGGCCGCAATTTACTGGCCGCGCGCGGGCGCACCCCCAGCCGGCGAAACGACAACGCCGCCGCCGGCAACGTCCACTGCGCCGGCAACGCCGCCAGCCACAGAGCCGGCCCCGGCAACCCCGGCCCCGGCAACTCCGGCACCGGCAACACCGCCGGCTACGGAACCGGCACCTGCAACCCCGCCGGCAACGCCTCCGGCGCAGCAGTAAAGTAATAAAAAGCCCGCCAATTTTCTTCGATGGCGGGCTTCTCTTTTTCTGATTGTGTACGGCCCGCTTCGACAGATGAGGGATGAGGCGCCGTGTCGGCTGTCTCTTCAGGTGCGTCACAAAAATCACCGCAAAATCAAAGACAAATTAAAACAATGGTTGGATGGATGAAATTCGATTCCATCCAAAATTGCGCGCAATAATTGTGTGAATTACTTAAGACAATATATGTCCATAGTAGTCTCACCGATGTTGATCGTACTGATACTGAAACTAAGCAACGGCATTGCAGAAAAAAATTCATTTGCATACTAGGATTTCATGGATATAAAACATAATAAATAAAAAATATACATGGAAACGCCCTTCACTTCGACCTGCAGTGTAAAAAGTCAGGAATGACGAAAATGAAGGACGAAACTATAGTGCTTGATCCGCGTGATCATAAGATACTTTCAGTATCAAGGGCGCTTGGTTATGTGTTTGCCTTTATGCTGATTTTCGTTATCGCCATGGCGATGATCCCCAATCAGTTTTTCATTGTCTCCACGCGCGCCGTCATCAATGCGCCGGTGCAAATGATCGCCTCGCCGATCTACGGCAGGGTGGACAGGATTTCGCTGCAGGTCGGCCAGGTCGTCAAGCTCGGCGACGTGATGGCGACCGTGTCCAATCCCAACCAGGACCAGACGTCGCTGACGGGCTTGCGGCTCGAGAAGCTCGATCTCACCGAAAAGCTGAACAATACGAGAAGCGTCGTTCAGGAACGCACCGGGCAGCTCCAGAAGGTCAAGAGCCAGATCGCGGATGTCAAGAACGGCGTGATCAGCGAGCTTTCGGCGGTCATCGAAAATGCCCGTTACAACGTGCAGACCTACGAGGCGCGGCTCAATGAACAGAACGCTCTGCTGCAGAGGCAGCTGGTGCTTCTCAAGAAGAAACTGATCTCCGAGGCGAGCATCGAACCACAACGCCAGAAGCGCAACGCTGCGCAGTACGAACTCGACTCCGCACGCGGCGAACTGCGCCGCGACGAGATTGTCCTGTCGCTCGTCGAACGCGACATCTACACGGGCGGTACCGTTGCCGCCAATCTGCTGACGCTTGAAATGCAGCGCACGAAGCTTGCCGGCGAGATCGCCGAAGACAATATCGAGATCAACCAGATGACGGAACGCAAGCAGCAGGTCGAAAACCTGATTGCGCGGGAGGAGGGGCGGCTCGGCAAGACTGGTGCGGCCGAGGTCGTCGCCGAACGCCATGGCCAGATCGTCAGCGTCGACGCATCCTTCGGCGATTTCGTGATGCAGGGTCAGCCGGTGGCAAAATCGCTGGATTGCAACGAGGCCTTTGCCGCCGCCGTCTATCGCAGCCGCGACGTGACATCGCTGGAAATCGGCATGCCGGCGATGGTCAATTTCCGCAGCCTCGGCGTCAAGCGCGACGCCCATATCTACAAGATCGTGCGGTACTTCAATTCAGGCCCCGAAAATCGCTACTATGCGAAATTTCCGGAAGCCGAAGGCCACGAGGTCTACGTGCTCGTCAAAATCGACGAGCCTGCCGGCGTGGGCGGCGGTCCGGCGCAGCAGAACAACGACAAATTCTTCGGGTGCCACGTCGGCGAGGATGTGATCGTCTCATTGGGCGAGACGATCGTCTCACGGATCACCCGCTATTCGACGCTGGCGATGAACAGGCTGGCGTCGCAGAGCGCCATGCTTTCCGCGTCCACGCTTTTCGACAAGGCTACGGCGCCGCGCTCCGCCGCCGCCGAACCCGCCAATCCGTAACGCCGGTTTCGCCGCTGCATTGACGAGGGTCAACAATGAAGCATCTGAGATCGACCATGAACAAGGGACGCTTGCTGCTGCTCGCAGCGACGGTGATCGTCCTGCCGGCATTCCCTGTGCTCGCCGATAGCGAACATCAGGAGCTTGCCTGCACGCTTTGCGACGGTCTGGCTGCCCAGATGGGCGGCGATCCGGGACAGCCCTTCGTCCTGCGCAGTTTCGAACCGGCAAACGGTGGTTCGGCGCTGCATCCAGCTCTGGAAAACACCGGCTTCACCTATGACAACGCGCTCGCACTGATGGCGCTTTACGGCTGCAAGCGGAAAGCCGAAGCCCGCCGCATCGCCGATGCTCTGGTGCTCGCTGTGGAGACGGACCGCCACTATCATGACGGGCGGCTGAGGAATGCCTACCGGTCCGGCCCGGTCATGCCGGGCAAGGAGGGAATGCTGCTGCCCGGCTATTGGAGCGCTGCCAGCAATTCCTGGATCGAGGACGGCTACCAGGTCGGCAGTGCGACGGGCAGCACGGCATGGGGCGCGCTGGCGCTGCTGATGGCCTACGAGGAGACGGAGCAGCCTGCCTATCTCGATACCGCGCGCAAGATCATGGACTGGATCCACCGCAGCACGGTAGATCCGCAAAACCCGGGCTATTTCGGCGGCTTCTTCGGCCACGAGCCGGCGCCTGAGCGCCTGACCTGGAAATCGACGGAACATAATCTGGACGTCTACGCCGCGGATAGCTGGCTTGCGCGCCTGGACGCCGGTGGCGACTGGACCCATCGCGGCGACACTGCGCTCAAGTTCCTTCATGCCATGTGGAACGACGACGAGGGGCGCTTCTACATCGGCAGCGTGCCCGGCAGCAACGCGCCGAACGTCGAAATGGCGGGGCTCGATGCCGAACTGTGGCCGCTGATTGCCGTGCCGGATTTCAAGACAAAGGCCGGGCAAGTCATGGAATGGACTGAGTTGAACCATGGCGTCGACGGCGGCTTCGACTTCAACAGCGACCGGGACGGGATCTGGCTCGAAGGTACCGCGCAGGCGGCACTCGTCCTGCGTCTTGCTGGACATCCGGAAAAAGCCGAGCCTTTGTTCAAGACCATCGCCGCTCAGGTCACGCCCGGCAGCCTTATCTATGCAACGGTCAACGAGCAGCTTTCCACCGGCCTTCAGGTTGGCCCCAACTCCTCGCCCGGCGATTTCAAATATTACCGTCTTCCGCATGTCGGGGCGACCGCCTGGGCCGTGCTTGCCGCGCTCGATCTCAACCCTTTCTTCGGCCGCGCGGGCCAGGCGTTGATCAGCAAGGATAGCCCATGTCCCCCGAAGTAGTGACTCTATCGGACGCCATTCTCTTCTCGCTTCTGGCGCTTGCGCTCATCATGGGCTGCGCCTGGCTGCTCGATAGCCGCCGGGGTAAAGACCGCGTCATATTCGGCGCGATCCTCATCGTCATGTTGTTGAATTATCTCTATTTCCGCGTCACCAAAACGCTGCCGGACTTCGAATGGAGCGCCTATGCGCTGTGGCCGCGGGCCTATCTCTGCTTCGAGATCGTCGTCATCTTCTATACGGTGCTTTCGATCGTCTTCTTCTTCCGGCGGACCGACCACAGTGCAGCTGCGGATGCGAGCGAGCTCTTCATCGCCGGCTCCCCATCGCCGCCAGCCGTCGATGTCTTCATCTGTACCTATAACGAAGAGCTCTCCATTCTGGAGCGCACGATCCTTGCCGCGAAGGCGATCGATTACCAGAATTTCACCGTGTGGGTGCTGGACGACGGACGCCGCGACTGGCTGGAGGATTATTGCGCCGAGGTCGGCGTGCGATATCTGCGGCGTAGCGACAATGTCGGCGCCAAGGGCGGCAATCTCAACAATGCCATCCGGCAATCGGCCAAGGAGACGAACGCGCCCTATATCCTCATTCTCGACGCCGATTTCGCGCCGCAGCGCGCCATCCTGAAGCGCACCGTCGGTCAGTTCGCCGATCCGGAAATCGGGCTCATCCAGACGCCGCAGTTCTACTACAATGCCGACCCCGTCCAACATAACCTCCTGGCATCGAAGGCATGGGTCGATGATCAGCGCATTTTCTTCGATGTCATGCAGCCCTCGAAGGACGGATGGGGAGCTGCCTTTTGCGTCGGCACCTCCTGCATCGTGCGCCGCGATGCGCTCGGCATGATCGGCGGCATGCCGCAGGAAACGGTGACGGAAGATATCCATCTCACCTATCGGCTGCTGCAGAAAGGCTTGAAGACTCGCTGGCTGAACGAACGCCTCAGCGTCGGCCTCTCGGCCGAAAGCCTTTCCGGCTATATTACCCAGCGCTGCCGCTGGTGCCTCGGGACCATTCAGGTCGCGCTGCTCCGGGACGGCCCGTTCTTCGGCCGTGGCTATACCTTCTTGCAGCGGCTGCATTATTTCCACGGACTACTGTTCTGGTTCTGCCGCCCGTTCATCCTGCTTTTGATGGCGGCGCCGATCCTCTATTATTTCCTTGGCCTGCCGGCGATCCAGATGGAGCCGGAAGCCTTCTTTCTCTATGCGCTGCCGATGGTCGGCGGCATGTGGGCCTTTCATGCCTGGGTTTCCGGTCGGCGCAGCATGCCGCTCTTTACCGAAGTGTCGCAGATGGTGTCGGCGATCCCCATCACCATCGCCCTGCTTCACGCCCTCATCCATCCGTTCGGGCGGCCGTTCAAGGTTACGGCTAAAGGGGAGGACCGGGCGCGCGTCGATATCCTCTACCCGATCGCCGGCACGTTCCTCCTGGTCATCATCCTGACCTTCGTGGGCATGCTGAATGGCCCCCTGATGGGCACCTACAACGACCTCGACGGCTTCAGCGTCGCCTGGGGCATGGTCGTCATGGTCTATGCCTTCGTTTCCCTGCTCGTCTGCATCGAACTTCCGCGCGAACCGCTGGACAGCATCCAGTTTCCGCTTGCCCGGCAGGCAAATCTTGCACGCGACGGCAATTCCACCCCTTGCACTGTCGACACGATTTCAATCAGCAAGGCAGAGATCACGTTGCATGACGGGCGGGCGGCAGGGCAGGTTCGCCCGGGCGACATCCTGATCTTTTCTCCTTTTGCTGACTTCGACGTTGCAGGCAGGGTGACGGGCGCGGACAGGGTGCGCCTCGGCCTATCCATCTCAATCGTCGCCGTCCGCGACCGCCGATATGACTGGGAGATCCGGCAGACCGCCGAAGAGATCCGCCGCAAGATGATCCAGCGCCTGTTCAGCGAGATGCCGCTGGCGATGCCCGCCCGCGCCTATCCGATCGCCGCCATCCGTGGCCTCTGGCGCCGTATGTTCGACCGCCCGTCGAAACTCGCCAGGGGCATCGAGAAGCACGCCGTCAGCGTTAGATCGCAGCAGGCGCCGCGACGGTGGCAGAGGCCGCGTGACGTTGCACCAAGGGTGCCGCTTTTGCAGATCGGAGCGGCGAGTGCTGCGCAGCTAGCGGAGTGAGTATGATTGCGCGCGGGAGTCGGTTGTATCGAACTATACGGCAGTTTCACCCGTTCAGGCGCTCCTTGCAGATCTCCTCAACGAGCGCCTGCAAGTCCTTCACGTGCGTGACAAGCCATTGCAGCTCTTCACTGCTGATCGTGTATTTCGACGAGTACCTCGCCTCGACGTACGCGCGAGACAAAAGCTCAAAGCAACGGCGGGCAAAACGCGTGTCGCGCGGCCAGGCGGAAACCAGTCGGGCATCGGCGCTTTCGGCTTGCGAGCGCAGCACCTTGATGCGGTGAGACTTCGGGCTGTAGAGCGTCAAGGTCAGCAAGACGCAGTGGTAAAAGCGCTCTGTGGCCTGATGCAGATCGAAGGCGCCGTGGTTTGACATCTGATCGGCAACAGCATTTTCAGCCTGCCTGACACAGTAAGACGCATCGAGAAACCATTTATCGAAATACCGCTGTGCCTCGGCCTTTGCCTCCTCCGCTGTCAGCGCCTTCGGCTGGGCGAGGGGATGGCCGGGCTCCTCGTAGAGCACGATGCCATCCTTGGCGATGTCGGTGAAGAAGGGCCGACCGCGCGAAAGCTGGTCGTTGACGTCCGAGAGGCAGTGCACGATCGGGATCACCGGTGTTTCGATCCGGTGGCTGATCTGCTCCTGCAACAGCCGCTCTTCCAGCGCCTCCCACAGCTCATGCTCTTCGGCAAAGCTCTTGGTGTTGACGACGATGAGAAGATCATAGTCGGAGCGGTAGCCGCTCGCACGATCTTCGACCCAGTCGCCGCGGGCATGCGAGCCGTAGAGCACCACCTTGAGTACCTTACCGGCTGCCTTCCTGCCGGACAGCTTGGTGGCGCGGAACTGCTCGACCTCGAAAAACACGATCTGCAGAACCCGGGCAAGCTCGCGGCGCTTCTTGTCGGGCAGGTGGTCGAGATGGTCTGTCAGGGTCACTGCCGCATCAAAGCCTTCGGTGGGAATCTCATCCATCGTAGCGGCTCATCGGTTGTTGCGCATCTAAACTCTTTACGAGAATGTATTGATAAATGCAACCAAGTGCTATTCTTGGCTAGGGAGTCGCAAGACAAAACGCGCGCCTCTCAAGAAAAAATGCTCATCCACAAACTTGAGATCGCCAAGCTTAGGTAGTGCTCTTGTGTGTGGCGGTTGGAGCCCCATATTCAACCCCTGACATCTAAAGGAATTAGCGATGAAATGTCCGATTGATCAGTCCGACTTGGTGATGAGTGATCGCCAGGGAATCGAGATCGACTACTGCCCGAAGTGCCGAGGCGTTTGGTTGGACCGCGGCGAGCTAGACAAAATCATCGAACGCTCTAGTGGTGAGCCCGCGCTGTACCGCGAGCCGCAGAGGGAACAGGAGCGATACGGGACGCACGGGAGCACGCACGCGTCGCAGCCCTATAAGAAGAAAAAAGGCGGCTTTCTCGGAGAGATTTTCGACTTTTAAGGCTCCGGCTCCGGCGATCCGTGACACGCGCGTACCCGCTGGCGGTCACCGACCAGGCGTCGCGTTGTCTTCTCGCCTGCGAAGCCTTTGAGTCGACGCGAGAACGGGCTGTCTTCGACGCGTTCCGGCGGCTGTTTACCGAATGCGGCCTGCCGACGGCGATCCGCAGCGACAACAGCTTGCCGTTCGCCAGCCCAAACGGGCTCTACAGTCTGTCGAAGCTGTCGGTGTGGTGGCTGAGGCTCGGGATCACGCTGGAGCGCATCAGGCCGGGCCGTCCCCAAGAAAACGGCCGGCATGAGCGCATGCACCTGACGCTGAAGAACGAGGCGACCAGACACCGGGCAAAACATCCTCCAGCAGCAGGCCCGCTTCAAGGGCGGCAAAAGCGACCGGGTCCTCTCCGCCGACGGTCGCCGGCATGTCTGTTGAAGCCAGGCGGCAGAGCATGCCGCACCGGCAGTCAATCGACTTCGTGGCCGGGCTTTCATCGTCGGTTGCCTGGCCAACAGACCCCGATGAGAAGCAGTTCTGAAACGTCGTTCTTCCAGCCATTCAAACGGGATTTGCAACGCGTTGCAAAATGGAACATTTTCTAGATTGGGAATGGCAAAATGCCGTGAGCACGTCGATGGTAAAATTCCGCGATCCCCGAAGGACTCTGTTGACGATACTGCGGGGCCGCATGCAGGGCTAGCGGAAGGTGTCTTCCGCCCAGTCAGGCGCCGTTCCAGAGCTCTCGGTGAATGCGCGCCCTAGAGAGAAAAAATGAAGTCCAGGAAACGATCCGATATGAAGCCTTCGAACGCCATCCCGCTTGCTCTGCTGCTCGGCGCTGCCACGATGCCGTTCTTGGGAACAACCGACGCGCAGGCGCAGAGCCGCGACGTCAATCAGTCGGTATTCGCCTTCGGCGGCACGATGGTCGACGCCGACATCCTCCAGGCATCCAATCCTTTCGGCGTCACATACGAAGACCTCCCGATCTTCGGCCTCGGCTACCAGTACTTCCCGGCTAGGATGGGCTCCTTCAGGTTCGGACTGGAAGCGGGGCTCGCCGGGAGATACGGCGGGCATCCGAATGCGGAATTCTGGGGCGGCGTCGTCGGTCGCTACGACGGTTTCGAGATTGGTGATACCGTCCGTATTTCACCAGCCTTTACGTTTGGCATCAGCCATGTCACGCATACCCAGGAGGGACGGGAGCGCAAGAACGAACTGGAGGGTAACGGGGACGCCAGAACGCTGTTCTATCTCGGCCCCGAGTTGAACCTTTCCTTCAACGCCATGCCCGACGTCGATTTCTTCTGGCGGATACACCACCGGTCCGGAGCCTGGGGGACGCTCGGCGACATGCACGGCGGCTCCAGTGCAAATGTCGTCGGCGTGCGGTTCAATTTCTGAAGGACCTTCTTCATCTCCAATCCGACGACGTTCACGGCGGTCCGTGTCCCACAGGTGCGGGACCCCTCGCCGGATGGGCAGCAGCGCTGTGGTTGATGACGGCATCGTAGGTTGGCTTTCCGCCATAGGCGTCGTCGGCAGTGATCTGTCCGGTCGGGACCCCGATCTGGCCGAGCAGTGGTCCGCCTGAAAAGCATCGCCTGTGTCTTGGTCGGTCAGAGTATGGGCAATGATCTCGCCGCTATGCATCCAGTGCCAGATGCAATCTGCATCAAGCACGGCGACAAGCCCTTTGAGCATCTTGAGCGCAAGCATGTGGCTGCGATCTGCGTCACCCGCATAGATGCCCCCGGCGCGGCCAACAAAATAGTGAAGGCAATCAGCGCTCTTTTCGATGGGGCAATTGAGGTTGGCGAGGCAAAGGCGCATCCCTGTAACGGCACCAAGCGGCTTAAGTCCGGCGACGGGTTTCACACATAGACGCTTGAGGAGACAGAGCAATACGAGGCTTGTCACCAGCCGGGGACTACTGCGCGCCTGGCGCTGGCAATTTTCATGTTTACCGGGCTGCGGCTATTTGATGCTGCCATGTTAGGGCGGCAACACCTGAGCGACGGCTGGATTGGGATTCGGCCCGGCAAGCCGCGTGGGTGTCACATCGCCTAACCGGCTCGTTCAAAAAATCCACTCACCGGACGCTCACGCAAAAGCGGCACCAATATTCGAATGCCAATCGACGTAATGGAGTACCTGCGGAAGCGTTGACATCACTCGCGAGATTCCGAGATGCCTTTGAGATACGGATCGGGAGCGCTTACCGACTCCAGTACGTCGAGAAGCTTTTTAGCCTTACTGTCCGTAGCACTGTCAAAAAACCGTTCTAAAGCTTGACGAATGGACGTGGAGTCTTGCAAAGAACAGCAAACGTTTGCCTTCGTCACGGGCAAACCAAAGCATTCGGGACCTTTCCTCCGGGGACTTGGCTAGCCGATTGCCGCCTGGGTCCCTTTTCGGCCGATTTCGAGACCTTGGCATTGTGAGCGCCATTTACAAACTTGTCGGCAGCGCTCGTCCATTATCGTTTTCAGGGTTTGAAGACTGCCGGGAGATCGACCGCCACACCGAGTGGCACGAAGTGTTTTAGGTTCTCCGCTATTACGGTTAGGCCGTAAGCTTTAGCCGTTGCGGCTATGATGACATCACCGAGGCCGGGATGACGGCCTTTAGCTGTCGCCATATCCTCCATCGCTCCGGCTATCCGGGCAACGATGGGGTCCACGTTCAAGATACGATCTCCGAACGATTCCAAGATGAAATCCAGCCATGCATTCAGACGCTTGGCCCTTTCGATCACTCCCCGCCTGTGAAGGCTGCGCATGCCTTTCTCGACTTCGGCAATGGTTATTGCCGACAGATAAAGCGCGTCCGCTTCGCCTTGCTCATGGAACCACGCTTTCACCGCGTCGGATGGCTTTTCTTTTTTATCAGGCGAGAATTTGCTGATGATGTTAGTGTCCAACAGCAGGCCATTATTCAAAGTCGATTTCCCTCATTTTCGAGGGGTTTCGTTCCAGATCGGCGGGGCCGGGATACGACATCAGGAAATCCCCGAAATTCGGCCGTGGCTTCTTCAAAGCCTTTTTGGCAGCTTCCGCCGCCTCGACGCTGACAAGCACCGCAGCGGGCTTGCCGTGCCGTGTAATGGTGACGAAATCGCCGTTCGCTGCTTCATCCACCAGAGCGGCGAAACCGGCCTTTGCCTCTGCTACGCTGATTGTTGACATTGCGGCTTCCTGAATGTGACCATATATAGTCAAATTAGACATTGACACCGACGGAATCAAGAGCGGTGGCAGAATTGGAACCCAAAATAAAGTAAGGGGATCGTCAGGCCAAAATCGTTCGTGGCTGCGCCAAAAGCGACACCGTAAGCGGCTTTCGGCCTTTCCAGTAGGAACCCCAGCGCCGTTTACGTTTGACCGATGATTGCTTTCCGCTCTTTGTAAGCTTCTGCTGAAAGTCGCCCAACCGGAAATTCCGCCTCGATAAATGAAGGCGCATCTTTCAGCGCGGATGGCCGTGTCATGCTTTTGGAATGCAAAGATCTTCAGTTTGCGAAGACGCCAGGCCAGATAGCAAAGCAGCTATCAAAATTTCGTGGCAAAACGAACGCGAAAGGACGGCCGGATTTGTTGGCCAAGCATCTGAAATGTGTGAGGTTGGTAAATGAGAATAAAGCTGCATTCACCGCTCATTTGAAGCTCGGCCAAGTTCCAAGGTCGCTCTTGCAGGCGCGAGTTTTTATCGGTCAGTGAGCCGCCAAATTCGAGGCTATATTTTCCCGACCGGGAAAATTATTGATGGCAATCTCTTTTGCTTCTGTAAATTTCCCGATCGGGAAAAACCACTCGGTCTCAGAAAGGCGTCCGCGACCATCCTCGCCGGGGCCGGCGCGACCGAACATCAGTTGATGGCGATCTTTGGCTGGTCTGATTCCAAGATGGCGCAGCACTACACGAAAGCCGCTTAATCCAAGGGGATCATCGATGCCGGTTTCGAGCGCCGCAAAACCTATGTGGCGCGCAAAAATGTCCCACTTTCATCGAGCCGGTGAGACACATCGAGGAAAAAACGACGCAAAAACAACGTTCGAAGACGGAAATGGTGGGCCCGGAGGGACTCGAACCCCCAACCAAGCGGTTATGAGCCGCCGGCTCTAACCATTGAGCTACAGGCCCTCACGTGGCTTTGCCTCGCGGGCAGCGGGGCAATGGTTCCCCGGTGCGATTTCGCTCTAACGTAATTCGGATGCAGCGACAAGACGCTGCCGCAATAGCTTCACAATCAATCGGCAAAGAGTGAGGTGAAATGGCGACAACCAAGGAGTGAAAAAATGGCGCTGCGGACTATCAGGAACTTGGCTTTCGGCGTGCTGATCGGCATGCCGGCCGCGCTTGCGGGGGCTTCGGCTTCGGCGGCGGACGAATCGAAGCCGCGCGAGCCGGTGATCATGGTCTCGGGCGAGGGCCAGTCGGCGGTGGCGCCGGATATGGCTGTGCTCAACCTTGCCGTCGTCAAACAGGCGAAGACGGCGCGCGAAGCGCTTGACGAGAACAACAAGGCGATGGCGAGCGTCCTGGCAGCGCTGAAGAAGGGCGGGATTGCCGACAAGGATCTGCAGACATCGGGCTTTTCGGTGCAGCCGCAGTATAACTATCCGCAGAACACCGATGGCCAGCCGAAACCGCCGGAGCTGATCGGCTACCAGGTTTCGAACGGGCTGACGGTGCGCGTGCGCGATCTTGGCGAGCTGGGCGGCATCATCGACCAGGCCGTGACGCTCGGCATCAACCAGGGCGGTGACATCCAGTTCACCAACGACAAGCCGGAGGCAGTGATCGAGGCGGCTCGCAAAGATGCCGTTGCGGCGGCGATCAAGAAGGCAAAGACGCTGACGGAGGCTGCCGGCGTGAAGCTCGGCCGCATCATCGAGATCAGCGAAAACAACGTTCGGCCCCTGCCGCAGCCGGCCTATCGCGCGGCGATGATGAAGGAGGCGAGCGACGCTTCCGTGCCGGTCCAGGGCGGTGAAAACACCTATAATGTTACGGTCAACGTGACCTTCGCGCTCGAACAGTAAGCTCAAATCTCCACTTCAAAGTGAAAAAAAGCCATTGATGTCCTTAAGCGATATCAATGGCTTATCCGTTTTAAGGCACCCGTTGGCAGCCCGGCGGGCATAAATCGCTTTATCACGCGAGTGTTACACTATAAAATCGATCGTGTTATTCGGTCCGGAGAGAACCCCTGGGGTTCTGTGTGTCCTGCTTCGATCCCGGCCGATGAGGAGGAACTGGCTTAATCCACGAGAGGAGACAGACATGACGAATGCCTTGCCGCCACTTCACAACGGACACGCGCCGATCACCCTTCAGGAACTCTTCCGCGAAGCGCTCTATGCCTTCGAGGAATGGGATACGGAACTTACCGAACCGATCGTCACGTTCGAAGGCCGGGTCATCCCGATCAGTCTCGTCTTCGAGGCTATGCGTGAATGCGACGATATCGTGCCGATGAACATTGTCGGCGCCGTTACCGAAAGACTGACCAAACCCTGGGAAGGCGAGGGTCCGCTCGATCAGATGAGCTTCTCGACGGCCGCCCGCGTCATGCGCGTGCTGGTGCGCAAGCGCCTTCTTGCCAATGGCGGCGCCGATATCGTCGCCGTCACCAGCCGCACGGCCGAACGCAAACCGCCCGAATGAGCCTTGAGGGATCGCGGCCGGACCGCGGTCCCCACCCGGCAGGGAACCGGTCTCACTTCCAATCGTTGAAGACAAATACGAAGGATGTGAGCCCCATGCTAAAATCAATCATACGCGAAATCATGGGTCCGGCGCCGCGTGCGCCCGTTTCGCCGGACTGTCTCAAACCGTTCATCGGTTACAAACGGCTGCTCATCATATTCGCGGATGCGGATGACGATCGCGCGACCGTTCAGGACGAACTGCTGCGCACCTCGCATCTGCGGTTCATCGAGGAGGATATCGAGGTGTTCAGCATTGCCGGCGGCGGGGTGTTCCCGCTTTTCGAAGGCTCCTACGAGCTCGATGCCGACGACATCCGCGACGGCCTCGAAGGACCGCGGCCTGGCGAGTTCGGGCTCGTGCTGCTCGATCGCGACGGCAAGGTGAAGCTGCGTTCCAGCGAACCCATGCAGCCGGCGGAAATCATCGGGGCGCTGTCGTCGATGCCGCATTGATCGCAGGTATCACCACGATTTTGCTTTACTTTTCGGCTCCGCATGCGGATGTTTTCTGCCGTCCGATTGCAGAAGAGGAGTAGGGCTATGACCATCGAGGAGGATCTCGGCCGGATCGCGGAGCAAGAAAAGGTGCTGAGTTTCGATACCTTCGACCTTGCGACCGCCTGGCAGCTCGGCAAGCTGCTGCAGGAACTTTCGACCGAACGCGGCCTCGGCGTGGCAATCGACGTAACACTCCACTCAATGCCGGCCTTTTATGCGGCACTTCCCGGTGCAACACCCGACAACGTCCAGTGGGTGCGTCGCAAGCGCAACATGGTGCTCCGCTATTTCAAGAGCAGCTATGCGTGCGGCCTGAAGCTGCAGAAAGACGGCAAGACGGTCGAGGACAACGGGCTTTCTGGTGCCGACTACGCGCCGCACGGCGGCAGTTTCCCGATCAACGTCAAAGGGACCGGCTGCATCGGCGCCGTCACGGTTTCCGGCCTGCCGCAACGCGACGACCACAATCTCGTCGTCGAGGCGCTATCGCTGATGCTGGCGAAGGATTTGGATTCCTTGCGGTTGAGCTGAGGGATTTAACTGTGGGGCGCACTTACCGGCCTTGCGCCCGCCACTTGCTTTAAATTCTCCCGCCGGCTTCGATAATACCCTTGGTCAGGCTGCCGGCCGCCGGGAAGAGCGGAATGAGGCAGGCCTGGAGGGCATGGTAGATATCGCCCTTGCCGGGAAAGAGGCTGTGGGAGGGAACGAGGTCTTCCGTCAGCTCTTCGTGCCAGCCGCGGTTCTCGTGGTCTATGAAGGCGCGTTCAATGACATTCCAGATCTTGCGGTAGCTTTGCTCGTGGAAGTCGCTCGGCAGGTGCTCGTTGAGGAAGTGGGCGGCGGCGGCACCCTCGCAGGCCGGCCACCAGAGCTTGTTGCGCTTGGCGGGCTTATCGTCCCAATCGAGCGTATAGAAGAAGCCGCCTTTCCTGCTGTCCCAGCCGAGCGCCATGGACTGCGAGAAGAGGCCCTTTGCCGCGTCCGGCATCCAGTCGTGGCGCTTGCCGCCGAGCGACCAGAGTTGCAGGATGAGGCGAGCCCATTCCAGCCAGTGGCCGGGCGTGGTGCCGGCGGGACGGAACATTTCGTTCGGATGATAGTAATTCTTGTCGAGGGCCCAATCGGCGCTGAAATGTTCCGCAACGCGCCAGCCGACGGAACCGGCCGCGCGGAGGATGACGAGGTCGGCAATGCTTTCGGCCTTGGCGAGATAGTCCTTGTCGCCGGTGGCCTCGAAGGCGGCCATCAGCGCTTCGGTCAGATGCATGTTGGAGTTCTGGCCGCGATAGGCGCCGCCGTCGAGCGGCTGCCAGTCGGCGGTGAATTCCTCGGCGATGGCGCCGTGTTGCGCCTCCCAGAACTTCGTGTTTAGGATTTCCGTAATGTCGGCCAGCATTCCGTCGGCCAGCGGATGGCCGATCGTCTTGGCGGAAGAGGCGGCGAGCAATACGAAGGCGTGGCCGTAGCCCTGCTTGTTGGAATCAACGGGACCATCGTTGTCTAGCGACCAGAAATAACCGCCGTTCTTCTTGTCGCGATGATGGTTCCAGAGATAGTCCATCCCATGATCGACGACGCTGGCGGCACCCGGACGGCCAAGAAGGACGCCGATCGAGAAGCAATGGACCGCGCGCGCTGCGATATGGATGCTGCGAACCTGACCCTCGGCATCAAGCGGTTTGCCATGATCATCGAGATCGTAGAAGCCGCCTTTGGGATTGATAGAATTGTGCTGGAAGAAATCGAAAAGGCCGTTCGCCTGGGCAAGAAGCCAGTTCCGGTGATAGGCACGGGCGCTCCAGTTTCCGAGCCCGGTGCCGCCGATTGCAGGTGCCATGTTACTTCTCCCATTTCGTGCACAACGCCTTGCGAAAAGGCCTATATAGGGCACGCTCGAGTCTGTCACCCGCCAAGCCTTGCAAAGCATTAAACGTCAGGCATATATTGACATAAAGATATCTTTATGTGATTTGGTCACTTTGGTCTTTAACGACGTCAAGGAGTCCGCCCGTGTTCGACAATCTTTTCGGTCCCGAAGGGGCAAAACGCGACGGCAGCGAAGTCTTTGCAGCTCTGCGGAAAGCCGCAAGCGAGCGAATCCTCGTTCTTGACGGCGCCATGGGCACGCAGATCCAGGGCCTTGGCTACGATGAGGACCAGTTCCGGGGCGAGCGCTTCATCGGCTGCGCCTGTCACCAGAAGGGCAATAACGACCTTCTGATCCTGACGCAGCCGCAGGCGCTCGAGGAAATCCACTACAAATACGCCAAGGCCGGCGCGGATATTCTCGAAACCAATACCTTCTCCTCGACCCGCATCGCGCAGGCCGATTATCAGATGGAAGGCGAAGTCTACGCGCTGAACAAGGAGGGCGCCGAGATCGTGCGCCGCGCGGCGATCCGAGCCGAGCGCGAGGATGGCCGCCGCCGTTTCGTCGCCGGCGCCATCGGCCCTACGAACCGTACCGCCTCGATTTCGCCTGACGTCAACAATCCGGGTTTCCGTGCGATCAGCTTCGATGAACTGCGTATCGCCTATGGCGAGCAGATCGACGGCCTCATCGATGGCGGCGCCGACATCATCCTCATCGAGACCATTTTCGACACGCTGAACGCCAAGGCAGCGATCTTTGCCTGCGAGGAGCGGTTCGAAGCGAAGGGCATCCGCCTGCCGGTGATGATCTCCGGCACGATCACCGACCTTTCCGGCCGCACGCTGTCCGGCCAGACGCCATCGGCCTTCTGGAATTCGGTGCGCCACGCCAATCCATTTACGATCGGTCTCAACTGCGCGCTCGGCGCCAATGCGATGCGTCCGCACCTGCAGGAGCTTTCGGGCGTTGCCGACGTCTTCGTCTGCGCCTATCCGAATGCCGGCCTGCCGAACGAATTCGGCCAGTACGACGAAACGCCGGAGCTGATGGCCGCACAGATCGACAGCTTCGCGCGCGAGGGCCTCGTCAATATCGTCGGCGGCTGCTGCGGCTCGACGCCGGAGCATATCCACGCGATCGCCGAAACGGTTGCCAAGTACAAGCCACGGCCGATCCCGGAGCACCGGCCGTTCATGTCGCTTTCCGGCCTCGAGCCCTTCGAGCTGACCAAGGATATCCCGTTCGTCAATGTCGGCGAGCGCACCAACGTCACCGGTTCGGCCCGCTTCCGCAAGCTGATCACCAATGCCGACTACAATGCGGCGCTCGATGTGGCGCGCGATCAGGTCGAAAACGGCGCTCAGGTCATCGACATCAACATGGACGAGGGCCTGATCGATTCGGAAAAGGCGATGGTCGAGTTCCTGCATCTGATTGCCGCCGAGCCGGATATTGCCCGCGTGCCGGTGATGATCGATTCGTCGAAGTTCTCGATCATCGAGTCGGGCCTGAAATGCGTCCAGGGCAAGCCGATCGTCAATTCGATCTCGCTGAAGGAAGGCGAGGAGAATTTCCTTGCCCAGGCGAAGCTGCTGCACCGCTATGGTGCCGCCGTCGTCGTCATGGCCTTCGACGAGACGGGGCAGGCGGATTCTTACAAGCGCAAGGTGGAAATCTGCACGCGCGCCTATAAGCTGTTGACCGAGAAGGCGGGCTTTCCGCCTGAAGACATCATCTTCGATCCCAACATCTTCGCGGTCGCGACCGGCATCGAGGAGCACAACAACTACGGCGTCGATTTCATCGAGGCGACGCGCACGATCCGTCAGCGTATGCCGCTGGTGCACATTTCAGGCGGCGTTTCCAACCTGTCATTCTCGTTCCGTGGCAACGAGCCGGTGCGCGAGGCGATGCATGCCGTATTCCTCTACCACGCCATCCAGGCGGGTATGGACATGGGCATCGTCAATGCCGGCCAGCTCGCGGTCTACGACCAGATAGATCCGGAACTGCGCGAGGCCTGCGAGGACGTCGTTTTGAACCGCCGTCCGGATGGTACCGAGCGCCTGCTCGAAGTCGCCGAACGTTTCCGCGGTTCAGGGACCAAGGAAGCCAGGGTTCAGGATCTTTCCTGGCGCGAATGGACGGTCGAGAAGCGTCTTGAACACGCGCTGGTCAACGGCATCACCGAATATATCGACGCCGATACCGAGGAGGCCCGCCAGAAGGCGGCGCGTCCGCTGCATGTCATCGAGGGCCCGCTGATGGCCGGCATGAACGTGGTCGGCGATCTCTTCGGCTCGGGCAAGATGTTCCTGCCGCAGGTCGTCAAGTCGGCGCGCGTCATGAAGCAGGCGGTCGCCGTGCTGCTGCCTTACATGGAAGAGGAAAAGCGCCTGAACGGCGGCGATGAGAGGAAGACTGCCGGCAAGATCCTGATGGCGACCGTCAAGGGCGATGTGCACGATATCGGCAAGAACATCGTCGGCGTCGTACTTGCCTGCAACAATTACGAGATCATCGACCTCGGCGTGATGGTGCCGGCGACGAAAATCCTCGAGACGGCGGTGGCCGAGAAGGTCGATGTCATCGGCCTTTCGGGTCTCATTACGCCTTCGCTTGACGAGATGGTGCATGTGGCAGCCGAAATGGAACGTGAGGGCTTCGATATCCCGCTGCTGATCGGCGGCGCGACGACGAGCCGCGTTCATACGGCTGTGAAGATCCATCCGGGCTACAACAAGGGCCAGACGGTTTATGTGACGGATGCGAGCCGTGCCGTCGGCGTCGTCTCGTCCTTGCTTTCTCCGGATACGCGCCAGTCCTATATCGATGACATTCGCGGCGAATATGCCAAGGTTGCTGCCGCCCATGCGCGCAGCGAAGCGGAGAAGGTTCGCCTGCCGCTCCCTCGCGCCCGCGAGAATGCGCAGCAGGTGGATTGGGCCGCCCACAAGCCGACCAGGCCGCAGTTCATCGGCACCAAGGTGTTCGAGGACTACGATCTGGCGGAAATCGCCAAGTACATCGACTGGACGCCGTTCTTCCAGACCTGGGAATTGCGTGGCCGTTATCCCGCGATCCTTGAAGACGAGAAGCAGGGCGAAGCGGCGCGAGCGCTCTGGGTCGATGCGCAGGCGATGCTGAAGAAGGTGATCGACGAGAAGTGGTTCCGCCCGCGCGCCGTGATCGGCTTCTGGCCGGCTGGCGCTGTCGGTGACGATATCCGTCTCTTCACGGATGAGGCGCGCAACAGAGAGCTTGCAACCTTCTATACGCTCCGCCAGCAGCTTTCGAAGCGCGACGGCCGCCCGAACGTGGCTCTGTCGGATTTCGTCGCGCCGGTTTCGAGCGGTGTCGAGGATTATGTCGGCGGCTTCGTGGTGACGGCGGGTATCGAGGAAATCGCCATTGCCGAGCGCTTCGAGCGGGCGAACGACGACTACTCCTCGATCCTCGTCAAGGCGATCGCCGACCGCTTTGCGGAGGCCTTTGCCGAGCGCATGCACGAACGGGTCCGCCGTGAATACTGGGGCTATGCCAAAGACGAGACGCTCAGCAACGAGCAACTCATTACCGAGGAATATGCCGGCATCCGCCCCGCACCTGGCTATCCGGCGCAGCCCGACCACACGGAAAAGGCAACGCTCTTCCGCCTGCTCGACGCTGAGAAAGCAGCCGGCGTGAAGCTGACGGAAAGCTACGCGATGTGGCCCGGTTCTTCGGTCTCCGGCCTCTATATCGGCCACCCCGACAGCTACTATTTCGGCGTTGCCAAGGTGGAACGCGACCAGGTCGAGGACTATGCTGCGCGTAAGGGCATGGAGATTTCCGAAGTGGAACGCTGGCTCGGGCCGGTGCTCAACTACGTGCCGCGCAAGGCGGCTGAGCAGATCGACGACGCGGCGTAAGGGCGGAGCGCGCGATGTTCAGGTCGATTCAAAAAAGCCGGAAAGTGACTCATTTTCCGGGTTTATCTATTTGAATCGAAAGACAAGTCTCGGTCACCGGCGTACCGAGGCTGTCTTGTTACCCCGCGCAAGTTCGAGGAATTTGGCTTTGACCCAGCCAAAGAGGCTTGGAGGAATGAAACCGTAAGGGAATGTTCCCTAGCTGCCAGGTACTGGTGACAGTCGGCCATTCGTCGACATTGTATTCTGAGACGATGACCCAACTCGGCTCATCGTTGAGACCGATTGCCTGCTTTACTTTCAACGGTATTTCGACACCGACCGTGCTTCCGGATGGCGGTGCATGAGTGATTGGCAAGAGAACGACATAACGGGGCTGGCTGCCGCTGTCGCTTGCAGCGACGAGACATGGCGGTCTGTCCTTCCCTTGATGCCTGCCAGAAGGGGCTTCACACGACCACAGATAATCGTAACGGACGACAAGACCCGGTTTCGTTCGGGGATCGATGCCATGCGGGTCTACAGCAATTCATCGAGATCTGAATGAGCTGGATCCGTTTGAGCGCGCTCGACGGCGTCGATGACAATGGAAAAAGCGTCGGCGGTGCGGTGCGTGCGTTTCGCGGCGGCCCTTAGCCAATCATAATGTTCGGCTGACATCAGAACGAGTTCGCGGCGTCCGTGCCGGGTGATCTCGATAGGCTCCCGCTGCGCCTGATGCTGGAATTCGCCGATTTTGCGCTGAAATTCCAATGCGGTGGTTTGGGTGATGGTCTTTCCAATAAGTTCTAAATCCGAACTATACGTATAATCCAGATCTTCTGCGAGGACGTTTTACGCCTAAGCTCAGCTTGCCCCGATCGTCAGTTCTGCCACGAAATCATACGCGTCCCCACGATAGAGCGAGCGGGTGAATTCGACGGCCCGCCCCGAGCCGAGATAGGAGATACGTTCGATCGACAGGCCGGCGGCACCAACAGGGACGCCAAGGAGATGGGCGTCGGCTTCCTTCATGTTGGTGGCCGAGATGCGCTGCACCGCGCGGACGGGACGAACTTGACGCCGCTCGAGTTCGGCATAAAGCGATGTCGTCACCACGAAAGGGTCCGGCAGGAATTCGCCGGAAACACTAGCATTCTCGATCGCCAGAGGCTGATCGTCGGCAATGCGCAGGCGGCTCAGCCGCGAGACCTTGATATCAGCGGCGAGGCCGAGAATCATCATCTCGTCGGGCGAGGGGGTGTGAATGCCTTTGTGCAGCCATTCGGAGCGCGAGGTCATGCCGCGGCGGGCCATATCCTCGGTGAAGGAGGTGAGTTGGGACAGCCGCTGTTCGACCTTCGAGACCGGCTTGGCCACGAACGTGCCGGAGCCGTGGCGGCGCACGAGCAGGCCGTCCGCAACGAGTTCGTCTATCGCCTTGCGGACTGTAACGCGGCTGACGGTCGCAAACTCCGCGATGTCGCGCTCCGGCGGCAAGGCATCGCCATGGCCGAGCGTACCGGCGCGGATGGCCTCTTCAAGGGTGCGGCGCAGCTTGACATAGAGCGGGCCGCTGCCGCCGGCCTGGAGGCGCTCGGGCGAAAGGATGCTGGCGAAATCATCCGTCATGCCGCACCCTTCTGTCGCTCCTGAAGAAATTTTACTGCGAGATCGACCGCGCCCTGGAGGACGTCGCCTTTCGGCTCTGCAAGCAGTGCCTTGTGCCGCTCCGCAAGCCAGGGTCCATAGGCCTTTGCGAGGCCGCCGAGCAGGCAGATCGCCGGACATTGCGGCCAGAGGAGGGTGTCCAAGTTCTCGTCGATCGCCGCTGCGGCGTCCTTAACGATGGCAATTGCGATCTCGTCGTCTTGGGCGGCATATTCGAAGACCAGCGGCGCATAGCGCGCGAAATCCTTGGGCTTTGCGGTATGGGCGAATTCCACGACGCGTTCGGGGTTGCCGCCGTATTCAGACATCAGCCTTGCGGTCAGCGGCGACGACGGACGCACCTTGTCGTAGGCGAGCAGGGACTTTTCCAATAGGTCGCGGCCGAGGCGCGCGCCGCTTGCCTGGTCGCCGACGACGAATCCCCAGCCGCCAATGCCGCGCAATTTGCCGTCCCGGCGTGCATTATAGACCGAGCCAGTGCCAAAGGCGCCGATGACGCCGTCGGAATCGCCAAGCGCGCCCTGAAGCGCGATCAGAGCATCGGTGACGACATGGCCGTCCGCGAAAGGCAGGGCGCGGTCGATGCGGGTTCCGTAGTCGCCGACGTTGGCTCCCGCGACGCCGACGACAGCGGAGACCTTGGAAACGGTTTCTGCAGGCAGGCCCGCATCCCGCAGAGCCTCGCGCGCTGACTCCACGATATTGAGGAGAGAGTTGTCGAGATCGGAAAGGATATTGGCAGGCCCCGCCTTGCCGCGGCCCAGAACGTTGCCCCTCCCGTCCGCAACTGCAGCACGGCAGCCAGATCCGCCTCCGTCTATCCCGATTGCAAGTTCCGTCATCGAACCTCCGAATGCCGCATTCCCTTGGTTTTTACTACAATACCAAAAAAATACCATTTACCAAGTGGAATTGGCTCGAAAATTTCGCCGTTTTATCTATTTGATTTTAAATGATAAAATTTTTAAACGAAATTTGTATGCGCCAAAAGTTAAATTTGGCTGGACAATTGGTATTTTTTTGGACTTAATTCCGGAAAAGGGAACAGCACCTAGAGGCAGATAGAAACCGGCGCTAAAATGATCTGCTGGTGTCTTAAGAAAGATCGCATCACGATTGCCGCTTCAGGGCGCGCGCTTCATGGGAGATCAGGCCGCCGCAGCTTTTTCCTTTCGAGAATATCGCGCCCAGTTCAGCGTATTGGGAGGGCGCATTCTGGCCGGGGGCGTCTTTGCTTTCCGTGTCCGTCGAGCTTCCGGAGCCGGCAGTTGCTGGCGGCCCCACCAAGGTGGCGTTGGGTGTAAACCTCAGGCACGCCAACTGCTTGTACCAGAACCAAGATAGCGCCTTGCGGCGCTTAAAACAGGAGAGGGAAATGAAAAACACTGCTCTGAAAAGCCTGCTGCTTGCCTCCAGTCTGCTCACGTCTGCTGGCTTTGCCTATTCTGCGGACGTCACGCTGACGATCGAAAGCTGGCGTAACGACGACCTGCAGATCTGGCAGGAAAAGATCATTCCGGCCTTCGAAGCCAAGAACCCGGGCATCAAGCTCGTCTTCTCGCCGACCGCTCCGACGGAATACAACGCTTCACTGAACGCAAAGCTCGATGCCGGCTCTGCAGGCGACATCATCACCTGCCGTCCGTTCGACGCGTCGCTCGAACTCTTCAACAAGAAGCAGCTTGCCGATCTCACCAGCCTGCCAGGCATGGAAAACTTCACGCCGGTTGCGAAGGCTGCCTGGTCGACCGACGACGGCAAGTCCACCTTCTGCGTACCGATGGCTTCGGTCATCCACGGCTTCATCTACAACAAGGATGCCTTCGAAAAGCTCGGCATCGCCGTTCCGAAGACGCAGGACGAGTTCTACGCCGCTCTCGAAAAGATCAAGGCGGACGGCACCTACATTCCGATGGCAATGGGTACGAAGGACCTCTGGGAGGCCGCGACCATGGGCTACCAGAACATCGGCCCGAACTATTGGAAGGGCGAAGAGGGCCGCATGGCCTTGATCGAAGGCAAGAAGAAGCTGACGGATGCCGAGTGGGTCGAGCCCCTTAAGGAACTTGCCAAGTGGAAGCCTTATCTCGGCGATGGCTTCGAAGCGCAGACCTATTCCGACAGCCAGAACCTCTTCACGCTCGGCCGTGCGGCGATCTACCCGGCTGGTTCCTGGGAAATTTCGCTGTTCAACAGCCAGGCGCAGTTCAAGATGGGCGCATTCCCGCCGCCGGTTCCGAAGGCTGGCGACACCGGCTACATCTCCGACCATCCGGACATCGGCGTCGGTCTCAATACGAAGAGCGCGCATGCCGAAGAAGCCAAGAAGTTCCTGAGCTGGGTTGCCTCCTCCGAATTCGCAGACATCTACGCGAACTCGCTGCCGGGCTTCTTCAGCCTGAACTCCAACCCGGTGAAGATGAGCGATCCGTTGGCACAGGAATTCGTTTCCTGGCGCGGCCCGTACAAGTCGACCGTCCGCTCGACCTACCAGATCCTGTCGCGCGGTACGCCGAACCTGGAAAACGAAACCTGGGTCGAATCGGCCAATGTCATCAACGGCACCGACACGCCGGAAGTGGCTGCCGAAAAGCTCCAGAAGGGTCTCGACGGCTGGTACAAGCCGGGCAAGTAAGCCGGCGTCGATTAGGCAGGGCGGCGATTTCGCCGCCCTCATTCCTGTGCTCGTCACAGGAAGCCAGCCACGCGAAGTCTTTCGCGTGAGAAGAGTCTCCCGTGCCGCCAACGCGGCGCAACTGGATCCCTGTGTGAACCCCGGACATAAACCCGAGGACAGGGACGAGGGGAGAGAACGAAGCAAAGCGAGCCAGAACAATGACCGATCTGACAGCGGAAACCGCGATACCGATCAGGCGCCCGGTGCGCTGGCATATCGGCGTCTTTCTTCTCCCGGCAATCATCGTCTATTCGGCGATCATGGTCCTGCCGCTGATCGAAACGCTCAGGCTTTCGTTCTACAACATCGTCGACGGCACGCCCGCCTTCGTCGGCCTTGCGAACTACAAGGTGCTGTTCGGCGATCCGCGCTGGGCGCATGATTTCTGGAATGCGCTTGTCAACAACCTGATCTTTTTCGCCATTCATATGTGCGTGCAGAATCCGATCGGCGTTGCGCTTGCAGCGCTTCTGTCCACGCCGCGGCTGCGTTTCGTCGCCTTCTACCGCACGGCGATGTTCCTGCCGACGCTCTTGTCGTTCGTGATCGTCGGCTTCATCTGGAAGCTGATCCTCTCGCCGATCTGGGGTGTCGCACCATGGCTGATGAGCCTTGTCGGCATGAAGTCCTTCTTCGCGCCCTGGCTCGGCCAGTCCGGTCCGGCGCTGGTCGCCGTGTCGCTGATCTCCAACTGGCAATATATCGGTATCCCGATGATGCTGATCTATGCGGCGCTGCTCAGCATTCCCGAAGAGGTGATCGAGGCTGCGGAATGCGATGGCATCACCGGCTGGGCACAGTTCTGGAAGATCAAGCTGCCGCTCATCCTGCCAGCGATCGGCATCATTTCGATCCTGACCTTCGTCGGTAATTTCAACGCTTTCGACTTGATCTACACCGTACAGGGCGCGCTTGCCGGTCCCAATATGTCAACCGATATCCTGGGAACGCTGCTTTACCGCACCTTCTTCGGCTTCCAGTTGCAGCTCGGCGACCGTTCCATGGGGGCGACGATCGCGACGGTGATGTTCCTGATCATCCTCGCCGGCGTCTCTTTCTATCTTTTCGCAATCCAGCGGCGCATGCGCCGGTATCAATTCTAAGGAGCGTGGTCCATGTCCAATAGAGCACGCACGTCCCCCCTCCGCGCCGGCCTCGTGCATTTGGCTTTGATCGGCTATACGCTCGTCGCCATCTTTCCGGTGTTTCTGACAATCATCAACTCGTTCAAGGACCGCAACGCGATCTTCCGCTCGCCGCTGCAGGTGCCGACGCCTTCGACCTTCAGCCTTGTCGGGTATCAGACGGTGCTGGGGCAGGGCGATTTCGCAACCTATTTCCAGAACAGCTTCATCGTGACGGTTGTTTCGATCTTCTTCGTGTTGCTGTTCGGTGCGATGGCGGCCTTCGCGCTTTCCGAATACCGCTTCCGCGGCAACACGCTCTTGGGCCTCTACATGGCGATCGGAATCATGATCCCGATCCGTCTCGGCACGGTGGCTATCCTGCAGGGCATGGTGGCCGCCGGCCTCGTCAATACGCTGACGGCGCTTGTTCTCGTCTATACCGCGCAGGGCATCCCGTTGGCGATCTTCATCCTGTCGGAATTCATGCGCACGGTTTCGGACGACCTGAAGAATGCCGGGCGCATCGACGGGTTGTCTGAATATGCAATCTTCTTCCGGCTCGTGCTGCCGCTCGTGCGCCCGGCAATGGCGACGGTCGCGGTTTTCACGATGATCCCGATCTGGAACGATTTGTGGTTCCCGCTGATCCTGGCGCCGTCTGAATCCACCAAGACCGTCACGCTCGGCTCGCAGATATTTATCGGCCAATTCGTGACCAACTGGAACGCCGTTCTGGCAGCACTTTCGCTGGCGATCCTGCCGATCCTCGTGCTTTACGTCATCTTCTCGCGGCAACTGATCCGCGGCATCACGTCCGGAGCAGTGAAATGACCGTTTCGCAGAAGCCGGTCCGCGTTCTCGTCGCGGGGCTCGGCAATATGGGCCGCAGCCATGCGCTCGCCTATCACAACAATCCGGGCTTCGAGATCGCCGGTCTCGTCAACCGTTCGAGGCCGAGCCTGCCGCCGGAGCTTGAGGGTTACACCATCTATCCGGACTTCACGACGGCGCTGGCCGAATTGAAGCCAGATCTCTGCGCCATCTGCACCTATTCCGACAGCCATGCCGATTATGCGGTCGCGGCGTTCGAGGCTGGTTGCGATGTCTTCGTGGAAAAGCCGCTGGCAACGACCGTCGCCGACGCCGAACGCGTCGTGGCGGCTGCGAAGAAAGCCGGGCGGAAGCTGGTGATCGGCTACATTCTTCGCCATCATCCGTCCTGGACGAAGCTGATCGAGGAAGCGCGGAAGCTTGGCGGACCCTACGTCTTCCGCATGAACCTCAATCAACAGTCTAGCGGCCCGACTTGGGAGACGCACAAATCGCTGATGCAGACGACATCGCCGATCGTGGATTGCGGCGTTCACTACGTAGACGTCATGTGCCAGATCACCGACGCGAAGCCGGTCGAGGTGCGCGGCATGGGCCTGCGGCTTTCCGACGAGATCGCGCCGGATATGTACAATTACGGCCAGCTGCAGGTGATCTTCGAAGATGGCTCCGTCGGCTGGTACGAAGCCGGCTGGGGGCCGATGATCTCGGAGACGGCCTTCTTCGTGAAGGATGTCATGTCCCCGAAGGGTGCCGTTTCCATCGTCATGGATCCGAACGCGAAATCGGATGATATCGACACGCACACCAAGACCTCCGTTATCCGGCTCCATAGCGCCGAGACCGGGCCGGACGGTAAGTTCATTACGCCGGATCAGGACATGACGATGGCCGGCGAACCGGGCCATCAGGAGCTCTGCGACCGTGAGCAGGCCTTCGTGCTGAA
Source organism: Rhizobium sullae (assembly GCF_025200715.1). Classification (NCBI taxonomy): domain Bacteria; kingdom Pseudomonadati; phylum Pseudomonadota; class Alphaproteobacteria; order Hyphomicrobiales; family Rhizobiaceae; genus Rhizobium; species Rhizobium sullae. The sequence continues at coordinate 1,014,679 of NZ_CP104143.1, forward strand.
GGCCATTCGCGAGGACATCGACCTCAATCGCCACATGGCAGACGCCGTCGCGTCGCTGCGCATCTGCCTCGCCGCCGATGAGAGCGTGCGCACCGGGCAACCGGTCAAACTGTAAGGGAACGACTAGTGGGATCGCTTCAACTCAAATCCATCCGCAAGACCTATGGCACGCATGAAGTGCTGAAGGGCATCGACCTTGAGGTCAAGGACGGCGAATTCGTCATTTTCGTCGGGCCGTCTGGCTGCGGAAAATCGACCCTGCTGCGCAGCATCGCCGGCCTCGAGGACGTGACGTCCGGCACCGTTCTCATCAACGGCAAGGACGAAACCTTGACGCCGCCTGCCAAGCGCGGCATCGCGATGGTCTTCCAATCCTACGCCCTCTATCCCCACCTGACCGTAAAGGACAATATGGGTCTTGGCCTGAAGCAGGCGGGAATGCCGAAGGACCAGATCGAGACGCGCGTCGACAAGGCATCGTCAATGTTGTCGCTGGAGCCCTACTTGGCGCGCCGTCCGGCCGAACTCTCTGGCGGCCAGCGCCAGCGCGTTGCGATCGGCCGCGCCATCGTGCGCGAACCGGAACTCTTCCTCTTCGACGAGCCGCTGTCGAACCTCGATGCGGCGTTGCGCGTCCAGACACGACTCGAGATTGCCCGGTTGCACCGCAGCCTGAAGGCGACGATGATCTACGTCACCCACGACCAGGTCGAGGCGATGACGCTGGCCGACAAGATCGTCGTGCTGAACGCCGGTGCGATCGAGCAGGTCGGATCGCCGATGGAACTCTACAACCGTCCGGCCAACGTCTTCGTCGCAGGCTTCATCGGCTCGCCGATGATGAACTTGATTCCGGCAGAAAAGCTCGGCGACGGGGAGGCGAAGACGATCGGCGTTCGTCCCGAGCATTTGACGCTTTCGCGCGAGCAGGGGACCTGGAAGGCGAAAATCGTCCATGTCGAACATCTCGGTGCCGATACGATCGTCTATCTTGAGTCCGACCAATGCGGCCTGCTGACGGCGCGCCTCTTCGGCGAACACCAGTACGAGCCCGACGAGATCGTCTACGCGACGCCGGACAAGGCGCATATGCATCGCTTTGATGAGAACGAGCAGGCGATCCGTTAGGGCTTTTTCATACGGTTATCCTCAGCTCATCCGAGGACGGGCCGCATGAAGCTTCGTTCGTAGCTGATGATGCTGCGGTTGTGGCGGTCGAGCTCGAAGGCCGCCTGGCATTCGGGGTCCGTCGCCATGCGCGTGCGATAATCCTCGTAGGCGGCAAGGCTCGGGAACGAAAAGAGGGCAACGGCAATGTTGTTGGCGCCTTCCGACGGCAGGAAGTAGCCGTGATGAGTGCCGCCCATCCGATTGACGATCGGAATCCAGAGCCGGGCGTATTCCTCGAATTCCGCGACCTTGTAAGGGTCGAGGACGTAGCGCAAATGGCAGGTAATCATTGAAATATCCTCGAATGATGATTTGCCGGGCAAACTTCCGTCCGGCCGTTGGGAAGTGGCTTACGAGCTTGCCGCGAGCCGCTCGGTGAGTTCCTCGATGCCGACTTCGGCTTCGACGCTATCGCCCTTGGCCATCAGGTAAAGACCGAGAACAAAAGCGAGCGCTGCGATGAAGAGCAGGTAATAGGCATGCGCCATCGGGTTGATCGGCAGAAGCGAAGCGACTGCGAGCGGCGTAAGGCCGCCGAAAATCGCGTAAGAGACGTTGTATGAAAATGAGAGGCCCGTGAAGCGGACGGGGGCCGGGAAGGCCCGGACCATCACATAGGGCACGGCGCCAACCATGCCGACGGCAAGGCCCATGATCGCGTAAAGCACGAAGAGTATGGTCAGCGAGACGGCGGCATAGGTGTAGAATGCGAAGGTCGCGACGCCGAAGAAGATGCTTGCGACGGTGAAGAACCTGCCGGAGCCGATCCGGTCGACGATCGCGCCGGCGGCTGCCGTGCCGAAGATCAAAAACAGCGTGCCGAAGCTTGTCGCGGCAAGCGATTGCTGGGCGGTATAGCCGTAAAGCTTCTGCAGGAAGGTCGCGGTCATCAGCGTCGTGACGACGATGCCTGCCGACAGGATCCAGGTCAGCAGCATCGAGATGACCACGCCGCGCGGATGATCGCGGAGAACCGCCTTCAGCGGCAGTTCCGGCACCAGCGAACGGCTCCGCTTCATTTCGGCGAAGATCGGCGTTTCCTGCAGCCAGCGGCGGAGATAGACGGCGACGAGGCCGAAGACGCCGCCGATGAAGAAGGGGATGCGCCAGGCATAAGCAGCGACATCCTCCGGCGTGAAGATCGAATTGATGATCGTCGCGATGAAGGAACCCAGCAGGATGCCGAGCGTCAGGCCAGAGCAGAGGAAGCCGCAGGCAAAGCCGACGCGGCGGAAGGGGACGTGTTCGGCGACGAAGGTCCAGGCGCCCGGTACTTCACCGCCGATTGCGGCACCCTGCAGCATGCGCATCAGGATCAGCAGGACGGGAGCGGCGACCCCGATCGAGGCATAGGTCGGCATGGCCGCCATGCCGAGGGTCGAAAGCGCCATCAGCAGGATTGAGAATGCGAAGACGCGCTTGCGGCCGAAGCGGTCGCCGAAATGCGCAAGCACGATACCGCCAAGCGGACGGACGAGATAGCCGGCGGCGAAGATGCCGAAGGTCTGGATCGTTACCAGCCAATCCGGCATGTCCGGCGGAAAAAACAGGTGGCCGATGACGGTGGCAAAGAACACGAAGATGATGAAGTCGTAGAATTCCAGCGCGCCGCCGAGAGCCGAAAGGCCGAGCGTGCGGAAATCCTGGGAGGTGAGACGGCGAGGGGCCGCGGCGGGCGTCGTGGTGGGAGACATGAGGCTGCGCCTTTGATGGACGGGGATCATTCGGTCCATGCGGCATGGCGCCCGTCAGTTCAAGCGCTTTTTACTGATGGCGGCATCACGATTGTTGAAGATGTTTGGAAATGAAGGAGGCGCGACGCACCGGAAGGGAATATCAGTTAGCGCTCAGTGGTCTAAGCAATCTCTGATCTCCCGGTGACGCTGGGTTCACCCAGATCCGGCGCGCGGTCGGGATTCTGGCTCTCGGTCGGCATCCCTACTCGACGTGCCAAATCCTCCCGAAAGGCGCCGGAATCGAAGTAAGCCTCTGCTTTGGCTATCGCAGCGCCGCGGGTCATGGCTTTAACATAGCATTCGACGGACACATCGAAACAGCCAATCAAGCCTTTGCCGAGCAGACCTTCGGCTCGCACGATCAATCGCGGACGACGAGCAGGTCGGCGGCCATGAAGCGGAGCGTGACGGTTTCGCCGGCCTGCGGCGGGGTGATGCCCGGGCTGTTGAACATGTCGAAGGAAATGACGTTGCCGCCGACGTTCATGCGGGTGCGGATGACGGAGCCGAGGAAGTGGGCGGAGATGACCTGCCCGGTCAGCGCCGTATCGCTCTTGACGCTGTCGGAAAGCGAGCCCGCTTCCGGACGGAGCGCCAGCGAGACGGTGTCGCCCGCCTTGTAGGCTGCGAGCGACTGCTTGAGCGTCACGCCCTGGTCGCCGATCTGGATGCGGTTCGCCGCCGGATCGATGACCTGCGCCTCGATCATGTTCAGCGTGCCGACGAAGGAGGCGACGAAACGGGTCGCGGGCGTATTGTAGACCTCGAAGGGTGTGCCGATCTGATCCGCCTTGCCGCCGTTCATGACGACGATACGGTCGGAGATCGACAGCGCCTCTTCCTGATCGTGCGTCACGAAGATGGTGGTGATGCCGAGCTTCTGCTGGATGAGGCGGATTTCTTCGCGCAGCGAGACGCGGATCTTCGCGTCGAGCGCGGAGAGCGGCTCGTCGAGCAGCAGAACCTGCGGCTTGACCGCGAGCGCACGGGCAAGCGCCACGCGCTGCTGCTGGCCGCCGGACATCTGGTAGGGGAAGCGATCTGCGAGGTGATCGAGGCGGATGAGGCTCAGCATCTCTTTCACGCGCGCATCGATATCGGCCTTCGGCATGCCCGCGACCTTGAGGCCGAAGGCGACGTTGTCGTGCACGTTCATGTTCGGGAACAGCGCGTAGGCCTGGAAGACCATGCCGATGTTGCGCTGGTTCGGCTTCAGCGGGCGCTGATCCTTGCCGTTGATGAAGAGGCTGCCGCCCGTCGGCGTTTCGAAGCCGGCGATCATGCGCAGCACCGTGGTCTTGCCGCAGCCCGATGGCCCGAGGAAGGAGACGAATTCGCCCTTCTCGATGCTCATGTTGAAATTATGGACGACCTGAACCTGGCCGAAGGACTTCTGAAGATTGGTCAGCGTGAGGAATGACATGGCCAGTTACCTTGCGGGGGCGGATTTTTGGAAGCGGGAGATGAGGTTCAGCAGCCCCATGCAGAGCCATGTGATCGAGAAGGCGATGACGGCGAGCGCCGACGGCTCATAAGCCTTGTTGGCGCCGACGAGCTGTAGGTACGGCCCGAAGGCCGGCCGGTTGAGGAGTGCCGCCATCGTGAATTCGCCCATGACGATCGCAAGCGTGATGAAGGCGCCGGAAAGCACGCCGCTCAACACATTGGGGAAGATGCACCGGAACATGATGGTCGGCCAGCTTGCGCCGAGGCTTTCGGCGGCCTCCGTCAGCGTGCGCACGTCGATGGCGCGCATGGCGGTGTCGACGGCACGGTACATATAGGGCAGCGACAGCGTGATATAGGAGCAGACGAGCAGGATGTTCGTGCCGGTCGTATAACCCGTCAACGGCAGAACCGATGACGAATTGTACATGCGCAGATAACCGAAGACGATGACGATCGCCGGAATGACCAGCGGCAGCAGCGTCACGAATTCGACGATCGGGCGCATCTGCGGCAGGCGCAGGCGAACCCAATAGGCCGTCGGCACGACGAGCAACATGCCGAAGACGATCGTCAAAAGAGCCATCAGCATGGAGTAGCCGAAGGTTTCGCGGAACTGGATGTCGGAAAAGACCGACTGATAGGCGTCGAAGCTGTATTCGCCGCGGCGCATTCGCAGCGAAAACTCGATCGTGCCGATCAGCGGAATGATGAAATACGATGCACCTAGAAAGATGGCGATCCAGGCGCCGAGACGTTGAGCTTTCATTTCTGCCACCGTTCAGCGCGCATGCGCAGCATCAGGTAAAGGACGTTGGAGACGCCGGTGATGACGATCATGCCGAGCGCGATCGCGTAGCCAAGGTTCGGATTGTGAAGGACATCGCCGCGGATTTGCGCGTAAAGCAGGATTGGAACGATGTTCAGCGAGCTGCCGGTCAGCGCATAGGCTGTGGCAATGGCGCCGAAGGCGTTTGCGAAAAGCAGCAGCGTGGTGCCGAGCAGGCTCGGCCAGAGGATCGGCAGGGCAACCATCGTCCAATACTGGCGGTTCGTGGCGCCGAGAATCTCAGCGGCCTCGCGCCATTCCTTCTTCATGCCGTCGAGCGCCGGCGTGAGGATCAGCACCATCAGCGGGATCTGGAAATACATGTAGGTGATGGTGAGACCGAAGAAGGACAAAAGGTTGAAGCCGGTTCCGTAGAGATTGAAGCCGAACCAGTCGCGCAGGAAGATGGTGACGAGGCCGGTACGGCCGAGCGTTGCCAGGAACGAGAAGGCAAGCGGCACGCCGGCAAAGTTCGAGGCCACGCCGGAGAAGGTCAGAAGCGTCGAGCGAACCGAGGAGGGCAGGCCGCCGAGAACGACTGCCCAAGCCAGGAAAAAGCCGATCAGCGCGCCGCCGAGAGCGGAAGCCACGGATACCCGGATGCTGATCCAGTAGGCGCTCATGATCGACGGCGTGAAGAGATCGCCGATATTCTTGAAGGTGAATTCGCCTTCCGGCGTGAGGAAGGCGCCGACGACGAGATAAAGTGTGGGGATGATCAGAAACAGCAGAGCGAAGATGACGAAGGGCGCGATACCCAGCCAGTCTATCACGCGATCCTTGTTGATCAGCGGGGCGGTGCTCGCCATAGGCGTTGAAACGGTGCTCATGCGAAGCTCATCCGGGGGCGTCGGAGTGAAAGAAAATGCCTCCCCGCTCATAACGGCGGGGAGGCAGGATGTCATGCCTTACTGAACGTTGGCGCCGACGACGCTGTCCCACTTGGTGGTGATGGCCGTCTTGCCTGCGGCCTGCTCTTCGAGCGTCGGGAAGGTAGCCTTGGCATAGCTTTCAGCCGGCGGCAGCTTGTCGAGCAGTTCCTTCGGAACCTTACCCTTTGCAGCCAGATCGTTGAAGCGGATCGGGTGGCAATAGCCCTTCAGCCAGCCGAGCTGACCTTCGTCGGAATAGAGGTATTCCATCCAGAGCTTGGCAGCATTCGGGTGCGGAGCGAAGGCGGAGATCGCCTGGACGTAGACACCGGCAACGACGCCCGACGCCGGAACGACGACTTCAACCGGCGGGTTGCCATTGAGGCTGTCGCGCCATGCAAGGCCGTTATAGTCCCAGGCGACGACGACCGGGGTCGAACCCTGAGCGAGCGACGCGGACTTGCCGATGACCGGAACGAGGTTGCCGGCCTTGTTGAGCTCTGCAAAGTAGGCAAGACCTGCTTCACCAGCCTTCGTGGCATCCTTTTCGCCGGCGGCGAGGCCAGCGGCGTAGACGGCCTGAACGGCCTGGTTCGACGCGCGCGGATCGCCGGCGAGCGAAACGGTGTTGGCGTATTCAGGCTTCTTCAGGTCAGCCCAATCCTTCGGGACGTTCTTGACGATGTCTGTGTTTACGACGAACGAGAGAACGCCGTAGTAGTCGCCATACCAGAAGCCGTCGGCGTCCTTGGCGGAGTCCGGAATGGAATCCCAGGTGGAGACCTTGTAGGGCTGGATGAGGCCTTCAGCCTTGGCCGACGGGCCGAAGGAGAGACCGACGTCGATGACGTCCGGAGCCTGCGGGCCGGTGTTGCCCTTGTTGGCCTTGATGGCTTCGATTTCGTCGCCCGAACCTGCGTCCGGGTTCAGTTCGTTGACTTCGATGCCGTACTTGGCCTTGAAGCCGGCAATGACGTCGCCGTAGCCGCACCAGTTGTGCGGGAGGGCGATGGTCGTCAGTGTGCCTTCCTTCTTGGCGGCAGCGATGAGTTCGGCACTCGGTTCTGCTGCCGCGATCGCAGTCGAAGCGACGACGATGGCAGTAGAAAGCGAGAGTAGTCGAGAAATGTTAGAGATCACTGTTGTTCTCCTTCGGTTTTTAGTGGTCCGGCGATGCTGTTACTGGCGTTGCATGCAGCTTGTATGACGGTTGCGTGACGTTCGTTCTTCTTACGATTTTCAGTATTTTCGAACTCTGGTTCGTTCGCGACACGCTTTTCTATTTCTTTCATGCAGCCTCTTTGTCTTTGTTGGTTCCTGCTCTCTCCTCCTAGCCAGGTTTTCGGAAGAGCTTGGTCTGCTCGAACAGGCCCTCCAGTGTTTTCATGCGCTCCTTCGTCTCGTCCCAAGTCGAATTCTGGACTGCTTCGATGAGCGCTTCGATGATGAAGAGCGTGACGACCGAGGAATCCCAGGCCGACGGCGCCTCGATCTGGACGCGGAAGGCGTGTCTTGCGAGCTTTGCCGCCGGCGATCCCCATTGGTCCGTAAAGACGATGATCTCGGCGCCGCGCGTGCGGGCGGCCTGGGCAAGGCTCACCATCTCCTGCTCGTAGCGGCGGATATCGAAGATGATCAGCAGATCGCCGGCATTCATGTTGAGAACATATTGCGGCCAGCTAGACGAGTTGGACGACAGAAGAGCGGTATTCGGCCGGATGACCTGCATATGGGTGAAGAAATATTCGGCAAGCGCGCCGGTGATGCGGCCGCCGACGAAATAGAGGCCGCGTTTGCGATCCGAAAGCAGCGCAGCCGCGCTGTTGAAGGTTGCCGTGTCGAGACCGCTCAGCGTCTGCCGCAGGTTTCCGATGATGGCATCGGCAAAACGGTTGAGGATGTGGGTGCCCGGCGCATTGGAGGCCCACCGGTCGTGCTTGGCGATCGGGTTGGAGATCGTCGCTTCGACCTCCTGATGCAGATGCGCCTGGAAATCCGGGTAGCCCTTGAAACCGAGCTTTTGGACCATGCGAACAACGGTCGGCGTCGAGACGCCAGCGTTTTCGGCAATTGTGGTGATGCTGCCCAGCCCTGAAACGGGATAGTTATCCAGCAGACTCTCGGCCAATTGCTTCTCGGCGCGTGTCAGCGCTTCGAAATGCGAATGGATAACGTCCGAAACCGTCTTCGACGCAGCGTTCACTCGATCTTGCTCCCCGGGATTGGTCTTGTGCCACTTTCCCACTCAAAGTTAACAACGCTGTCACAATCCATGTCAACTACTATCGTGAAAAGAAATTTTCAGCGCGCGCTTGACACTGCCGGAATACTGAAGAATTCTTTTCTTGTAGGATTTTATTAAGAGATGGCAGGCCTGGGCACGTGCTCACTCAGTTCAAGGTTCTAAGCGAAGCGGATGGAAACTGCGTCGGCATCGAGCGGCCGCACGGCAAGAGCCCGTTGCTGGTCATCTGCGAACACGCTTCGTGGACGCTGCCCGAGCAGTTCGGCGATCTCGGCCTCTCCGAGGAAGCGTTGAAGAGCCACATCGCCTGGGATCCGGGCGCTCTGGCGGTTGCGCGGGGCATCTCGACCGCGCTCGACGCGACGCTTGTCTTCCAGCGCTTCTCACGCCTGATCTACGACTGTAACCGTCCGCCGGAATCGCCGGCCGCGATGCCCGAGAAAAGCGAGATCTACGCCATCCCCGGCAATCAAAATCTGAGCGCGGAGGAGCGGCGAGCCCGCACCGAAGCGCTCTACCTTCCTTTTCACGATGTGGTGCGGGGCCTCATAAAGGACAGGCGCGGACGGGGGCAGGAGACAGTGATCGTCACTGTTCACAGTTTTACGCCGGTCTATAGTGGCAAGGAGCGCACGGTCGAACTCGGCATCCTGCACGATGCCGACAGCCGCCTGGCAGACCTTATGCTGGCAGGCGCGGTCGACGCGCCGCTCTACAAAACCGAACGCAACGAGCCCTACGGTCCTCAAGACGGCGTAACGCACACGCTGATCCTGCACGGGCTTTCGAACGGGCTCCGCAATGTAATGATCGAGGTCCGCAATGACCTTATCAGCGACGCTGCCGGCCAAGGGGTCATGGCCGACTATCTGAAAGGGCTCCTCCAGCAAAGCCTGGAAGCCTGACTATAAAAGAAAAGACCCCAGGGAGCAGTCTAACTGCGATCGGCCCGTATGGCGAACAGCCGCGGGCAATTTTGGCACTGGATCGGCGGCAATTCCGCTGCTGATCGTCGAACAGGGGGAAGTCATGTCGGACTATACCGAACTTGATAAGAAGCAGGATATGAACATCCTGCATTCCATGGGCTATGCCCAGGAGCTGGAAAGGCGAATGAGTTCGTTCTCGAACTTCGCCGTCTCCTTCTCGATCATCTGCATTCTTTCCGGTGGCATCAATTCGCTGGCGCAGGCGACTGCCGGCGCGGGCGGCGCTGCGATCGGCATCGGCTGGCCTCTCGGCTGCTTCATTTCGCTCGTCTTCGCCGTCGCCATGGCGCAGATCAGCTCGGCCTATCCGACCGCGGGCGGTCTCTATCACTGGGGCTCCATCCTCGGCAATCGCTTCACCGGCTGGCTGACCGCCTGGTTCAACCTGCTCGGCCTCGTGACGGTGCTCGGCGCCATCAACGTCGGCACCTACTATTTCTTTATGGGTTCCTTCGGCACGAGCTATCTCGGGCTGACGGACACGACCGTCGTCCGTGTCGTCTTCCTGATCATCATCACCGGTGCGCAGGCGCTCGTGAACCATATGGGCATCGGCCTGACTGCCAAGCTCACGGACTTTTCTGGCTACCTGATCTTCGCGACGGCGATCGCGCTTGCCGCGGCTTGCCTGATCGCTGCTCCGTCCTACGAGTTCGGCCGTCTCTTCACCTTCTCCAACTATTCGGGCGAAACCGGCGGCAATGTCTGGCCTGCGACGTCTGGCACCTGGGTGTTCCTGCTCGGGCTGCTGCTGCCGATCTACACGATCACCGGCTATGATGCGTCGGCGCATACCTCCGAAGAAACCGTGAAGGCGGCGCATTCCGTGCCGCGCGGCATGATTTCCTCCGTGCTCTGGTCGGCGCTCTTCGGCTACATCATGCTTTGCTCGTTCGTCCTGATGCTGCCCAATATGGATGAAGCCGCCAAGCAGGGTTGGAACGTGTTCTTCTGGGCGATGGACAGCCAGGTGAATCCGATCGTCAAGGACATCCTGTATCTTGCCATTCTGGTCAGCCAGTGGCTGTGTGGTCTTGCGACGGTGACCTCGGTTTCCCGGATGATCTTTGCTTTCTCGCGTGACGGCGGTCTGCCGGCATCCAAGGCGCTGTCGAAGGTCAGCCCGAAGCACCGCGCGCCGGTTGCCGCGATCTGGACGGGGTCTATCCTCGCCGTCCTCTTCGTCTGGGGTTCGTCGCTCGTTTCGATCGGCGAAACGCCGGTCTATACCATCGTCGTCTCGTGCACCGTCATTTTCCTCTTCTTCTCCTTCGTGATCCCGATCACGCTCGGCCTCCTCACCTGGGGTACCTCAAAGTGGGATAAGATGGGTCCGTGGAACCTCGGCGAGGGGATGTTCAAGCTCTTTGCCGTGCTCTCGATCATTGCGATGGTGCTGATTTTCGTCCTCGGCATCCAACCGCCGAACGACTGGGCGCTCTACATCACCGTCGGCTTCCTGATTCTAACGGGCGTCATCTGGTACGGCTTCGAAAAGCGCCGCTTCAAGGGCCCGCCGATCGGCGAGGAAGTCGCCAAGCGCCAAGCTGAAATCGTCGCTGCTGAAAAGGCGGTCGGCGAAGCTTAATAAACCGAGGCTTCCCCCTCAGGTGGCGGGGCCGCCGTTCAGCGGCCCCATCACCGGTTCAACGAAAAGGCATCTTGCCAACCAAGCCGGTCGCGGCATGCCGTTTCGTTGACCCGAGTTTCCAATTCAAAAGTTCAGGCGGACAATCATGAGCAACAGCTACACTCTCGACGATCTCAAGCAGGACGTGGCCGAAGGGCGCATCGATACGGTTCTCGCATGCCAGGTGGACATGCAGGGCCGCCTGATGGGCAAACGCTTCCAGGCGGAATATTTCGTCGAAAGCGCCTGGAAGGAAACCCATAGCTGCAATTATCTCGTCGCCACCGACATGGAGATGGAAACCGTCTCCGGTTACAAGGCGACGAGCTGGGAGAAGGGTTACGGCGACTATACGATGAAGCCGGACCTTTCGACGCTGCGCCGCATTCCCTGGCTCGAAGGCACGGCGCTCGTCCTTTGCGACTTGCTCGATCATCACACGCACGAAGAAGTGGCCCATTCGCCGCGGGCAATCCTGAAGAAGCAGGTGAAGCGCCTCGAAGACATGGGCATGAAGGCCTTCATGGCCTCCGAGCTGGAATTCTTCCTTTTCGACCAGACCTACGAAGCCGCGCATGCCGCCGGCTACCGCAATCTCAAGCTCGCCAGCGCCTACAACGAGGATTACCACATCTTCCAGACGACCAAGGAAGAGGAGGTGATGCGGGCGATCCGCACCGGCCTGCAGGGCGCCGGCATTCCGGTCGAGAATTCCAAGGGCGAGGCTTCGGCGGGACAGGAAGAAATCAACGTCCGCTACGCCGACGCGCTGACGATGGCCGACCGCCACGCCATCATCAAGAACGGCTGCAAGGAGATTGCCTGGTCGAAGGGCAAGGCGATCACGTTCCTCGCCAAATGGAGCTATACGTCGGCTGGCAGTTCTTCGCACATTCACCAGTCGCTCTGGAGCGCCGACGGCAAGACGCCGTTGTTCTTCGACGAGGCGGGTACATACGGCATGTCGCCGCTGATGCGGAACTATGTGGCGGGCCTTCTCGCCCACGCGAGCGAAATCACCTATTTCCTGGCGCCCTATATCAATTCCTACAAGCGCTTCATGGCCGGTACCTTCGCACCCACCAAGGCAATCTGGAGCAAGGACAACCGCACGGCCGGCTACCGCCTATGCGGCGACGACACCAAGGCGATCCGCATCGAATGCCGCGTCGGCGGTTCGGACCTCAATCCCTATCTCGCTTTCGCAGCACTGCTTGCGGCTGGCATCGACGGGATTGAAAACAGGCTCGAACTCGAAGCGCCATTCGTTGGCGATGCCTATGGCGCGCGCGATATCCGCGAGATTCCACACACGCTTCGTGCTGCAGCAGTCGCCATGACGGAATCGAAGATGCTGCGCGAGGCTTTCGGCGACGACGTCATCGATCATTACACGCGCGCTGCCGAATGGGAGCAGGAGGAGTACGATCGCCGCGTGACGGATTGGGAAGTGGCGAGAGGCTTTGAAAGGGCGTGATGTCGCGATTCGTGTTGTCGAAATTGCCATGAATTGCGATATTTGTTGAGATTTTCGCATAAGTGGGGGCGACGATGCTGAAGTTTGAAATCGATACTGATTGGTTTATCGAGCAGCTTAGCAAGCAGGCGATGAGCTAAGGTGATCTGGCACGTGCTCTCAGACCCGACGAGAGCGCCGTATCGCGCCTTTTGAAGGATGAACGCAGGATGACTCGGAGGCGAAGGTCATGGAGCAGCAGGTTGCCGCCGATATCTTCATCGCGTCCTCCTTCCCTCCGCAGTCTCTGCATAAGGATCCGATCGACCGTATCATTATTGCCACTGGACGCGAGCACGACCTGACCATCATGACCCGCGATAGAGCGATCCTCGCCTATGGCGCCGCCGGCCATGTGAAATCCCTGGCCTGTTAGAACTGGAGTTAGAAGAGAATGCCAATGATCCAATGCATTTCGCCGGTCGACGGATCGGTTTACGCGGAGCGCCCGGCGCTCTCGCTGGAGGCGGCAAAGGAAGCTGTCGTCCACGCCCGTAAGGCGCAGAAGGCCTGGGCGAAACGGCCGCTGGAAGAGCGCGTGCAGCTCGTGCTCAAGGGTGTAGCGCGGCTCAACGAAATGTCGGATGTTGTCGTGCCGGAGCTCGCCTGGCAAATGGGTCGGCCTGTCAAGTATGGCGGTGAGTATCGCGGCTTCAACGAACGCTCCAACTATGTCGCTTCGATCGCCGCCGATGCGCTGGCGCCCTTGGTGGTCGAGGACAGCGCGAGTTTCGAACGTCGCATCGAGCGTGAAGCGCATGGCGTCGTCTTCGTCATTGCCCCCTGGAACTATCCCTATATGACGGCGATCAACACGATCGCTCCGGCGCTGATGGCCGGTAATGCCGTTGTGCTGAAGCATGCATCGCAGACGCTGCTTGTCGGTGAGCGGCTGGTTCAGGCGTTTGTCGAGGCAGGTGTCCCAGAGGATGTCTTCCAGAATGTGTTCCTCGATCACGAAACGACCTCGGCGCTGATTGCCGCAGGTAGCTTCAATTTCATCAACTTCACCGGTTCGGTCGAAGGCGGGCGTTCGATGGAGCGGGCCGCAGCCGGCACCTTTACGGGCCTCGGCCTCGAACTTGGCGGCAAGGATCCGGGCTACGTCATGGAAGACGCCGATCTCGATGCGGCCGTCGATACGCTGATGGATGGCGCGACCTATAATTCAGGCCAATGCTGCTGCGGCATCGAGCGTATCTATGTGCACGAGTCGCTCTTTGACAGTTTCGTCGAAAAATCGGTCGCCTGGGTTTCCAATTATAAACTCGGCAATCCGCTCGATCCGGAGACTTCGCTTGGGCCGATGGCGAACAAGCGCTTCGCCAAGGTTGTGCGCGAGCAGATCGCGGATGCGGTCTCGAAAGGCGCCAAGGCGCTGGTCGATCCGAAGCTCTTCCCGGCCGATGACGGCGGCGCCTATCTCGCACCGCAGATCCTCGTCGATGTCGATCACTCGATGGCCTTCATGCGCGAGGAAACCTTTGGTCCGGCCGCCGGCATCATGAAGGTCAAGAACGACGAGGAAGCGATCGCGCTGATGAACGACAGCCAGTACGGGCTGACGGCGTCGCTCTGGACGAAGGATCCGGAGCGGGCAGGGCGGCTCGGCCGCGAAATCGAAACCGGCACCGTCTTCATGAACCGTGCCGACTATCTCGATCCGGCGCTTTGCTGGACCGGCGTCAAGGAAACCGGTCGCGGCGGCTCGCTCTCGATCATCGGCTTCCACAACCTGACGCGTCCGAAATCCTATCACCTGAAGAAAGTCACAGCATGAGCAGCAGCAACATCACCGCCAACTGGAGCTATCCGACCGCCGTCAAGCTGGGGCGGGGCCGCATCAACGAACTGGCGGAGGCCTGCAAGAGCCTCGGTATGAAAAAGCCGCTGTTGGTCACCGATCGCGGCCTGGCTTCGATGGCGATCACCAAGAATGCGCTCGACATTTTGGAAGACGCCGGCCTCGGCCGGGCGATCTTCGCCGACGTCGATCCGAACCCGAACGAGAAGAACCTTGCCGACGGCGTGAAGGCCTTCAAGGATGGTGGCCACGACGGCGTCGTCGCCTTCGGCGGCGGTTCGGGCCTTGATCTCGGCAAGTGCGTCGCCTTCATGGCCGGCCAGACGCGCCCTGTCTGGGATTTCGAGGATATCGGCGACTGGTGGACGCGTGCGAGCGTCGAAGGCATTGCGCCGATTGTTGCGGTGCCGACGACGGCCGGCACCGGTTCGGAAGTCGGCCGCGCGAGCGTCATCACCAATTCCGCCACGCATGTGAAGAAGATCATCTTCCATCCGAAGTTCCTGCCGGGCGTCGTCATCTCCGATCCGGAACTGACGGTCGGCATGCCGAAGATCATCACCGCCGGCACCGGCATGGATGCTTTTGCGCATTGCCTGGAAGCCTATTCCTCGCCCTTCTACCACCCGATGTCGGCCGGCATCGCGCTGGAAGGCATGCGCCTCGTCAAGGAATTCCTGCCGCGTGCCTATAAGGAAGGAACCGACCTCGAAGCCCGCGCCAACATGATGGCGGCAGCCGCCATGGGCGCTGTCGCCTTCCAGAAGGGCCTCGGCGCCATCCATGCGCTGTCACATCCGATCGGCGCTGTCTACAACACGCATCACGGCATGACGAATGCCGTGGTGATGCCGGCCGTCCTGCGCTTCAACCGCGCCGCCATCGAAGAGAAGATCGCACGCGCCGCGGCCTATCTCGGCATTTCCGGCGGCTTCGACGGCTTCTACGACTATGTCCTGAAACTTCGGGGCGAGCTCGGGGTTCCGGAGAATCTTTCGGCGATGGGAATCGCACCGGATAGGATCGATGAGCTCTCGGCGATGGCAATCGAAGACCCAAGCGCGGGGGGTAATCCCGTCCCGATGACGCTCGAAAATACCAAGACGCTTTTCAAAGACTGCTTCTGATCACATAAGGCGGACCGTCAAGCTGGCCCGGAAAGTCCAAGCTTTCCGGGCTTTTTTCATTTTCCGGCATCCCAACTTTTAGGGATGTGAAAAATGCGGACTGCAATTTCGGCGCGTTTGTTTGGATTTTGTTAACCATCATCGGAAAGGATACGTTAACCGCACGATGAACCCGAAAGTGCGCAAAAGAGCGATATCCGGCTCGCGACGTCTTCGAGGAACGAATATGGCAGTCATCACATTTGCAAACACCAAGGGCGGGGCCGGCAAGACCACGGCCGTTCTCCTGCTCGCGACGGAACTTGCCCGCAAAGGCTATCGGATCACCATCCTTGATGCCGATCCGCAGCACTGGATTTCCCGCTGGCATGACATTTCCGGCCATGTCCCGAATATTGAGGTCATCGACTTCGTGACCTGTGCATCGCTTCCGCAGCACATCAGCGAAAACAAACAGTCCACCGACTACTTCATCATCGACCTGCCGGGTGCTCGCAATCCGCTGCTGGCCACCGCCGTCGGTCTTTCCGACCACGTCCTGATCCCCATCCAGGGCTGCGCCATGGATGCACGCGGCGGGGCGCAGGTCCTGGAACTGCTGCAGTATCTGGATGAGAAGGCGGGCATCAAGATCGGCCATTCGGTGGTGCTTACCCGCGTCAATTCCATGGTGACCACTCGGGCACTGCAACTTGTCAAGACACTGCTCAACGAGCGGAACGTTCCGGTTCTCGATACCGCTATCATCGAGCGGGCCGCGTTTCGTGACATCTTCGATTGCGGCGGCACGCTGTATGATATGGACCCGGCGCGGGTCTCTAATCTCGACAAGGCCCGCGAGAATGCACTCTGTCTTGCTGAAGAGATGATGCGCAAGGTGCCAATGAACCTTCCAGCTTCCGCCCGCATAACCGGCCCGCTGATCCGCAGCGCTGCCTGATTTTGCCGTGAAAGGCGAGGGCGAGGCGCCCCGCCGGATGGTCAACGGAGGATGGTGGGCTTCAGCACTTCTTCGCACCACTGTCGGAAGCTGGTCAGGGTGGTGTTTTCGGGTGTACGCGGCTCGGCGTTGTCGAGACCCTGGTCCTTGGCGAGGGCCATGTCGGTCATGCCTTGCGCCATAGGCTCTGACATGCCGAGCTCGATGAAGCGTGCCTTGTAGGCTTCGAATGAAATCCGCTGGAAGCGGACTGGCCTGCCCAGCACCTCCGAAATGACTTCCGCCATATCATTGAAGGACAGGTCTTCAGGGCCGAGGAGGGGAACCTCTCCGCATCCGTTCCAGGATGGGTCGAGCAGGAGCCCGGCGGCGGCGGCGGCGATGTCGCGGGTGGCGCAACTCGGCATCTTACGGTCTCCGGAGATCGGGGAGAAGAATACGCCCTGGTTCCTGATCACGCCGGCCTGGCGAAGAATGTTGTCCATGAACGAGGGCATGGTCAGCGCGCGGTAGCTCACCCCCGTGCCGGCAATCAGATCGTCCATCGCCAGGGACGCCGTGACGTAGCCGGCCCGTCCGGCGACGCGAGTCCCGCGGCCCAGCGCAGAAACGCCGACTGCGCGCTTGACGCCCCGGCTCTTGAAGGCTTCGCAGGCCGGCTGTGTGAAGCCCACATAAGCGGCCTCGACGCTTTCTGCCCGTGGATCGGGAGGAAGCAGCCAGAATACAGCATCCGCCCCCGCAAACGCCCGAACGACGACGTCGATATCGCCGTGTGACCCTTGTATGATCTCGACCCGTTCCCGGACCTGCAAAGGCAGGCGTGATGGATCGCGGGCGATCACGCGAATGCTCTCTTCACTCTTGAGAAGGTTGTCGAGCACTTGGCTGCCGATCATGCTGGTGGGCGCGGTAATGACGATCATGTTTATCTCCGGTCCGGTATGGCGACCGCCTCTTGCAGTCGGAAATTGTAGGAATTGCGCGGGTAGTGAAGGTCGAGGTCAGTTTTCGACCCAGCGGCGATTGATCGCCTGGCAGGCCCAGCCCGCGAAACCGCCAATCGCCGTTGCTCCACCGAGATGCAGGAATGTCTCCGCGGACAGATCCCAGCCCGCCGCGAAGAAGGTGACCATCCCGAGAAACCAGGTCAGCATGTTGTTGACGATGCGCGTAGTTCGCAGGCCGACGATGAGGATGGCGACAAAGAACACAACCAATGGCAGGGCTAAGCCTCCCGCTATCGGGATCAATGCTCCGGTCGCGACCTCCGCGACCGCGGCCAGACCTATTCCCAGCCAAAGGCAAACCATGGCGGAAAGGCTTTCACGCAACGATGTCGGGCGAACGAACCAGGCGATGAAGCCTGCAAACATCACCCAGACTTCCAGCGCGAGGGTCGCGCTGCTCCAGGCCGCGAAAGACGCGACAACTGCCGCGATGAGCGTGAAGAGGATGAACTGTCTTGGAGTTTGACGATGGATGTTTGCGGTTTCGGTGGTACTCACGGCAGAATCCTTCCTAAGGCTGACAGCAATGAGGGTGAGCCGAACCGTTCCGGAACGGCTCCCGCGAGGTCTTGTTCTGGGCGTCGGCGGCCTGGCCAGCGCCGCGAACAAGGCGAAGTCGTCGAGGTCATGACGACGATCGCAGTCGTTATGGTGGGAACTTAGGCGGTTGCCGAAGTACGATCTATGCGTTAAAGTCTATATTACTTTCGCGATCGTCCAGGTTTCACGATGGATCCGCTCTCCGATGTCCTCTCGCTGCTGAAACCGCGCAGCTATGTGTCCGCCGGCTTCGATGCGGGCGGAGACTGGTCGATCCAGTTCGCCGACCAGCACGAGCGCATCAAATGTTATGCGGTGGTCTCCGGCGGATGCTGGCTGTCGGTGGAAGATGTGTCCGATCCGGTCCGTCTGGAGGGCGGCGACTGCTTCGTGCTGCCGAGCGGCCGGCCCTTTCGCCTCGCAAGCGACTTGAGCCTGCAACCTGTCGAGGCCGGCACGATCTTTCCGCCGGCAAGGGCGGGCGGTGTCGTCTCGGTGAATGGCGGCGGGGATTTTTTTCTGGTCGGCAGCCGGTTCGCTGTCAGCGGGCAAAACGCTGGTGCGCTGCTGCGGACACTGCCTCCCATCGTGCATATCCGAAGGGATTCCGATCAGGCCGCGTTGCGCTGGTCGGTAGAGCGGATGATGCACGAACTGCGCGAGCCTCAGCCAGGTAGCTTTCTCATCGCCCAGCACCTTGCGCATATGATGCTTGTCCAGGCATTGCGGCTTCATCTGGCGGAGGAGGTAAAGGGCCGGGTCGGATGGTTCTTCGCGCTCGCCGACAAGCAGATGTGCGCGGCGATCACGGCGATGCATGCCGCTCCTGGCTACCGGTGGACGTTGCAGGAGCTTGCTCGGCGCGCCTGCATGTCCCGATCGGCCTTTGCCATGAAGTTCAAGGCAACGGTCGGAGAGACGCCTATGGACTACCTGACTCGCTGGCGCATGTTGTTGGCGGCGGACAGGCTGGCGAACTCGAACGATCCGATCTCGGCCATTGCTTTGTCACTGGGCTATGAATCCGAGAGCGCGTTCAGCACGGCCTTCAGGAGAGAGATGGGCGGTTCACCCCGGCAATACAGTTTGGAACAAAAGCACGCCTCTTCCCAAGGAGCGCCGACCGTTCTTCGCGCTGATCGACTTGAGGCCGCCACCGGCTGAGCTTCCACAATGTGTGAATGTTGCTTGAAAGTGGATCGAAGCAACATTCTGATTTTCGATCAGGTTTCGAAAGGCGGCGGTCGATTGCGAGTTTCTCAGCCGGCCAGTTTCAGAATCCATGCGTCGTGGTTCTTGAGAAAGACCTTGAGGCGATCGGCATAGTCCTCCATCACTGCTTCTTTCACGCTTTGCCGGCCGGCCAGCGTCTTGCGCCATTCCGTCACGCGAGGAAGATCTTCGAATATGCCGCTCGGCGCGATCGCGTCGAATACGTCGAAATAGCGGAAGACCGGCGCGAACACCGCATCGACAAGGCTGAATGCGGGACCGGCGAAGAATGGTCTCGCGCCTAACTCAGCCTCGACACGCCTGAATTTCTCAATCAGCATCTGGCGTTTTGTCTGATAGGTTACGGCATCCTTCGCGGTCTCGAACCCCCACAGGTCCGAGAGGATGGACGAGCCGAACTCGATCCACCCGCGGTGCCGCGCCCGCGTGAGCGGATCGGCTGGATGGAGCGGAACGCCAGGTTGGGTTTCTTCAAGATATTCGCAGATGACGGCGCTTTCGAACAACGCTGCCTCTGTTTCATCCTCCTGCCGCACGACCAGCAACGGCACCTTGCCAAGCGGGGAAATGGCGAGGAACCAATCGGGCTTTGCAGATAAATCGACATATCGGCGCTCGAATGGAACGCCTTTCTCAATCAACGCAATAGCGGCGCGCTGGACGTAGGGGCAGAGATGATGACTGACCAAGGTCAGCTTGTTGTCGGACATGATGAAAGCTCCTGATTAATCGGAATCATCGGGGCGTGAAGGGCATAGCGCCAAAAGGCCGTCGCCGAGCTGAGCCACAGCAATGCCGCGCCATAGCCTGTCAGGCGGTTCTGGGTCATGGAGGTCTCCGTCAATATAGATGCATATGCATCTATATTGGAGCTTGCTTCGTGGGTCAATATAGATGTAATTGCATCTATGTCCGATTGCTCAAACGCCACAACCGATCAACCTTCACCGTCCATCACACGCGCGTGGGTGCGTCTCATGCGTGCTCAACGGCTCGTCTTGATGGCGATCGAGCAGGACTTGAAGGCGGCGGGCTTTCCGCCGCTCGGCTGGTATGACGTGCTGTTAGAGTTGACGCGTGCCAAGGATGGCAAATTGCGGCCGTATGAGATCGAGCAGCGCACGCTGCTGGCGCAACACAATCTCTCACGCCTTATCGACCGAATGGAGAAGGAAGGGTTTGTTCAGCGCGAGATGTTCCACGAGGACGGCCGCGGCCGGTGGGTCACTGTGACGGAGGCGGGGCGCGCCATGCAAGCGCGCATGTGGACCGTCTATGCCTCGGCGCTCCAACGCCATCTAGGCGCGAAGCTGGACGATGTTCGCGCCAATCAGTTGGCGGACTTGCTGGCGGCACTGTCGCGAAAATCCTGACGACCCACCAAATTCCTTGCGCCTGGCCTATGGTTCCTGCGCGCCTTGGGCTTTTCGGCTTAGTCGACGAATTCGACCGTCACGCCGGGCTTCACCATCTTGGCGAGCTCCGTTGCGTCCCAGTTCGCCAGGCGGATGCAGCCGTGGCTCTGGGTGCGGCCGATCTTCGACGGTTCCGGCGTGCCGTGAATGCCGTAGGTCGGCCTCGAAAGGGCGATCCAGACCGTTCCGACAGGACCGTTCGGGCCGGGCGGGATATTCAGGATCCGGTCGTTTGCGCCCTGCTGGAAATTGATCTTCGGGTTGTAGGTATAGCCGGGGTTCAGGGCAACGCGTTCGACGTTGACAACGCCGGAGGGCGAAGGGGTATCGTTGGAGCCGATGGAGGCGGGATAGGCGGCGACGAGATTGCCGGCAGCATCATAGGCGAAGACCTGCTTCTTGGCCTTGTCCGCGAGAATCCTGGCGACGGCGCCGGTCTTGGCTTGCCCAGGGTTGACGACCTTGATGATCGTGCCGGGAACGGTGAAATCGGCGCCGGGGTTCATTTCCTTGAGGAAGGCTTCGTCCATGTGGAAGCGCTCGGCAAGCATTTCGGTCGTCGACGTGTAGGCCATCGACGGCAGAAGCGCCTTCTGCGAATAGTCTTCCGGAATCGCGGCGACATAAGGCCCGGCGGCATCTGCCGGCGTGATCGTGTAGCTGGTGACGGGTAGCCCGCCCGACAGGCGAAGCTGCTCGAGGATCGCTTCGGTATTGTTGGGGTCAAGCTTTTCGCCGGTCATCTGCTCATAGGCATATATCGCCTTGGTGACGTTGGAACCCATATGGCCATCGATGACGCCCGGAGAAACGCCCGCGCGGTCAAGGAAGACCTGAATGGCGACGATTTCAGGCTTCGATTTTCCCTTGAGCGTGATGACGGGTTCTGAGGGCGGCTTCGGCTGCATGTCGCCCGGGAACGGCTGATCCGGTTCGATCGACGCATAGTCCTCGTTCTGCGGATAGCTTTCTCCGTTGGCATCCGGATAAGGCTGGTCGTAAAGCGGCTCGCGCTGGATTTCCGCATCGCGCGGGATGGAGCCCGTCACGGCGCCGCGTTCCACGTAACGTGTGCTGCCGCTATCTGGATAATAGGGATCGTTGTTATAGGTTTCGCGGACAGGCGGTGGCGGATAATAGCCGCTGCCGCGCATTTCGGTCGCGACGACGTTGCCGTAGCCATCGAGCAGGACCCGCTTGCCGTTGCGATCCCGCGAATAATAGACGTCGGCACCCGGCGGAATGTAGTCGATTATCGCCCCGTCGGGGGTCACCATCACGACATCGCGCTGGCGGCGGCCGTATTGCTGCGCATCGGCACCCGGTGCGGCGGCCGCAAGGGCCAGCACGGCCGCGGCAAGGGACATCCCCGATTTCAGAAAGCGCTTCACGTCTTACACCTCAAACAGTGACTTGGCCGACACACACCTGCGAATCTTGACGCTAATGTGGAATTTATGAATTCGTACTAAACAAAAGATGAAAATTATTGCGTTTCCTGCCTGGGACAAAACGTTTGGTTTGGCAAGCGGGTTCCGGCATGCATTGCCGGTTGTGCGCAACGGGCTTGCCGCGATTGACGAATGTGCGGACGGGTCCTAACCCTACGGCAGCCTAAAGATCGGGAGGAATGCAATGATCGAGTTTGCCGCCGCCAAGGGACCGCGCCTGATGCTGGACGAAACATCGGTGATGGATATCGGCGGATGCATCGTCGACGGCGTCGATATCGCGCCGAAGCGCGCCATCCCGGACGACGGCGATCCGCGTATCGACCACTCGCTCGAAGGTTTTCTCTTCACCTGCGGTCCGGACCACATCCGCCATCGCGAGCCGATCCCTGCGCGCGCGGATGGCAAGGTCTACCCGCTTCATGGTTCGGCGTCCGGTCATCCCGCCAAGGTTCTCCGGACCAAATTCGAGAACGGCAATGCCGAGTGCCGCGCCGACATCGATATCGTCACCGTCGAAGGGTTGCCGCAGCGGATCGAACGGCTTTGGCGCATCGACGGCGCGACGGGGGAAGTTTTGCTGGACGACACCGTCGTCAACACCAGCGGCCAAGTGGTACCGACCTTCCTGATGTACCACATAAATACCGGCGGCAAATGGCTCGATGCCGGTACGCGGCTGGAAGGGGCCATGTTCGAAGGCGGGGGTTTTCCGTGGAGCTTCGGAGAAGAGCTTGGCGGCCTCTTTTGCGTCGAGGCTTTGGCCGCCGAGGATGGTTTTGCCGAAGTCCGGCTCGGGCCAATGAAAGCAGCGGGCGGCAAGACGCTGTGCGTGCGTTTCCACGCAGATACGCTGCCGCATCTACAGGTCTGGCGGAACCAGAAGACGCCGGCGGACGTTTTCGGCATCGAACCGGTCTCGCATCGTTGGGTCTCGCGCAGCGAGCTTCAGGCGGGCGGCGAGTTCAACATGCTGCAGCCGGGCGAGAGCCGCAGCTATGCGCTTCGCTTCGCCTTCCTCTAGGCGAACAGTTATTGACGCTTCCGGTCTCGCATCGTAGAGCTTCTGCCATTCATTCTCAGGAGGAACGTGCGATGGACATCCGCCAGATCGACGACGAATATTCGGTATCCGGCCAGATCACGCTGGAGGATCTCGATCAGATCAAGGCGATGGGCTTCAAGTCGATCGTCTGCCATCGCCCGGATCAGGAAAGCCCGGACCAGACGCCGTTTTCCGTGATCGAAGCCCGCGCCAAGGAACTTGGCCTCGACATCGCGCATGTGCCCGTCGGCCCGATGGGCGTGACGGAGGAAGCCGTGCAGGGCATGGTCGACGCGCTCGACGAATTTCCGCGCCCGATGCTCGGCTATTGCCGTTCCGGCGCGCGCTCCACCGCAATCTATCAGAAGACCCATCATATTCGCGGCTGATCTTCCGGCGCGGCCTCCACCGCGCCTTTATTTCATAAAACTTAGGAGAGCATCATGAGCATCAAGCGTATCGACGTCGGCGCCCGCATGAGCGGCGCGGTCATCCACGGCAACACCGTCTATCTCGCAGGCCAAGTCGGCGAAGGCGAGAGCGTGACCGATCAGTGCAAGTCGGCGCTTGCCGAAGTCGATCGCCTGCTTGCCGCTGCAGGTTCCAGCAAATCGAAGATTCTGCAGACGCTGATCTATCTCTCCGACATTTCCTACTTTGCGGAAATGAACGCTGCCTGGGAAGCCTGGGTCGATCCGACGAACACGCCAGCCCGCGCGACCAGCGAAGCCAAGCTCGCAGCGCCGAAGTACAAGGTCGAGTTCATCGTCACGGCGGCAATCGACTGAGATCGGCGTCATTGCCAATTTCGAAAGCCGGTGGGTTCGCTCACCGGCTTTTTGTTTGGGCGATTTCGGAGAGCGTGCGCGTCGGTGTGATCGCCTCCGGATCGAGTTTCACCTCGATGATCGACGGCTTGCCGCTGGCGCGGGCGCGCTCGAAGGCGGGCGCGAAGTCCTCGGTTTTCTCCACCGTTTCGCCATGGCCGCCGTAGGCACGGGCAAGAGCCGCGAAATCCGGATTGGTGAGATCCGTACCGCTGACACGGCCGGGATAGTCACGTTCCTGGTGCATGCGGATCGTGCCATAGATGCCGTTGTTGATGACGAGGGCGATGATCGGAAGATTGTAGCGAACTGCGGTGGCGAACTCCTGCCCGTGCATCAGGAAGCAGCCGTCACCGGCAAAGCAGATGACTTCGCGCTCCGGAAAAAGCCGCCTGGCGGCAACGGCGGCGGGCAATCCGTAACCCATCGAGCCGGATGTGGGTGCTGCCTGCGTATTGAACTGCCGGAAGCGATGGAAGCGGTGCAGCCAGGTGGCATAGTTGCCGGCACCGTTGGTGAAGATCGTGTCGGCCTTCGTGTTGCCCTCGATCCATTCCATGATCGGCCCCATGTGCACGGCTCCGGGGCCTGTCCGCGGCGGCTTCGACCAGTCAAGATAGGCTTGGTGCATGCGTTCCGTCCGCTCGGCCCAGCGCGGTTCGGTAGGCGCTTCGAGATCGGCAAGGGTGGCGACGAAGTCCTGCGGCGATGCGCAGATCGCAAGATCCGGGCGGTAGATGCGGCCGAGTTCGGACGGGTCGGGATAGATATGGACGAGCGATTGTGCCGGGTAGGGGACGTCGATCAGCGTATAGCCTGACGACGGCATTTCCGACATCCGGCCGCCCAGCAAAATCAGCAGGTCGCTCTCTTTGATCCCTTCCGCCAGTGCCGGATTGATGCCGATGCCGACATCGCCGGCATAGCCTGCGTGCAGGTGGTCGAAGAGCATCTGGCGGCGGAAGGAGCATCCGACCGGCAGCTTGAAGCGCTCGGCAAAGATGCGGAAATCGGCAACGGCATCCGCATCCCAGCGTGTGCCGCCGAGAATGACCATCGGACGCTCGGCCTTCAGGAGCCGCATGTAGAAATCGTCGACCTGACGGCGTCCGGGATGAGCCGGAACGCGGGCATAAGGCTTTGCGCGCGGCGCTTCCACTTCATCACGCAACATGTCCTCGGGCAGTGACAGCACGACAGGCCCGGGCCTGCCAGAGGTGGCAACGGCAAAGGCGCGGGTGACGAATTCGGGAATGCGCGCCGCATCGTCGATTTCGCCGACCCATTTGGCATATTCTGTCAGCGCGCGCCGGAACTCCACTTCCTGGAAGGCCTCGCGCTCGCGGGCATCGCGCTGGACCTGGCCGATGAAGAGGATCATCGGGATCGAATCCTGTCTGGCGATATGCAGGCCCGCCGAAGCATTCGTCGCGCCAGGGCCGCGGGTAACCATGCAGATGCCGGGCTCGCCGGTGAGCCTGCCCCAGCAATCGGCCATCATCGCGGCGCCGCCTTCCTGACGGCAGACGATCACCTCGATATCGGTGTCATAAAGCGCGTCCAGCACGGCAAGAAAGCTTTCGCCGGGCACACAGGAAAGGCGCTTAACCCCGTTTGCCTTCAGCGCTTCGACAATCAGCTCGCCGCCGGTCTTCTTCATGGTGCCGATTTCCTCTCCCGTTCGGCGCGCTCCAATGCCTCGAGCTCGGCCAGAACCTCTTCCTGATGTTCGCCAAGCCGCGGGCTCGGCCTTTCGTATCGCAGGGGCGTTTCGGAGAGCACGACCGGCGTCCTCACGCCGGGGATCATGGTTCCTGCCGCATCCGGCAGATCGATGCGCAGGCCGCGCGCGACGATCTGCGGATCAGCGAACATCTCTTCGATGGTGTTGATCGCGCCGGCCGGCACTGCGTTTTCTTCGCAGGCTTTCAAGAGATCGGCCTTCTGCCATTTCAGCGTTTCGGTCGATACCAGGCGGCGCACCTCATCGCGGTTGGCGACGCGGGCCCTGTTGGTCGAAAAGCGTTCGTCGCCGGCGATGCCATCGAGGCCGAGGACCGTACAGAGGCGACGGAACTGGCTGTCATTGCCGACGGCGAGGATCAGGTAGCCGTCGGCGCTCGGCACGACCTCATAGGGAGAGATATTCGGATGGGCATTGCCGAGCCGCGTCGGCGCGCGGCCGGAAATCAGGTAGTTCATGTTCTGATTGGCGAGCACGGCGGACTGAACGTCGAGCAGCGCCATATCGACGAGCTGACCTTCACCGGTCTTCAGGGTATGGATGAGGGCGGCCTCGATTGCCGATGCGGCATAGATGCCGGTGAAGATATCGGCGATAGCGACGCCCGCTTTCATCGGCTGGCGATCCGGCTCGCCGGTGATCGACATGAAGCCGGACATGCCTTGGACGATATAGTCATAGCCCGCGAGGCCGGCATAGGGACCGAACTGGCCGAAGCCGGTGATCGAGCAATACACGAGCTTCGGATTGATCTTGCGAAGGCTTTCGTAGTCGAGCCCGTATTTGACGAGGCCGCCGAGCTTGAAATTCTCGATCAGGACATCGGCCGTTGCTGCAAGGCGCCGCACCAGCGACCGGCCTTCCTCCGTCTTCAGGTCGGCCGTGACCGAGCGCTTGTTGCGATTGGCGGAGTGATAATAGGCGGCCGAAAGGTTTTCGCCGTCCTTACCCTCGACGAAGGGCGGTCCCCATTGCCGCGTATCATCGCCGCCATCCGGATTTTCGACCTTGATGACGTCGGCGCCGAGATCGGCCAGCATCTGACCGGCCCAGGGACCTGCCAGAACGCGGGCGAGCTCGATGACCCTGATGCCGTCAAGCGGCGGCTTCCTGCTTCTGTCCGTCATGTTCCTCCCGAGAACGGATCACGGCGCCCGCGTCGCCTCAGATGTATCGGATACGGGCTTGGATGCAAAGCGGCGCTCGCGCCAGATGATGTAAAGTCCGGATGCGATGATGATGAGAATGCCGAGCCATTTCATGGCATCGGGAAAATCGCCAAAAACCAACCAAGCGAAGATCGTCGCCGAGACGATCTCGAAATACTGCAGCGGCGCCAAGGTCGAGGCGGGTGCGGAGCGATAGGCATAGACGCCCAGAATGCCGGCGATCGCGGCCGTTAGGCCGACGCCGAGGAGCCAGACGAGACCTGTCATGTCCGGCGTCACCGGATCAAACACATCCGAGCCGCTCCCATGCCCGATGAAGAGCAAAGTGACGCAGAAAAGAAGGCCCCAAAGGCCCATATGAAATTGCATCGCCCAGGGATCCTCGCGTTGTGCCAGGGCCCTGTTCATCATCGCGGAGATGGCGATGCAGACTGCGCTGACGACCGGCAATAGCGCCACGTAGCCGACCTCCTGGAAGCTTGGCTGGATGATCAATATCGCACCGAAGAAGCCGACGCCGCAGGCGGCGTAGCGGCGCCAGCCGATTGTCTCGCCGAGAAAAATACTGCTTAGTATCGTCAGAATGATGGGTTCGACGAAGAAGATCGCGATCGCGTCTGCAACCGCCATGTATTTCAGTGTCGTGACGAACGAGATCATCGAAATGGTGATGATGGCGCCGCGGATCGCGTGGAAGAGGCTCTGCCGCCACGACAAGTCCGCCAGGTTTTTCCGCCAGAGAACGATCGGAAGCATGCAGAGCGCCTGCACGGCAAAGCGCGCCGCGGTGATTTCCGCGGACGGAATCGTCGTGATCGCAAGCTTGGAAAAAATGTCGATCACCGGCGAGACGAGCACCGAAAGGAACATGAGCAGCAGGCCCATGGTCACGTCGGAGGTGGCATTCTTCATCATCGCGGCACTGCTCATTCCATGGTCCTCTTATCAGGACCTTGCGGTTGCTTCATCGCACCAATCGGCAAAGGCCGAAATCGCCGCTTCGGCGCCGATCTCGTTCAGCGTTTCGTGCCGTTTGTCCTGATATATTTCGGTCGTGATACGGGAGAACCCATGCCGTTTCAAATGGTTTGACAGCCAGGCCACGGCTTTTCCGCCATCGGTCGCCGGATCCTTTCCGCCGCCGACGAGGTGGATCGGCAGATCCTTTCGCAGTCTGTCGAGATGCCGCTTCTGCGGCGCGCGGAAGGTGAGCTCGAAGATATCGAGCCAGAGCGAGACGGAAGCATCGAAGCCGCAGAGCGGATCGGCGATATATTTGTCGACTTCGGCCGGATCGCGGGAGAGCCAATCGAATTCCGTCCGATGGCCGGGGATGGACTTGCCCCAGGCACTGAAGGTGAGTTTAGGCAGCATGCCACTCGGAACGTCGGAACCCTTCAGGGCTTTTTCGACAAGCAGGATGGCTTGCGCGGCGCGGCCTGCGAGACCGACCGCGAAATTCGAGTTCCACACGGCAACGGCGTCGAACTTCTCCGGATAGGTCACGGCAGCGTTGAGCGCAATCAGGCCGCCCATGGAATGGCCGAAGAGGATCACCGGGAGATTCGGGTGGAGCTCTGCCGCATAGTCCCGCATGGCCACGATGTCGGCGAGGACTTGCTGCACACCACTGCGGGGGGCGAACTGCCCGATCGGTGCGCCCTTAGCCACCGTCTCGCCATGGCCGCGGTGGTCGTGGGCATAGACATGATAGCCGCGTGCAGCCATCGCCTTGGCGAAGCGTGCGTAGCGCTTCGAATGTTCGGCAAGTCCGTGGGAGATCAACAGCACGCCACGCGAGCCGCCGCCGGCTGTCTCATGATGAAAGGCGAGCGTTGCCTCCGGCGTCTTAAGCCATTGTGTTTGCGAAAACATTGCTATCCTCCCGCCGCAACAGAGCAGATCGAGGGCCAAATGCAACATCCCGGCACATGTTTGCAGCGAAATTTCTTGCGATTCAGGGTTGCAGAGTTTTGGGCTCCGTGTTTATTTGTTCCGGAATTGTTCCGTCTGCGGGGAGTGGCGATGAGCAGGTTGTTTCTGCCCTTGATGGCGTTTGTTCTGTCGATGATTCTGGCTGGCTTTGCGGTTGCGCAGGAACGGGAAGGGCGGACTCACTTCATCCTTGCTGCAAGCTGGCAGCCGGCATTCTGCCAGACAAACCAGAAAAGGCCGGAATGCAGCAGCCAGACGAGGGAGCGTTTCGACGCGACGAATTTCTCGCTGCACGGCCTCTGGCCGCTGCGCCAGAACTACTGCGGTGTGCCGAAGGACTTGCAGGCAGCCGACAAGGACGGCGATTGGCAGAAGCTGCCGGAGGTCAAGCTGACGGCCGAGAACGCGTCAGCCCTTGCAAAAGCCATGCCCGGAACGCAATCGGGTCTCGAACGTCACGAATGGACGAAGCACGGCACCTGCACGAAGATGAGCGCCGACGATTATTTCGGCGCAGCGATCCGCCTGATGAGTGACCTGAACGGTTCGGCGGTGCGCGACCTCTTTGCGGCGAATCTCGGTAAGACTGTCAAGGCCGATCAGATCAAGGCGGCTTTCGACACGAGCTTCGGGGTGGGGGCCGGCGAGCGCGTGAAGATGAGCTGCCGCCGTGCAGGCGGCATCCGTGTGATCAGTGAGCTGACGATCGGCCTGTCGGAGGATGCGGGCTCGGCCGCCGGTGCCGGTGCGGGGCTTGCGAAACTCATGCAAAGCGCCGGTCGCACCTCCTTCGGCTGCGATGAAGGCGTTGTCGACGCTGCGGGCTTCTGAAGGATTGTCGGCACGGCCGGGAAACTGGAGAACCGGCATACTTTCCGCGCAGGGAGGGAGAACAATGCGGCTGGACGACTTCGGAAGCGTCGGGGACGCCTACCAAAGATACTCGGATGGGATACGCGGCAGAATACGTCACGAGCTGGTGTTCGAAGTCGTGGCCAGCCTTGCGCCTGCCGGCGGAACAATTCTGGATATGGGGTGTGGCGATGGCGAGATATCCGCGCGCCTATCCGAAGCAGGCTTTAGAGTTCTCGGCATTGACGCTTCGCCGGAAATGCTACGCCGGGCGAATTTGCGCAAGGCAGAACTGCCGGAGCAAGTCCGCGGCCGCCTTGAGTTTGCGCCGGGCGACATCACCGATTTCGCATCGGAGCATCTGTTCGATGCCGTTTGCTGCCACGGGGTGCTGATGTATTTGGACGACAGCGCCGCTGCCATCCGAAACCTGGCAAGTCATGTAACCCGCGGCGGGCTGCTTAGCATCCTGACGAAAAACGCACTCTCCAGCGGTTTTCGGGAAGCGCTGCTTGGAGACTACGCGACGGCGAGGGAATTGATCGAAACCGGCGCGGCGGCCAGCATGGGCAACCTTGGAATCAAGACGCGCGGCGATGATCCTTCGGCGGTTGTTCAGCAGATGGAGGCCTGTGGCTTTGCGGAATGCCAATGGCGGGGAGTCCGCATGTTTTCCGATCATCTTGACGAACCCGGCTTTGACGAGGCGCTCGCTGGCAAGCTCATCGCGCTTGAGCGCGCTGCTTCGTTGCGTGACCCATATCGAGCGATCGCGCGGCTATTTCACGCGACTGGGCGGAAGGCCTGACGAGAGCCGGAGAATCCCTCCGTTCCGTTGCTTTTCGAACGGAACCAAAATCGATTTGCCGTATAGAAAGCCGGTTTCGGCGTTGCCCGGGCGCCGGCTTTCGCCTACATAGCGGCCACGGTTTTTAAGTTTCCGCCCGGAGCAGCATATAATGGCACGTCAGTTCATCTATCACATGGCCGGCCTCAGCAAGGCCTATGGCAACAAGAAGGTATTGGAGAACATCCACCTTTCCTTTTATCCCGATGCCAAGATCGGCATCCTCGGCCCGAACGGCGCCGGTAAGTCGACGGTCCTGCGCATCATGGCCGGCCTCGACAAGGAGTATACGGGCGAGGCCTGGCTCGCCGACGGTGCGACACTCGGCTATCTGGCCCAGGAGCCGCAGCTCGATGCTTCGAAGACGGCGCTCGAAAACGTCATGGAAGGAGTCGCTTCGAAGACGGCGATCCTCGACCGCTACAACGAACTGATGATGAACTACTCCGACGAGACGGCGGAGGAGGGCGCCAAGCTCCAGGACATTATCGACAGCCAGAACCTCTGGGACTTGGAAAGTCAGGTCGAGATGGCGATGGACGCGTTGCGCTGCCCGCCGGCCGATGCGGACGTCACGACGCTGTCCGGCGGTGAGCGCCGCCGCGTTGCACTGTGCAAGCTGCTGCTGTCGCAGCCGGACGTGTTGCTGCTCGACGAGCCGACCAACCACCTCGATGCCGAGACAATCGCCTGGCTCGAAAAGCACCTGCGCGAATATCCGGGCGCCGTGCTGATGATCACCCACGACCGCTACTTCCTCGACCACGTCACCGGCTGGATCCTCGAGCTCGACCGCGGCCGCGGCATTCCCTACGAGGGCAACTACTCGGCTTATCTGCAGGCGAAGGCGAAGCGCATGCAGCAGGAAGGCCGCGAAGAAGCCTCCCGCCAGAAGGCGCTTTCCCGCGAGCAGGAATGGATTGCGTCCAGCCCGAAGGCGCGTCAAGCAAAGTCGAAGGCGCGTATCCGCGCCTATGACGATCTGGTTGCGGCAGCCGCCGACCGCCGTCCCGGCGACGCCCAGATCGTCATCCCGGTCGGCGAGCGTCTCGGCCAGGTCGTGATCGAGGCCGAGAACCTTACCAAGGGATATGGCGATACGGTTCTGATCGAGAATCTCACCTTCAAGCTGCCGCCGGGCGGCATCGTCGGTGTCATCGGCCCGAACGGTGCCGGCAAGACGACGCTGTTTCGCATGATCACAGGCCAGGAAAAGCCGGACAGCGGCGAAATCCGAATCGGCGATACCGTCGATCTCGGCTATGTCGACCAGAGCCGCGATGCCCTCAACGGCAGCAAGACCGTCTGGGAGGAAATTTCCGGCGGCAACGACATCATCAAGCTTGGCAAGCACGAAGTGAATTCGCGCGCCTATTGCGGCGCCTTCAACTTCAAGGGCGGCGACCAGCAGCAGAAGGTCGGCACGCTTTCGGGCGGCCAGCGCAACCGCGTCCACCTCGCCAAGATGCTGAAGGCCGGCGGCAACGTCATCCTGCTCGACGAACCGACCAACGACCTCGATACGGAAACGCTGGGAGCTCTTGAGGACGCACTCGAAAACTTCGCCGGCTGCGCCGTTATCATCAGCCACGACCGCATGTTCCTCGACCGCCTGGCAACGCACATCCTCGCTTTCGAAGGCGACAGCCATGTGGAATGGTTCGAGGGGAACTTCGAAGATTACGAGCAGGACAAGATGCGGCGTCTTGGCGTGGATTCTGTCAATCCAAGGCGGGTGACCTACAAGCGCCTGACGCGCTGATCTTCTCACGGCCTCTCAGATCAAGAGCCTCGGCAAACGCCGGGGCTTTTTGCATTGTGTGCCGTCGCTTTCAGAGCGGCGAATTTCGTGAATGGAGCGGATTCATGCTTGCCACTCGCGTTCAAATCACATAAAGATATCTTTATATGTTGATTGGGTCGAATATGGCTGAAGCTGTGAGGCTTGGACTGGATGCGCTGGTGGACGTCTTGAAGGCGGCCGGTGAGCCGACGCGTCTGCGGCTTCTCGCGCTGCTTGCCGCCAGTGACCTGACTGTGACCGATCTTACGGAAATTCTCGGCCAATCGCAGCCCCGTATTTCGCGACATCTGAAGCTCCTCGGCGAGGCCGACCTCATCGATCGCTATCAAGAGGGTGCCTGGGCTTATTTCCGGCTGAGGCAGGACGGCAAGGCGGCAGCGCTGGTGCGCGTGCTGCTGGCACATGCCTCCGCGAACGACCCTGTGATCCTGCGCGACGGTGAGCGTCTTTCGGCTGTGAAGCGCCAGCGTGCGGAGCGGGCACAAGCCTATTTCAGCCGCAACGCCGCCGAATGGGATGAGCTTCGGCGTCTGCACGCCGCCGACGAGGAGGTGGATGCCGCTGTCATCAAGCTGCTCGGCACTCAGCCGGTCTACTCGCTGCTCGATCTCGGCACGGGGACCGGGCGCATGCTGGAGCTGCTTTCCGGGCTTTATCGACGGGCGATCGGGGTCGATGCCAGCCGTGACATGCTGAGCGTTGCCCGCGCCAATCTCGACAGGGCGGGCATCACCAAGGCTTCGGTACGGCATGCCGATATTTTGAACCTGCCGTTCGAGGGGCAGGACTTCGATCTCGTCACCATTCATCAGGTCCTGCATTTCTTCGATCAGCCGGAAATCGCGATCGCCGAGGCGGCGCGGATGCTGGCCCCGGGCGGACGTCTTATGGTCATAGACCTTGCGCCGCACGCGCTCGAATATCTTCGCGACGAGCATGCACATGTCCGCCTCGGTTTCTCGCATCAGTCGGTGACGGACTGGCTGCGCAAGACGGGGCTCGATGTGGAGCAGACCGTCGATCTTCATCCGGGTCAGCAGGGCGAGAAGGGGCTTACGGTCACCATCTGGCTTGCGCGCGATCCGAGGCGCCTCGTTGCATCCGAAGGCGCCGAAACAGTATTGGCCGGGGAGGTATGATATGGCTTTGAACACCGGAGACCGCCGCAATATCGGCATTTCCTTCGAATTCTTCCCGCCGAAGTCGGAGGAGATGGAAGGTCAGCTCTGGAAGGCTGTGGCAGAGTTGCAGGACTGGAGTCCGGATTTCGTTTCGGTGACCTATGGCGCGGGTGGCACCACGAAGGCGCCGACCCTGACGGCCGTCACGCGGTTCCTCAACGAGACGCCGCTTTCGACCGCGTCGCATCTCACCTGCGTGGGCGCCACCAAGGAAGAGACGCATCAGGTGATCGACCATTTCCGCAATGTGGGCGTCAAGCATTTCGTCGCATTGCGCGGCGATGCGCCCGGCGGGGCAGGGGTTCCCTACCAGCCGCATCCGGGCGGCTATGCCAATGCGGCTGAACTCGTGGCCGGCCTCCGCGGCATCGGCGACTTCGAGATTTCGGTGTCCGCCTATCCGGAAAAGCATCCAGAGAGCCGGGACGTGGCGTCCGATATCGACATGCTGAAGCGCAAGGCCGACAACGGCGCGGACCGCGCGCTGACGCAGTTCTTCTTCGACAACGACAATTTCGAGCGATACCTGGAGAAGGTGCGGGCCGCAGGCGTCAAAATCCCAATCGTGCCCGGCATCATGCCGATCCAGAACCTGACGCAGCTGAAGCGCTTTGCCAGTGCGTGCGGCACGGTGATCCCGGCGTTTCTCGACGAACGCTTTGCCGGTCTCGACGACAAGGTGGACGAACGGGCAAAGGTTGCCGCGGATGTCGCCGTCGAGCAAATCGAGGATCTCGTTCGCCGCGGCCTGGACGAGTTCCATCTCTATACGATGAATCGTTCGCCGCTGGTTTCGGCAGTGCTCACCAATCTCGGTCTCCGCCGTGAAGGCGCGAAGAGGGTAGCGGGCGCCGCCGCCTGAAACCTGCCAATCGGCGTCGAATAAAAAAGCGCATGTCTGGCGGTGACATGCGCTTTTTAATTGGCTGAACTGTTAGCTTTTCAGGAGCTAGGTATTCCAGTCATAGGGCTCGTCGAGCGCTCAAATGAAGAGCATGGACAAGACGAACGCGAACGCTGCACTGACCAACAGGACATTCAAGGATCGTGTGATACCCATGTCTGCCTCCTCGCGTTAACCAGCACATAATATGTCTGAATTGTGTCGCGTGAAAAGCGGATTCTATGCTGCAGCGCAGCGGCGGGCTGTGGATGAGTCGGGGTCCTGTCGCCTAACCAATTGGAATTAAGCGCTAAATCACAACGAAATTTTATTCACACATTTTAACGGCACGTTAAACTGGGCGATTGGCCCGTTAACGTTGACGGCTGCATCAAGGCATGGCCGGAAGCTGCTGATATGATGCGGGAAAACGAAAACGCGCTCCGGCAATTTCCAGGGCGCGATCGAAATTGACAGTCTTCGCGAAATAGCAGATCAGAGCGCGCTCAAGAGGCCGGGCGTCGCCCAGCCGTCGGCCGGCATTCCGAGGCGCTGCTGTTCCTTCTGGATCGCAACGCGGGTGCCGGAGCCCAGGATACCGTCGATCTTGCCGACATCGTGGCCCTTGGACTGCAGCTTGGTCTGCAACTGCTTCATCTGGTCGTTCACGAGGCCCTGTTCCGGCGTCCCCTTGAGGTAGGGCTGGGCGCCGGTAAAGCGGGTGGCGAAATAGGCGGCCGAGGTCGTGTAGATGAACGACTTGTTCCACTCGAGATAGATCTTGAAGTTCGGGTAGGCGATGAAGGCCGGCCCATGGCGGCCCTGCGGGAGAACGAGGTCGCCCTCCAGATTGCCGAAGCTGGTGTTGCCGTCGCGCGGCTGGACACCGAGCGCGAACCATTCGCCCGCCGTCATGGTGCCGCCGAGCCCCGATTTTTCCCAGGGAAGGTTGTCGGGCAGGGTGACCTCCTGCAGCCAGGGCTGACCGCGTTCGAAGCCGAGATGCTGGATGAACTTCGCAGCCGTGAGGATGGCGTCAGCGCCGCTCTCCTTCAGCCGTACATGGCCGTCACCGTCGCCATCCATGCCGTAGGCGACGATATCGCGCGGCAGCATCTGCACCTGACCGATTTCGCCTGCCCATGCGCCGGTGTTGGCCGCCGGGTCGAGGTCGCCGTGCTGGACCATTTCGATGAGCGCGATCAACTGCGGGCGGAAGAGTTCGGGACGGCGGCAATCATGCGCCAGCGTGACAAGCGCATTGCGCGTGTTGAAGTCGCCCTGTACGGCGCCGAAGTCCGTCTCCATCGCCCAGAAGGCGGTAATGACGCCCGGTGCGACACCATAGTCTCGCTCGGCCCTGGCGAAGACGTCGGAAAACTGCTTCAGCTTCTGGCGGCCGATATCCAGGCGGCCCTGGCTGACGGTACGCTGTGAGAATTCGAGGAAGGTTTGCTTGAAGACGCCCTGCGCACGGTCGCGGCTGAGAACCTTCGGATCGATCTGCGCGCCGGCGAGCGCCTTGTCGGCGGCTTCGGCCGAAGCGCCTGCAGCAATCGCATCGGCCTTCACGCCGGCCAGGAATTCGGCAAGATCGCCGCCGCAGGCCGCGGGAGCAGCCTGAGGCGTTGCGGCGGGTGGAGGGGAGGCCGTCGGAGCCATTGCCTGCTGCTGAGCCAATGCCGTGGTTGCCGCGGTGACTGCAAACAAAAGAGCAAGTGCAGAGCGGCTTGCGAGCGAGCGGTGCATGAGATCGTCCTTATATCCGAAATATGTCCGCTGCTTTCACAGATGAATGTGACGGAAGCAAGAAAGATCGACGGACGTTACTAAGAATTTCTGTCCTTGGAAACGGAAGCCACCCAGTTGGCCCAGTTCTTTGAGGATCCCGCGAAGGCGTTGATGTCGGTTGGGCCTTTGATGCCCGGGATCACGCCGGTCGACGTGTACTGCCAGAAGGCCCAGCGCCTGTCAGCATAGGTGACCTCGGGGTGCTTGGCGACCGAGCGTACCCAGAAGTGGTAGTCCTGGAAATAGCCCTGCAGGTTTTCGCGATGGAAGTCGACCGACGTATAGATGATCGGGCGCTTACCGTAATAGGATTCGAGGCGATCCATGAAGCGCTGCATCTGGGCCCGTACCGTGGCGGGATCGGGCCGGTGACGGCAGGTCGGAGATGCGCCGTTCCACTCGACGTCCAGAACCGGCGGCAGGCGCACCGATTCCCGCGGGACGTTGCGGATGAACCAGTCGGCCTGCTCGTCAGCGGACGAGCAGAAATAATAGAAATGATAGGGCGCATGGGCGATGCCAACGGCGCGGGCGCGCTGCCAATATTCATTGAAGCGCTGGTCGAACCTGTCCTTCCCCTCGGTCGCCTTGATGAAGGCAAAGGCAACGCCGGAAGTCTTCACCGCCTGCCAGTCGATATCGCCCTGCCATTTGGAGATGTCGATGCCGTGAACCTCGCTCCGATGCGGATGCTTCGCCCCGAAATCCTGCGGGTCGGTATCCTTGAAGCGGGTCTTCGGCTTTACGGATGCAGTCTCGAGATAATCATATCCGGACGAGGTACAGCCGGCCAGCATGATGGCCAACGGCAATACACAAAACAAAATCCGGCGCATAAATGTCCCGTCGTGGACCGAATGATCGACTTGCCCCACAGCTTGACCTTCGAAAGACGAGTTTCAGTAGAGGAATCCCCCTCTTTCAACATATCAACGTAAAAAATCGGTTAGTTTCAAGTAAATTATGAAGGCCGCGCGATGATTGCCGCCCGCCAGGCATAGCCGCCGCCGATCGTCTCGAACGACAATCTTGCGTTGTTTTCATGGACTTGCGCTTCCAGAACATCGCGCAGATCGGCGCGCGGAGTGACGTGAAATTTTGCAAGCCATGACTTCAGCATCGCCCTGAACCAGGCCGGCAACCCCTCCTGCTGGCCGAAATCGACAATGTGCAGCTGCCCACCGGGGTTCAATGCGGCGATCGCCGCATCGACGGCGCGTTCCCAATCGGGAATCATCGAGAGCGCATAGGAGATGAGGATGCGGTCGAAGCCGCCGACGCCGAACTCCCGTGGCGTGAAGGCGGTCGCGTCGGCAACGCGAAAATCGGCAACAGCGGCCTTTGTCGCGAATGTCTTGCGCGCCGAAATCAGCATTTCCTGCGAAATGTCGAGGCCATAGAGTTTGGCGCCGGGAAACAGCCGATGCGCGAGCGCCAGATTTCGGCCCGTCCCGCAGCCGACTTCGAGCAGCGTGCCGCCTTGCGGTACGTCCAGATTGCGGATCGTGCGGTCGCGGCCGAGCAGGTAGTACTTGCGCGTCAGATCGTAGATGTGTCGCTGGTAGCGGTACATGCCGTCCATGAGATCGGCATGCTTTTCGGCTTTCTCGTCCACGACGGTGCGGATTTCGGTCACGCCTTCTTCCCGTAGATGTGGAAGCCGCCATAGATGGCCGAACGGTCGAGCGCAGTCATATCACGGGACTTGTCTTCGGAGTATTCCCACTGATTGCGGACCGCAGGTGAAAGACGGCCCTCGATGACGCTCTTTTCGGCCGCCGTGCGGAAGATGACGCGGGCGCCGGGGCGGGCGGTGCGGGTAATTTCCGCCCAGAGATCGCTCAGCTGTTGATCGGTCATCCAGTCCTGCGCGTCGAGCAGAATATAGCGGTCGCGGGAGGCGGCCGGTTCCTTGGCGAGAAGCTCGGTGAAGCTTGCGTGATGGACGTTGACACGATCGACATTGGCGCGGATCACCTCGTAGTGCTCCGGCTTCAGATAGGTCGGCAGCGGGCCTTCGTCATCCGAGGCGTAGCGGCGGGCGAAGGCTTGCCAGGCGAAATAGTTTTCGCGCATCGGAAAATGGCAGGCGAGCTTTTCGAGGCGATGTTTCAGCACCGGTGCGATCGACTGATCGGCGGCCAGGCTGGCAAGCTCGTCATATTGCTGCGGCGGAATGCCGAGACCGAAGAGCGAGCTCTTGCGCCCGGTAATCCAGCGCACCACCGGCTTTTCGAAGAGTGGCGCAACCTGCTCCTCGAAGAACTGGCGCTGCTCGCGGATCGAGCGGGTCTTCGTCATCTGCTTGAGATCGACGCCGTGCAGGCGAGCGAGCAGATGGGCCGCGCCGATAAAGCGGCCAAGCAGGCCGGTCTCATAGATATTGCGGTCGAAGACGGTGACGCGGCGGCGGCCGAACTTGCGGCCGTTCCAATAGGTGCGGGATGCTTCATCGAGCTTGGGCGACAGGAAGTGGTCGAAGGCCTGGCTGTTCGAGCGCTCGTTGGGCATGGCGAGGAAGCGAACGAGGTCGGTGTGGCGGGGAAGATGCTTGAAGGCGGCAAGCTTCAGGCGGTTCAGCGCGATATGATGGGGGTTGAGATCGACCACGTCGATGGAGGCTGGCGCCTTGGAGAGGTAGGCGAGCATGTTGCAGCCACCAGATCCGATCGTGACGATGCGGTGATGCGGCTGCAGTTCCATCGCCTGCATGTCGAGATCCGGGTCTTCCCAAATCTGCGGATAGACAAGGCCGGAAAAGAGCAGGCCGAAAAGCCGTTCCGAAAACCCGTCCTTGGAAAATGCCTTGTGGCGGAGAAGAGCGTCCTTGAGTTTCCGGTTCTTGCGGAAGCCGGTATCCGGTGCAAATTCCGTCATATGAGTCTGTCACCCTTTTAGCGTTCAGGGCGTGTAGCGCGTCCCTGCTACAGTTTGATGACGCAGACTGTGGGTATCGCTGTCCACAGGAATTGCCCGAGACGAAACGGCACTCGCGTCATTGTGCTCTTTTTTGTGAAGAGATTTCCTGCTTCTCTCCGTTCGTGGAGGGAATGACATGCGATCTGTTCTGCGTATCCTGAAGGCACTTGCCGCGGCTTCCGCCGTCATCGTCATCGGAGGCGGGGCCTGGCTTTCCGTCAGTCCGCCGCAACTGTTGCGCGTGGGCGACGGATATGCGGCGAAGATGGTCTGCTCGAACGTCTTTCTGGCAGGGCGCGATCCGCAGGCGGTGCTCCATAACGATGTGCAGGCGCCGGGAAATCCGCTGTTGCGGTTGGTGCGCGTTTCGGTTGACCGGGAACGAGGGCATGTGACGGCACGCATCCTGGGGCTCTTCGCACCAGGATATGCGCTCTATCGCGGGGCATTTGGGTGCACGAGCGTGCCGGATGGCGATTTCGAGGCAGCCGCCAATGCCGCACCTTCCGATCCGCTGCCGTCTGTTCAGGAAAAAGCGGAACTATGGCCGGACGGCGAAAGTGTCACCGCCGCCAACGATGGAGAGCTTGCATCGCTGCTGGCAGATGATGTGCTGGCCGGTCCGCAAATGCGGGCGATGGTCGTCGTCCACGACGGCCGGATCGTCGCGGAGCGCTACGGGGAAGGGTTCGATGCCAAGACGCCGCTGCTCGGCTGGTCGATGACCAAGACGGTCAATGCTGCGCTTGTCGGGCGTGCCGTGCTCGACGGGAAGGTCGATTTCGACACGGCCAGCCTCTTGCCGCAGTGGAAGGATGACGAGCGGTCTCGGATCAAACTCCGCGATCTACTGGGCATGGAAAGCGGCCTCGCTTTCAACGAGAATTACGGCGATGTCGCGGATGTGACGCGCATGCTCTATCTCGATCCCGATATGGTTGCGCTGCCCGCCAACGCGCCGTTCGAGGCGAATCCCGGCGAACGTTTCCGTTATTCGAGCGGCACGGCGGTCCTATTATCGCGAATCTGGATGGACCGGGTGGGCGACCAAAAAAAGGCCTTCGCCTATCCGGGGGACGCGCTTTTCAGGCCGCTCGGCATGTCGAGCGCCGTGCTGGAGGCCGATGCCCGTGGAACCTTTGTGGGGAGTTCCTACCTCTACGCGACGGCACGCGACTGGGCGCGTTTTGGACAGCTCCTGCTCCAGGATGGGGTCTGGAACGGCGAGCGGCTGTTGCCGGACGGATTTGTCAGGGCGATGCGCACGCCAACGCAATCGTCGGGCGGCAAATATACGCAAGGCCAGGCATGGCTCGCAGCGCCCGGCGGAGATACGAGCGCCGAATCGGGGCTGCCGGAAGATACGTTCTGGCTGGAAGGGCACGACGGGCAAAGCATGGCGATCGTGCCGTCCGCCGATCTGGTCTTCGTCCGCATGGGCTTGACGCCCGGCCGCCTCGGCTACAAGCCGCAAGTGGTGCTGAAGGAGCTGCTGGCCGCGCTGTCCGCCAATTGAGACTCAGTAATTGCCGTGGGCGATATCGGCCATGCCCTTGCGCTTGGCGTCGTAGTAATAGCCGCGCGCATAGAGCTTCACGGCATCTTCTTCCTTGTTGTCGGAAACAAGCCAGGCGCCGCGCAGATATTTCGCGGCATATTTGATGTTGGTCTCGGCGTCGAGAAGGCCGGCGGGCGCGCCGTCATAGCCCATTGATTTGGCCGTGTTGTACTTGATCTGCATCAGTCCGAAATAGCCGCGCTTGTTGTAAGCCTTCGAATTGTAACGGCTTTCTCTGCGCACGACGCGGTGGATCAGCGTTTCGGGAACTTCGTAGAGTTTCGAATATTTGCTGATTAGCTTGCTGATGAAGCTCTTTTCCGCGGTCGGAGCGGTGTCGACGTCGCTATCGCTGAACATTGGCGGTGCAGCCGGCGGGTCCATCGGTCCGGATTCGTCGAAGGTGAAATCCGACATCGAACGCTGCGTGGCACCGACGGAAGCGATAGCGGCCAGGGCGCCGCTTTGCGGGGTCGTCGCTGCGAAGGCAAGCTGTGTCGATGGCGATGCCGGAGTTGCCGGACGCGGGGTCGGCACGACCGACTGGATCGCTGTCATTTCAGGCGTCAGCGGGATCTGCGTTGCGCCGGCGGCCATTGCCTGCTGCATGGCAAGATCGGCGGACGTTGCCGTCGCTGGCATTGCCGTTGCGGCGGCGGTAAGAGCGGGCGTTGCTTGCGGATTAGAAGCTGCGAATGCGGTTTCGGACTGGCCGGCGCCTTCGGCGGCCGGAACGGCAGCCATCATGGCATTTTCGCCCGGTTTCGGCGTTGGAACGACGGTTTGTACTGCGGTCAATTCCGCCTGTGAGGTGTACTCGACGGTCGAGCATCCGGCGATAGCGCAGACCATTGTCGTCGCGACAAGGCCGCGTTTCAGGCCGGAAAATCCGTTCGCTACCATTCGGTCACTTTCGTGGATGGCGCCGCCCTGGCAGCGTTTAGAAAATTATTGAAACCCTGAACCCTGATTTGCCATTAACCTATTCGCTGTTGCGCGGCAACCCGGCGAAAATCGTCAAGCGGCGATACGGCGATAACCGGCCGTCACGGCACCTGCAGCGATGAGCAACGTGCCACCAGTACGGTTGACGGCGCGCTGTACGCTGGCCTTTCGGATGAGTCCGCGCGCGGCATTTGCAAGAAGGGCGTAGCTCGACGCATTGATGGCCGCGAGGACGAGGAAGGTCAGTTCCATGATGACCATCTGCTCGAAAAAAGGCTTCGCGGGATTGAGGAACTGCGGAACGAAGGCGACGAAGAAGACGATGCTCTTCGGATTAAGCGCCGTCACGATATAGGCGTGCAGGAAGATCTTCAGCGACTTCTTTTCCGGCAGGTTGTCGTTGTCGGCAACCGGCTCGGTGATGAGGGGCGCGCGCCAGAGCTTGATGCCGAGCCAGATGAGATAGGCGCCGCCGACCCACTTCAATACTGTGAAGAGCATTGCCGATGCGGCCAGAACCGCGCCCAAGCCGAAGAGGGAAGCCGTCATCGCCGTGAAATCGCCGAGCGCCACGCCGCTCACCGTCGCTAGCGCCGTCTTTCGCCCATGTCCCAGCGCATAGGAGACGACGAGGAGAATCGTCGGCCCCGGAATGGCAAGCATGATGGCGGATGCGGCGGCAAAAGCGAGCCAGGCTTCGAGCGACATGGAATCTCCTCCTAATCCCTAGGAAACAAGCAAAGACACCATATTAGCCCTGCGTCAATCATGCTTCCTGGTATTTTTGCCCGATCGTATCCATCACTTCGGCGAACCATCTGGTCGAGAGATCGAAGGCCTTGCCCCCCTTGATGCGGGGGAACTCGATGGTGCGCAATTTGCCGTCCTGTCCCTCGTCGTGGCCGGTGACGCCGGAGATCTTATTGAGCGCGCTTTCGACGGCCAAGTCGACCATGCTCTGGATGAGGCGGAGGTCGTCGGCATTGGCAGGCGCGGAGCGGGCGAAATAGCCGGACTTCTGAACCAGCGAACGCTCCGCATCGAGCAGATTGGCGAACTGCTTCTGGAACCAGCCGCCGACGTTGATCGTGTCGATCTTCACATGACCGAAGGCATCGCGTTTGATAGTCTCGCCGGCGGCTTCCCGCTCCGCGACGATGGCATCGAGGCAGGCGCCTTCAGAGACGAAGACGGTCGCGTGGCCGGTCTTGTCCATGATCTCCTTGAGACGCTCGGCTTCGGCCTGCAGATCAAAAGCCATTTCCGGCAGATAGACGGCATCGATGCTCTTCATGCCCGCATTCATCATCATCCCGTCGACATATTCGTAGTTCTTCGTGCGGCTGAGATAGGCCCGGGCGGTCGCCGCCGTCAGCCAGCCGCAATGACGGCCCATGACTTCGTGGATGACGAGTGTGCGCGGCGCCGCACTCTGCTCGTTGCTGACATTGTCGAAGAAATGCGCACCGACTTCGGCCGCCGTCCAGGCGCCGAGAGACTGGCGGATCGGCACGACGTCGTTGTCGACCGTCTTCGGCAGGCCGACGACGGTAAGGTCGTAATTGTTGGCAGCGAGATAGGCAGCGAGATCGGCGGCAGTCGTGTTGGTGTCGTCGCCACCGATGGTGTGGAGAATGGTAATGCCGTCATCGGCAAGGCGTTCGGCTGCGACGCGCAACGGGTTCTCGCCTTCCTTGACCAGGCCGCGCTTGACGCAATCGGCGGCATTGGTAAGCTTGACGCGGCTGTTGCCGATCGGCGAGCCACCGAAGCGGTGGAGAAGCGGCGCCTTTTCGCGCATTTCCTTGCTGAACTGGATGCTGTCGCCAAGCAGCACGCCCTGATAGCCGGATTTATAGGCAATGAGCTCGGCGTCCGGCGCCACGTCGCTATAGCGTTCGATCAAACCGCCGACGGCGGAGGAAAGACAGGGGGCCAGGCCTCCGGCGGTCAGCATTGCTACTTTCTGTTTGGCCATTTTCCCTCCTTGAGCGCTTCGAGGCGCGATAACATGCAGCTAACGTAACGCATGGATGCGGCAGGGAAAGAGGCCTGTAAAGTAAAGAATTTACGAAAAATGGCCGGTTGCGCCGGAAGAACGCATCTAATCGTTTCAAGCCCGATTTGCCCGCCGAGACGCGCTGTGGAAAATCTCGAGCAAGCAATGGCAGCCTGTTCGAAAGGCGTATGGAAGTGCGCCTCCGAGTGCTGTCTCTCGGCTGATAAAAGGCTCGACAATTACCGAATTGTGAAAAGTGTTTTCAATCCTACGACCAATCGCCGCCTTGCAAAGGCTATGATTATTTGATCAACGTATTTTCATATTGCGATGCGAGAAACTTCGATGTCCTTCTGGGAAAAACTGCTGAATGCTGTTGGCAACGCTGCGGGCAACGCGCTCTCGGCGATGGTCGAGGCGATCCGCACGGTTTTCGAGGGTGATCCCGAGACCCGTCGTAAGGTCGCATTCTCCGTCGCCATCATCGCGCTTTCCGCAAAAATGGCGAAAGCTGACGGCGTCGTCAGCGAGAAGGAAGTCCAGGCTTTCCGCGACATCTTCTTCTTTCCTCAGGACCAAGCGAAGAATGTTGCCCGCCTCTACAATCTCGCGCGCCAGGACGTTGCGGGTTACGAGGCCTATGCCGCGAAGCTCTCGTCTCTCTGCGTCAGCTGCACCTCCAATTGCGCGGTGCTGGAAGACGTGCTCGACGGCCTCTTCCACATCGCCAAGGCGGACGGGGCGGTCCATGAGAAGGAGATGAATTTCCTTCATCATATCGGCCAGATCTTCGAGATGAGTGAAGAACGTTTCGAGCAGATCGC
The DNA here is from genome assembly GCF_025200715.1 of Rhizobium sullae. Classification (NCBI taxonomy): domain Bacteria; kingdom Pseudomonadati; phylum Pseudomonadota; class Alphaproteobacteria; order Hyphomicrobiales; family Rhizobiaceae; genus Rhizobium; species Rhizobium sullae. The sequence goes on from NZ_CP104143.1 coordinate 1,058,955, forward strand.
GGCGCGCCATGTCTCGATCGGCCGGGATCCTTACAAGGTCCTCGGCGTTTCCCCTTCCGACGATTTCCCGACGATCCGCCGCCGTTATCGTGGCCTCGTCAGCGAGAACCATCCCGACCGGCTGATTTCACGTGGCGTCCCCAGGGAGTTCCATGCGATCGCCAATGAGCGCATGGCTGCCCTCAATGACGCCTATGCGACGATCGAGAAGGAACGCCGCGCCGCATGACCTCTTTCGAGGCCGACTACAGCAAGGCTTCCGTGCAGCCGTCGCCGAACCATGGTGAACGCGCGGGCGGGCGCAAGCCGGATATGATCGTTCTTCATTATACGGGCATGCCGACGGCGGAAGGGGCGCTCGACTGGCTCTGTCGCGAGGAAAGCCAGGTCTCCTGCCACTATTTCATCCATGAGAACGGCGATGTCGTTCAGCTCGTGCCGGAGGCGCGGCGGGCTTGGCATGCCGGCACGGGCAGCTGGCACGACGAGGGCGATATCAATTCCCGTTCCATCGGCATCGAAATCGCCAATGCCGGGCATCCGGGCGGTTTGCCGGACTTCCCTAAAGAACAGATTGCGGCGGTGATCGAATTGTGTCGCGATTGCGGCGAACGTTGGTCGATCGCACCGGAAAGGGTGCTTGCGCACTCGGACGTTGCACCCGTTCGCAAGGTCGATCCGGGCGAGAAATTTCCGTGGGCGGAACTGCATCACGCAGGGGTAGGACACTGGGTCGAACCGGCACCGATCACCGGCGGGCGCTTCTTCCAGCGGGGCGATTGCGGCCAACCGGTCGAGGCCCTGCAGTCGATGCTCTCGCTTTACGGCTATGCTACGGAAATCACAGGTGAATTCTCCGACAAGACGGCGGGTGACGTGGAGGCCTTCCAGCGCCATTTCCGCCAGGATCGCGTCGACGGCATCGCCGACTTTTCGACGATCGATACGCTGCACCGCCTGCTTTCGGCGCTGCCGCGCTATTCATGACGCCTGTGTGACACTCACGCAACGGTTTTGCGCAAACAGCCTTGAATGCTGCACTGCCACATGATTTCCCTATTATCTCCTCATTGCGATGGTCTAACCCCGCTCGCTGAACGGCGCTCGCGGCTGTTTTTGTGTGTAGCTGCGAGAGTCAAAATGAAACGATAAGAATTGCTGCGGAACGTTGCCAGTCCTTGGCACGTGAAACGGGAAGACGGCGAGGCGCGCAGTCCGGTAATTCTTTGGGTCGGAGTAACTAGACTACATGAGACATATGATTATTGGTGCAGCGGCATGCGCAAGCTTGCTGCTGGCAGGGTACGGCTGCGCTTTTGCTGGCGATGCAGCTAATAAAAACAAAGATGGGAAAGAGAAAACCCAAACGGTCATTTTCAAGACCGTCGACCGCCAGAGCGGTTATGCAATGCCGGATTTCACAGCCAACAAATATTCCGTTTTGATTGTCAAATACGCCAAGCAATACGATGTGCCTGTCGAGCTTGCCCACGCTGTCGTCCGAGTCGAGAGCAATTTCAACCCGAACGCACGCGGTAGCGCAGGCGAAATCGGCCTCATGCAGATCAAGCCGGCCACCGCGCGCATGATGGGTTACTCGGGAACGAAGAAGGGACTCTTCGATCCGGAAACGAACATCAAATACGGCATGAAATATCTGGCGGCAGCCCACGATCTCGGCGGCGGACAGACCTGCAACACCATCCTCAAATACAACGCCGGCCACGGCGCACGGAAGATGAACCCGGTCTCGAAAGCCTATTGCGGCAAAGTGCTGGTCCTTATGTCAAGCGCGGCGCAAACCTCGATTTAAGAATATGAATCACATCGGCCGCCATGTTATCTGGACCTCGAAGCGAGGTGAGATATGGCGGCTGATTTCAAATATATCGTCGTCGGCCGCGGGATGATGGGCGCGGCGGCGGCGAAGCATCTGGCGAAACAGACGGGCGGCGTGGCCGTGATCGGTCCCGACGAACCGGAAAACCGCAAGGCGCATCAGGGCGTTTTCGCCAGCCATTACGACGAGGGCCGCATCACCCGAACCGTCGATCCTGATCGCGACTGGGCGCTGCTGGCCAATCGTTCGATCGCCCGATACGCGGAGATCGAAGCGGAAAGCGGCCTCGAATTCTACACCGAAGCGGGTTGCGTCTTCGTGGCGCCGGCGCAGAGTGATTATATCGCCAACACGGCAAAAGCCGCTGCATCGCTTGGTGTCGAAACGAAAGTGCTCGACGAGGCAGGCCTCAAGGCAACGTTTCCGTTCTTTGCCCTGCCGGACGGCTGCGAGGGCGTATTCCAGGTAAAGGGCGCCGGACATATCAGCCCCCGCAAGCTCGTAAAGGCGCAGTCGATTATCGCGGAAATGGCGGGTGCAACAGTCGTTCGCGACTATGTCACGGCGATCCGCGACGAGGGCGGGGTGGTCGCTGTCGAGACTTCGGAGGGCAGGACGTACACGGCGAAAAAGGTGCTGCTTGCGGCGGGCGGTTTTTCCATTGGCGAGAATCTGTTGCCACAATCCGTCGATATGTCGGTTCATGGGCGAACGGTTACACTGTTCGAGGTGAGCAAGGCGCAGGCAGCGGATTTCGTCGCCATGCCGTCGCTGATCCTCAATGCGCCCGGGATCGACATCTATCTGCTGCCGCCGATCTGCTATCCCGATGGAAAATTCTATCTGAAGATCGGCGGCGATCCCGATGACTACCGACTTGGGACGGAGGCGGAACTGCGCGCCTGGTTCCGCACCGAGGGGCGCCCGGCGGCGCGTGATTATCTGATGTCGGTCGCCCGCCGTATTGTTCCGGATTTGAGGCCGCTTTCCGTTTCGACAGCGGCCTGCGCCGTCTCGCACACCAAGGGCGGTTATCCGATGATCGGCTATACTTCGTCTCCGCGGCTTGCGGTTCTCACCGGCTGCGCAGGCACTTCGGCGAAAAGTTCCGACGAGATCGGCCGTCTCGGAGCCGAACTGCTGCTTGAGGGCAAAATCGCGGATCAGGGCTACGCAACGGATTTCACAGCCGCTTTCCGGTAACATCCGCATATTTCTGGTGGCAATCGGCGGCGCTCTCGGTTATTTGAGCCCTGCCAGTTGGCCGGGCAGCCGCGCTTTACCAATGCCGAAAGGCGGTAAGGTGAGGAAAGTCCGGGCTCCACGGAAATACGGTGCCGGATAACGTCCGGCGAGGGCGACCTCAGGGAAAGTGCCACAGAAAGCAAACCGCCTGCGCTTGCGCAGGTAAGGGTGAAAGGGTGGGGTAAGAGCCCACCGCGTCTCCGGCAACGGCGACGGCACGGTAAACCCCACCGGGAGCAAGACCGAATAGGGATGACGTGGCGGGCGAAAGCCCGCCGGCCGGTTTCCGGGTCAGTCATCCGGGTGGGTTGCGTGAGGCAGCGTGCGAACGCTGTCCCAGAGGAATGGCTGCCACGTTCCGGTTTCGGCCGGAGCCATACAGAACCCGGCTTACAGGCCAACTGGCGATTAACTTCTGTGGCAAGGGCCTCCGGTCGGGAGGCACTCATTCTCCTGATTCTTCAAGATTTTCTTTTATGGCGACGCCCGAAGGCACGCATGTTTTTCTATTTTCATCGATGCTTTCTGGGACGGCGGGCGAGCCGGTCCTAACCCTTTATTAAACTTAACAGCTTATAAATTTTCGATACTGCGCTCATCGCGAGACGGGCGTTTCCCATTGACGCCCATACGGTCCCATGCTATCCCATAACTGCACTGCACGAGGGCGATCAAGCGCCCATCAATCGCAAAGACAAGGCGTCTTCCTCTTCGGAGGCGCCGGATGGAATCCTGTTCATCCGGCTGGCGAAGCTGTGCCTGAATTTGGGGGTTCCGGGCGTAAGATGTCGGTTCGGGCCCTTTCGGGAACGGATGTTTCGTGTCATGAGCCGCTTCCTTTCAAATGCGACCAACCGGATCGATTCCAAGGGCAGGGTTTCCGTGCCTGCGGCCTTTCGCTCCATTCTGGCGCAGCGCAACGTCCAGGAACTTTATTGCTTCCAGGACTTTGTGTTTCCGGCGATCAGCGTCGGCGGCCCGGACCTTCTCGAAAGGTTCGAGCGGCAGATTGCTGCGGAGGATCCGTTTTCGTCGGATGCGAACGAGATGTCGCTCCTTATCCATGGGGGCGGGGTCTTCATGAAGCTCGACGCCGAGGGGCGGTTGATGGTCACGGATTTCATCCGCGACTTTACCGGCATCTCGGACGAGGTGGCCTTCGTCGGTCGGGCGGATCATTTTCAGCTGTGGCAGCCGCAGGCATTCCAGGCGGCCCAGATACAGGCACGAGGGGAGCGCAGGCTGGCGGGCAGGCGCTCCGGATAGAACGAGGGTACGGAATGGCGGCGAATCCTGGCGGAGGTTCAACTGATGCCGGTGGCGGACCGGTTCGCCACATTCCGGTTCTTCTTGCTGAGGTGCTTTCGGCCCTTCAGCCAGCTCCCGGCAAAATCATTCTCGATGGGACCTTTGGTGCCGGCGGCTATACGTCGGCCATTCTTGATGCTGGCGCCGATGTAATCGCGCTGGACCGGGACCCGACGGCAATTGCGGCTGGCCAGGATATGGTCGCTGCCCATGGCGGCCGTCTCAGCCTCGTCCATGCACAGTTCTCCAATCTGGCTGACTATGCGCCTGCCGGCGGGCTCGACGGCGTCGTGCTCGATATCGGCGTTTCCTCGATGCAGATCGACGAGGCCGAACGCGGCTTCTCCTTCCAGAAGAGCGGCCCGCTCGACATGCGCATGTCGGCTTCCGGCGTTTCTGCCGCCGATGTTGTCAATCGCGCAAAAGTCGCCGAGCTCATCCGCATCTTCCATTTCCTCGGCGAAGAAGATCAGGCGCCACGCATCGCGCACGCGATCGAGAAGCGCCGGGCCGAAAAGCCGTTCGAAACGACGCGCGATCTCGCCGGGCTCATCGAGGTGGTGACGCCGCGCAAGATGAAGGACAAGATTCATCCGGCGACCCGCGTTTTCCAGGCGCTTCGCATCTTCGTCAATGACGAGCTCGGCGAGCTCGGGCAGGCGCTCTTTGCTGCCGAGCGCGTCTTGAAGCCGGGCGGCCGTCTCGTTGTCGTCACGTTCCATTCGCTGGAAGATCGTATCGTCAAGAAATTCTTCTCCGACCGCGCGGGCAAGGCGTCCGGCTCGCGCCATCTGCCGATCGCGCATGAGCGTGCCGCGACTTTCGAACCGGTTGGAAAATCCATGATTGCTGCAAGCCAGGCTGAAGCCGAGGCCAATCCGCGGGCGCGTTCCGCCAAGTTGCGTGCCGGAATGCGCACCAATGCGCCGGCCGAAGCTGCGGATATGGCGATCTTCGGATTGCCCAGTCTTGCCAGCCTTGGAAAGCTTGGAGGTTGATATGCTGAGAACGTTCGACGTCGTCCTTATCGGTATCATGACGGCTGCGGCCACCGTGACCTATACGATCAAGCACCGCGCGGAACTGAAGCTCGAAGAGGTCAATCGCCTCGAGGCCGAGATCAAGCTCGAAAAGGATACCATCGATCTGCTCAAGGCCGACTGGGCGCTGCAATCGCAGCCGAACCGGCTGGAGCGTTTGGTGAACAGCTATAATGATGAGCTCAAGCTGCAGCCGACGGACTCGACCGCGCTCGTACAGGTGCGCGAGCTGCCGATGTTGAAGTCGCAGGTTCCGGTTCCGGAAATCACCGAAGCCAAGAACAGCAAAAAGCCCGATGGAAGCACGGGTACGGCCCTCGCTGCCAAGGCGCTGCCGAAGCCTGTTCCGCAGGCGCGCGCCGAAGAGCCGCAAGACGAAAACCTGATGTCAACTGGATCGGTGGAGTAGCCATGTCGTTTCTCTCTCGCATCATGGTCCTGAAAAGCCAGGCGCATTTTTCCTCCGGCGTCTATAACCGCTTCGGTGGCCCGTCGGGCAGCTTGCCGCTCGAGGGTTCGCGCAAGAAGAAGGCCGGTCAGGCCAAAAGTCGCGTCGGCCTGCTGATCCTCGGGTTCACCGCGCTTTACGGCGTCATCGGCGGGCGCCTCGTCGAATATGCGATGAAGGATCCGGAAGTCGTTTCCAGCATCCTGCCGCCTGACCGCCTGATGGCGTCGCGGCCGGATATCCTCGACCGCAACGGCGAGGTGCTGGCGACCGACATCCGCACGGTTTCTCTCTTCGCCGAACCGAACAAGATCGTCGATGCAGACGAGGCGATCGAGAAGCTTTCGACCATCCTGCCCGATCTCGACGTGAAGGGCACTTATAAGAAGCTCTCGGTCAAGAGCTCGCATTTCGCGTGGCTTCGCCGCCAACTCACCCCGAAGCAGCAGAGCCAGATTCTGGCGCTCGGCATTCCCGGTATCGGCTTCCGCCCTGAGAAGCGTCGCTTCTATCCGGGTGGTCCGACGGCCTCGCATATTCTCGGTTACGTCAACATCGACAACCGCGGCGTCGCCGGCATGGAGAAATACATCGATGACCAGGGTCTTGCCGATCTGGCATCGGTGGGCATGACCAGTGACCAGCCGCTCGAGCCAGTCAAGCTCTCGATCGACCTGCGCGTCCAGAACATCGTGCGCGATGTCGTGATAAACGCGGTCACCAATTACGAAGCCAAGGGTGCGGGCGCGGTTGTCCTCAATATTCATACCGGCGAAGTGCTCGGTATGGCCTCTGCGCCGGACTTCGACCCGAACAATCCGCAAGAGGGTGCCAAGGAAGGCTGGCTGAACCGCATGTCGAACGGCACGTTCGAGATGGGCTCGACCTTCAAGACCTTCAGCACGGCCATGGCGCTCGACAGCGGCAAGGTCAGCATCAACGATAGCTTCGATGCGAGCCGTCCGATCCGCATCGGCGGGTTCACGATCAACGACTTCCATGGCAAGCGCCGCTGGCTGACGGTGCCGGAAATCTTCGAGTATTCGTCGAACATCGGCACGGCGAAGATGATCGATATCGTCGGCATAGAGCTGCAGAAGGAATATCTGACGCGCTTCGGCTTGCTCACCAAGATGCAGACGGAACTGCCGGAAGTGAAGATGCCGAGCCAGCCGAAAGTCTGGAAAAAGATCAACTCGGTCACGATCTCCTTCGGCCACGGCGTCTCGACGACGCCGCTGCAGACGGCTGTTGCGGGTGCTGCCCTCGTCAATGGCGGCAAGCTCATCGAGCCGACCTTCCTGCCGCGCACCCGCGAGCAGGCGGACGAGACGGCCGAGGTCGTCGTCAAGAAGAGCACCAGCGACGAAATCCGCTACCTGTTCAAGCTAAATGGCCTCAAAGGGTCGGGGCGCAACGCCGACGTACCGGGCTTCAACGTCGGCGGCAAGACAGGCACGGCCGACAAGGTCGTCAACGGCCGCTACGCGAATGACCTGAATTTCAACGCGTTCATCGCAGCGTTCCCGATCGATAATCCACAATATGTCGTGCTGACGTTCTGCGACGAGCCGCACAACGGCGAAAAGGGCCAGACCATCGCCTCCTACACGGCTGCGCCGATGGTCAGGAACATCATCCGGCGTGCCGCGCCCATCCTCGGTATAGAGCCGCAATTCGGTGAAGACGGATCGGCCTTGCTGGTGTCTTATTGAGTGTGAATGAATAAAAGCGCCGATTCGCGTGGGGTGGGCGGCGTGAGAGAGAAAAGACATTCGATGAAACTGCGGGACATTGCCGGAAGCGCATTTCCGGAAATCAAGGAGCAACTCGAAGGGCCGGTCGGAGGACTGGAAATTTCCGGGCTTTCCGCCGATAGCCGCAAGATCGAAGCAGGAATGGCATTCGTTGCCGTGGCCGGCTCTAAGGCGGACGGCGCGGGCTACATCGCCGATGCCGCCAAGCATGGCGCAGCCCTTGCCGTGTCGGCCCAGGCCGTCGAGGCTTCTATTCCCGTCCTGGCGGTCAAGGAACCGCGCCGTTTTCTTTCCGTCGCCGCATCGCATTTCTATGGCAGGCAGCCGGAGACGATGGTTGCCGTAACCGGCACGGCGGGCAAAACCTCTGTTGCTTCCTTCACGCGCCAGATCTGGGCCTATGCCGGACATCCGGCGGCGATGATCGGCACGACCGGCGTCGTTTCGCCGACGCGCAATGAATATGGTTCGCTGACGACGCCCGATCCGGTTTCGCTCCACAAGCTGCTGGCTGATCTTGCCGACGAGGGCGTGACGCATGCTTCGATGGAGGCGTCGAGCCATGGTCTCGACCAGTGCCGGCTGGATGGCGTGAAGCTTTCGGCTGCAGCCTTCACCAATCTCGGCCGCGATCACATGGATTATCACCCCACGGTCGAAAGCTACATGGCCGCCAAGATGCGGCTTTTCGAAACGCTGCTGCCGAAAGGTTCGCCCGCCGTCATCTTCGCCGACGATGCCTGGTCCGCGCAGGCGATCAAGGCGGCGAAGGATGCGGGCCATGATGTCCGTACCGTGGGCCGCAAAGGCGATTATCTGACGCTCAAGCGGGTTGAGCACTTCCGCCACAAGCAGGTCGCCGAAGTGCATATCTATGACGAAATTTTCGAGGTCGATATTCCACTTGCCGGCGATTTCCAGGTCGCCAATGCGCTGGTTGCCGCGGCGCTTGCCATGTCCACCGGCGTTCCGGCCAAGATCGCGATGGCCGCCCTCGAAAAGCTGCAGGGCGCCTCGGGCCGTCTCGAGCTCGTCGGGCATACGAAGGATGGTGCGCTTGCCTATGTCGACTACGCCCACAAGCCGGATGCGCTGGAGAATGTACTGAATTCGGTGCGCCCTTTTACGACCGGGCACGTGATCGTCGTCTTCGGCTGCGGCGGCGACCGCGACCGAGGCAAGCGTCCGATCATGGGCGAGATCGCCTGCCGCCTGGCTGACGTAGTGATCGTCACGGACGACAATCCGCGCTCGGAGGAGCCGGCTTCGATTCGCGCGGAGATCATGGCGGCTGCACCCTGTGCCCTCGAAATCGGCGATCGTTCGCAGGCGATCTACGAGGCCGTCGCCATGCTGAAATCCGGCGATACGTTGATCGTCGCTGGCAAGGGGCATGAGGAAGGGCAGACCATCGGGAGCGTGACGCTGCCGTTCTCGGATCATGCCGAAGTGCGCGAAGCTTTGGAGGAGCTGAAATCGTGAACTGGCTCTGGACCACCGATGACATGGTTGCCGCGATGACGGGCCGCCCGTTCGGCACGCTTCCTGAAGGCATCACCGGCATTTCCATAGACAGCCGCTCGATCACGCCGGGCGAGGCCTTCTTCGCCATCAAAGGCGACCGGGTCGACGGCCATGACTTCGCCTCGATGGCGATGGCCAATGGCGCCGCACTTCTCGTCGTCAGCGAAGCCCGCCTTCCGGGGCTCGGCCGTTTGACCGTTCCGATGATCGTCGTCGACGATGTGCTGGCAGCACTCGGCCGGCTTGCCGTCGCCTCGCGTCAGCGTTCACGGGCGCAGATCATCGCGGTGACCGGCTCGGTCGGCAAGACGACGACGAAGGAAATGCTTCGCCACGTTCTTTCGCCATCCGGCAAGGTGCACGCCTCTGTCGCCTCCTTCAACAACCACTGGGGCGTGCCGCTGACGCTCGCGCGGATGCCCCTCGATACGCATTTCGGCGTCTTCGAAGTCGGCATGAACCATCCGGGCGAAATCCGTCCGCTGGTTGAGATGATCCGGCCGCATGTCGCCGTCGTCACGACCATCGCTCCGGCGCATCTCGGCAATTTCAAGAGCATCAAGGAAATCGCCGCGGCGAAGGCGGAGGTTTTCGAAGGCCTGGTGCGCGGCGGGCATGCCGTGCTCAATCGAGACAGCGACCAGTACAATTTCCTCGAACGGACAGCGCAGTCGCTCGACATCGAGAACATCCATTCCTTCGGCCAGCACGCGAAGGCCGAGTTCCGCCTTGCGGAATTCAACGGCTCGGACGAAAGCTCGGCACTCTGGCTAACGATCGACGGCGACACGTTCGAGGTGGCGATCGGCGCGCCCGGGCGGCATATCGCGGAAAACGCGCTGGCCGCTCTCGGCATTGTGACGCTCGTCAATGCGGACCTCGACAAGGCGATCGCAGCGCTGGCCACCCTGCAGCCCGAAAAGGGCAGGGGCCGCCGCCACAAGTTGTCGATCGGCAACGGCAGCTTCACGCTGATCGACGAAAGCTACAACGCCAACCCCGCCTCGATGCGCGCGGCGATCGCGCTGCTTGCCGCAGCCGATCCGGCTGGCCGCGGGCGCCGCATCGCGGTGCTCGGCGACATGCTGGAAATGGGCGAATACGCGCAAAAGGTCCATTCCGACCTTTCAGGGTCGCTTCTTGCGGCCGGCATCGAACATGTCTGGCTTGCGGGCAAGGATATGCTGGCGCTGAAGGAATCGCTTCCCGACAGCGTGCAGGTCGAATACCGCGAGACGACAGAAGAACTCACGGAATTTGTATTGAACTCGGTCGCGCCGGGCGACGTGTTGATGGTGAAATCGTCCTTGGGGATAGGCTTCGGCAAGATTGTCGCCGCGCTCCTTGACAAGTTTGCGCCATTTGCAGACACGCAACGCGAACGTTGACCGGGTAAACAAGGGGCCCTGAATGCTAATTTGGCTAGTCGAACTGTCGGACCAACTGAAATTTCTGAACCTGTTCAGATACATTACCTTCCGTACAGGCGCCTCTCTCTTCACGTCCGCACTGATCGTCTTCCTTTTCGGGCCGATGATCATCAACTCGCTCCGCATCCGGCAGGGCAAGGGCCAGCCGATCCGCGCCGACGGGCCGCAGACGCATTTCAAGAAGGCCGGCACGCCGACGATGGGCGGGCTGATGATCCTTGCCGGCATTGTCGGCGCCTCGCTGCTCTGGGCCGACCTTTCCAACGTCTATGTGGTGGCGACACTGCTCGTCACCCTCGGCTTCGGTGCGATCGGCTTCTATGACGACTATCTCAAGGTCACGAAGCAGAGCGACAAAGGCTTTTCGGGCAAGGCGCGCCTGGGCATCGAGTTCGTCATTGCGGGCATCGCCGTCTACTTCATGATGCGCACCGCGCTTGCCTCCGGTACCGCAGGCTCGACCTTCGGCTCCTCGGTCGCGTTCCCGTTCTTCAAGGATTTCCTGGTCAATCTCGGCATCATGTTCGTGGTCTTCGGCGGCTTTGTCATTGTTTCGGCTGGCAACGCCGTCAACCTGACGGACGGCCTCGATGGCCTTGCGATCGTTCCGGTGATGATTGCCGCCGCCTCCTTCGGCATCATCGCCTATCTTGCCGGTAACGCTGTTTTCGCGAACTATCTGCAGATCAATTTCGTGCCCGGCACTGGCGAGCTTGCCGTGGTTCTCGGCGCAGTCATCGGTGCGGGTCTCGGCTTCCTCTGGTTCAACGCGCCGCCCGCCGCAATCTTCATGGGCGATACCGGTTCGCTGGCGCTTGGCGGCACGATCGGCACCGTTGCCGTCGCCACCAAGCACGAGATCGTCATGGCGATCATCGGCGGCTTGTTCGTCGCGGAAACGCTCTCCGTCATCATCCAGGTCGGTTTCTTCAAGATGACCGGGCGCCGCGTCTTCCTGATGGCGCCGATCCATCACCATTTCGAGAAGAAGGGCTGGACCGAAAGCCAGGTGGTCATCCGTTTCTGGATCATCGCCGTCGGCCTCGCGATGCTCGGCCTTTCCACCCTGAAGCTGCGGTGAGGCGGTCATGATTCCTGTCACGACGCTTGCAGGAAAGAAGGTCACGCTGTTCGGGCTTGGTGGGTCCGGATTTGCAACGGCCCGCGCGCTCATCCTGGGCGGCGCCCATGTCACGGCCTGGGACGACAATCCAGACAGCGTCACGAAGGCGGCCGCGGAAGGAATCCATACCGAGGACCTCAGAATCGTCGATTGGAGCGTTCAGTCGCTCTTCGTGCTCTCACCGGGCGTGCCGCTCACGCATCCGAAGCCGCATTGGACGGTCGATCTCGCCCGCGCCGCCGGTGTCGATATCGTCGGCGATGTCGAACTCTTCGTGCGCGAGCGCCGGGCGCACGCGCCGGATTGCCCGTTCATCGCCATCACCGGCACGAATGGCAAATCGACGACGACCGCCCTGATTGCGCATATCCTGAAATCCAGCGGCCGCGACACGCAGCTTGGTGGCAACATCGGAACGGCGGTACTGACGCTCGATCCTCCGAAGGCCGGACGCTATTATGTCGTCGAGTGCTCGTCCTACCAGATTGACCTCGCGCCGACACTGAATCCCTCCGCCGGCATTCTGCTCAACCTGACGCCTGATCATCTCGATCGACATGGCACGATGCAGCACTATGCCGGCATCAAGGAGCGGCTGGTTGCTGGCAGCGGTACCGCCATCGTCGGCGTCGATGACAGTCATTGCGAAATGATCGCCGACCGCGTCGAGCGAGCTGGAACGAAGGTGGTCCGCATTTCACGCCGCCATCCGCTGGCCGATGGAATCTTTGCTGAGGGTACGAAGCTCATACAGGCTTCTTCCGCTGCGGTTCGACCGCTTGCCGATCTCGACGGCATCCAGACGTTGCGCGGCGGCCACAATGCACAGAATGCCGCCGCCGCGGCCGCAGCTTGCCTTGCCGTGGGCGTTTCGGACGAAGAGATTCGCGCCGGGCTTGCCTCGTTCCCCGGTCTCAAGCATCGCATGCAGCCGGTCGGGACACGCGGCAATGTCATCTTCGTCAACGATTCGAAGGCGACGAATGCGGATGCCGCAGCGCCCGCGCTTTCCAGTTACGATCGGATCTACTGGATCGCCGGTGGTCTGCCGAAAGCGGGCGGCATCACGACGCTTGCGCCGTTCTTCCCGTACATCGCCAAGGCCTATCTGATCGGCGAAGCGGCGGCGGAATTTGCCGCGACGCTCGGCGAGGCCGTGCCCTATGAGATTTCGGGGACGATGGAGCGCGCTGTCGCGCATGCCGCGGCCGACGCGGAAAAAGATGAAACTGGTCCTGTCGCGGTGATGTTATCCCCGGCTTGCGCAAGCTTCGACCAGTACAAGAACTTCGAAGTCAGGGGCGATGCATTTGTCAGCCATGTGGCAGCGCTCGACGGAGTGACCATGCTGATCGGTTCGGCAACAGGAGATAAATGACATGGTGAGCCGTGCGGAACGTGGGCCTTTGGCCGATTGGTTTTGGACCATCGACCGCTTTTTCCTGGCGATGTTCATCTTCCTGATGGGCGTCGGCTTCATGCTCTCCTTTGCGGCCTCGCCCGCCGTTGCCGAGCGCATCGGGCTCGAGCCGTTCCACTTCGTGAAGCGGCACGCGGCTTTCATGATCCCGTCGATCGCCGTTATGATCGGACTTTCCTTCCTGACGCCGCGGCAGGTGCGGCGGACCGCCATCCTGCTGCTTGTCATCTCGCTCGCCATGATGGTGCTGGCGCTTTTCTTCGGCATCGAGGTCAAGGGCTCTCGGCGCTGGGTGACGCTTGCCGGTATCTCGGTCCAGCCATCGGAATTCATGAAGCCCGCCTTCGTGGTCGTCTGCGCCTGGCTCTTTGCCGAGCACGCGCGTCAGCCGGAAATCCCGGGTAACCTCTTTGCGATCATCCTCTTCGGCATGGTCGCGGCACTGCTCGTTGCCCAGCCTGACCTTGGCCAGACGATCCTGACGACCGCCGTTTGGGGCGGCATGTTCTTCATGGCGGGCATGCCATGGATATGGATCGTCCTGCTCGGCGTCTGCGGCGCGGGCGGCTTGTTCAGCGCCTATTACGTCTTCCCGCATGTGGCGGGGCGAATAGACAAGTTCATGACCGGCGAGGGCGACACGTTCCAGATCGACACCGCCCGCGAGGCCATCATCCGCGGCGACTGGTTTGGCAAAGGACCCGGCGAGGGCATCGTCAAGCGCATCATCCCGGACGCGCATACCGACTTCATCTTCTCGGTCGCCGCCGAGGAATTCGGCATCGTCTTCTGCATCGCGCTCGTTCTGCTCTTCACGGTCCTTGTTTTGAGGGGGTTATCGCACGCATATAAGGAGAAGAACGACTTCAACCGGTTTGCCGTCGCGGGGCTTGTGCTCCAGATGGGCATCCAGTCGATCATCAATATCGGCGTCAATCTCGAGCTGCTTCCGGCAAAGGGCATGACGCTGCCGCTGATTTCCTACGGCGGTTCGTCCATGGTCGCGATCTGCGTGACCGCCGGCTTCATTCTCGCGCTGACGCGCCATCGCCCGGAAAAACGGGCACAGGAGCGGAGCTTCTTCCGCATGCCGCACGGAATGCCGGCGGAGTAAAAGCCGATGAGCAAAGGTATCATCCTGCTCGCCGCCGGGGGCACCGGCGGCCACGTGTTTCCAGCAGAGGCTTTGGCATATGAGCTGAAGGCGCGCGGTTATTCCGTGCATCTCGTGACAGACAGCCGTGCCGAGCGCTTTGCCGGCAAGTTCCCGGCGGAGGAGATTCATGTCGTGCCGTCCGCGACGATCGGCTCGAAGAATCCGGTTGCGGTCGCGCGCTCGCTCTGGACGCTCTGGACCGGAATGCGGGCCGCGAAGAAACTGATCCAGCAGCTGAAGCCTGCGGTCGTCGTCGGTTTCGGCGGATATCCGACGGTTCCGCCGTTGCTTGCCGCCACGCGTCTCGGCGTGCCCTCGATGATCCACGAGCAGAACGCTGTGATGGGCCGCGCCAACAAGGCGCTAGCGCAGCGCGTCCAGGCGATCGCCGGCGGGTTCCTGCCGGAAAATGGCGGCGCTTATCCGGAAAAGACCGTGACGACCGGAAATCCCGTGCGTCCAGCAATCATCGAAGCGGCGAAGGTGCCGTACAGGCCTTCGCACGCCGGCGAACCCTTCAATCTCGTCGTCTTCGGCGGCAGCCAGGGAGCGCAGTATTTCTCCAAGGCGATGCCGACGGCAATCAGCCTGCTCGACGACGAACTGCGTGCCCGGTTGCGCATCACCCAGCAGGTGCGTCCCGAAGATATGGAGATGGTGAGTGGCTGCATCGCAAAGCTTGAGATGGGAGCAGATATCGCGCCGTTCTTCACCGACATGGCGCAGCGCCTTGCGAACGCGCATCTCGTGATCTGCCGCTCGGGCGCTTCGACCGTTTCGGAAATTTCGGTGATCGGCCGTCCTGCCGTGCTGGTGCCTTATCCGCATGCACTTGATCACGATCAGGCAGCGAATGCCGCAGCGCTTGCCGCGACCGGGGGTGCGAAGGTCATTCCGCAATCGGAGCTCTCCGCGGAGAAGATCGCTTCGATCCTGGCGCACGTGATGAACGACCCGGAAAAGCTCGCCCGCATGGCGGCCGCCGCAAAGCAGGCCGGGAAACCGGACGCTGCGAACTTGCTTGCGGGCATGGTTGAGGCTATTGCCGCCGGACGTACAGTTGCAGAGTTCAAGGGGACACAGTCATGAAAATGCCGAAGGCGATAGGCCTTGTCCATTTCATCGGCATCGGCGGCATCGGCATGAGCGGCATCGCCGAGGTGCTACACAATCTCGGCCACCGCGTGCAGGGATCGGACCAGGCCGACAGCGCAAACGTGCAGCGCCTGCGCGATAAGGGCATCGAAGTCTTCGTCGGGCACAGGGCGGAAAACCTGGGTGACGCCGAAGTCGTTGTCGTCTCGACCGCAATCAAGAAGAACAACCCGGAGCTTGTCGCCTCGCGAGAGAAGCTGCTGCCGGTGGTGCGCCGCGCCGAAATGCTTGCAGAACTGATGCGATTCCGCAATGCGATCGCCATCGGTGGCACGCATGGTAAGACGACGACGACATCGCTGGTCGCCACGCTGCTCGATGCGGGCGGGCTCGATCCGACTGTCATCAATGGTGGCATCATCAATGCCTACGGCACGAATGCCCGTATGGGCGAGGGCGAGTGGATGGTCGTCGAGGCCGACGAGTCGGACGGCACATTCCTGAAGCTTCCCGCCGATGTGGCGGTCGTGACGAATATCGATCCGGAACATCTCGACCACTACGGCAATTTCGACGCCGTGCGCACCGCCTTCCGGCAGTTCGTCGAGAACGTACCCTTCTACGGCTTCGGCGTCATGTGCCTCGATCATCCGGAGGTGCAGGCTCTCGTCGGCCGCATTGAGGATCGCAAGGTCATTACCTATGGTGAAAATCCGCAGGCCGACGTGCGCTTCATGAATGTGCGCATCGACGGCGCACGGTCGATCTTCGACGTTGAAATCCGCCGCCGGCGCACGGGGCAAGTCATCAGGCTCGACAATCTCGTAATGCCGATGCCTGGTCGGCACAACATTTCGAATGCGACGGCGGCGATTGCGGTCGCCAATCGTCTCGGCATTTCGAGCGTAGATATCGCAAAGGGGCTCGCCTCCTTTGGCGGCGTCAAGCGGCGCTTCACGCTGACCGGCGAATGGAACAGCGTGCAGATCTTTGATGATTACGGCCATCATCCGGTCGAGATCAAGGCCGTGCTGCGGGCCGCGCGCGAGGCCTGCAAGGGCAGGGTTATCGCCGTTCATCAGCCGCATCGCTACACACGCCTTTCCAGCTTGTTCGAAGAGTTCGCCGCCTGCTTCAACGATGCAGACAGCATTTTCCTTGCTCCGGTCTATGCCGCGGGTGAAGATCCGATCGAAGGCGTGGATTCTGAGGCGCTCATTTCGCGTATCAAGGCGGGCGGTCATCGCGATGCGCGTTTCCTTGCCAACCAGGAGCTTTTGCCGGAAATGGTCGCGGAGATTGCAAAGCCCGGCGATTTTGTGGTTCTGTTAGGTGCTGGGAATATAACTTACTGGGCAGCAGCGCTGCCAAAGCAACTGGAAGGTCTTTCGGGAAAGTCTGCATGAAACAGGTGAATGGGGAAAAGCTTCTCGAGACTCTCGGAGAAGGCGTTAAGGACATCCGCGGCCGCATCACGCCGGATGCCCCCATGGACCGTGTCACCTGGTTCCATGCAGGCGGCCTTGCCGAGCTGATGTTCCAGCCGCATGACGAGGCGGACCTGATTGCCTTCCTGAAAATTCTTCCGAAGAGCGTGCCGTTGACGGTCGTCGGCGTCGGTTCGAATATTCTCGTACGCGATGGCGGCATTCCCGGCGTTGTGCTGCGCCTGTCGGCTAAGGGATTCGGTTCGGTTGAACTCGCGGGTGAGAATCGCATTCTCGCCGGCGCCATCTGCCCGGACAAGCATGTGGCTGCGATGGCGATGGACAACGGCATCGGCGGCCTGCATTTCTTCTACGGCATCCCGGGCAGCATCGGCGGTGCGGCGCGCATGAACGCCGGCGCCAACGGCAGCGAGACCCGCGATCGCCTCGTCGAGGTCAATGCCATCGATCGCAAGGGCAACAAGGTCGTGCTGTCGAATGCGCAGATGGGATATTCCTACCGCCATTCCAAGGCTTCGCCCGATCTCATCTTCACCTCCGTGCTTTTCGAGGGCTATCCGGAGGATCGCGCGAAGATCCGCGCCGAGATGGATGCCGTGCGCAATCATCGCGAGACGGTGCAGCCGATCCGCGAAAGGACCGGCGGTTCAACCTTCAAGAACCCGGAGGGCCACTCGGCCTGGAAGCTGATCGACGAAGCGGGCTGCCGCGGTCTCGTCATCGGCGGCGCGCAGATGTCGTCGCTTCACTGCAATTTCATGATCAACATGGGGCAGGCGACGGGCTACGATCTCGAATATCTCGGCGAGCAGGTCCGCCGCGAGGTCTTCGAAAATTCCGGCATCAAGCTCGAATGGGAAATCAAGCGCCTCGGCGTCTTCATGCCAGGGCGCGAGGTGCGCCCGTTCCAGGGCGTGACAAGCGAGTAGCTGCTATTCGCAGGAAAATTGCCACGCTGCGTGATAGAAATCAAAAAGCCGCGACGGGAAACCGTCGCGGCTTTTTTTGAATTTCACAAGCAATCCGGATCAGACGTCGTCGCGGCCGGATGCCAGGATGCAGATCAGCGTGATCACGGCAGCGAGGCCGAGATAGTAGCCGACATAGAGCATGCCGTAGTTCGCCTGCAGCCAGGTGGCGATGTAGGGCGCCAGCGAGGCGCCGAAGATGCCGGCAAGGTTGAAGGTGATTGACGAGCCGGTGTAGCGCACTGGGGTCGGGAAGGGGGCCGCGAGCGCCGTGCCGATCAGGCCGTATGTCATGCCCATGAGTGCCATTGCGACAATGGCAAAAATGACGATGCTGCCTTCGCCGCCGGCCATCAGGCCAGGCAGGAAGAATGAGAAGATACCGATCAGGACCGTGGTGAGGATCAGCACTTCGCGGCGTCCGAATCGCTCAGCGAGCTTGCCGGCGATCGGGATGAAGATGCCGAAGGCCACTGAGCCGACGATCTGGATTTCCAGCGCGTCCAGGAACGGGATCTTCAGGACCTTGACGTTGTAGGATAGCAGATAGGCCGAGCCGATGTAGAAGAGCACGAAAGTGGCAAGCGCCACGAAGGTGCCGAGGAACAGGCTGCGCTTGTGCTTGCGGAAGAGCTCCGCGACCGGCACGGCAACGCGCTCATGCTTGTCGATCGCCCTCTGAAAGGCAGGCGTTTCGGTGATCGACAAGCGAACCCAGAGGCCAATGACGATCAGTACGATCGAGGCGATGAACGGAACGCGCCAGCCCCAGCTCAGAAGCGCCTCCTGCGAGATGACATGCAGCAGCAGCCAGAAGACGCTGGACGACAGGAAAAGGCCGACGGGTGCACCGAGCTGCGGGAACATGCCGTACCAGCTGCGCTTGCCTTCCGGCGCATTCTCGGTTGCAAGCAGAACGGCACCACCCCATTCGCCGCCAAGGCCGAAGCCCTGACCGAACCGGCATAGAGCGAGCAGAAGCGGCGCGACGACGCCGATCGATTCGTAGGAGGGCAGGAGACCGATGATGACCGTGGAGATACCCATGGTCAGGAGAGCGGCGACCAGCGTCGTCTTGCGGCCGATCCTGTCGCCGAAATGACCGAAGACCACAGCACCCAGCGGACGGGCGAAGAAGGCGATCGAGAAGGTGGCAAAGGAAGCGAGAAGGGCGGTGGTCGGATCGTTGTTCGGGAAGAACAGCGTCGGGAAGACCAGGACGGCTGCCGTCGCATAGACATAGAAATCAAAGAATTCGATCGTGGTGCCGACGAGGCTCGCGATCAGAACGCGCGCCGGGGAATTGACTTGCGCAATGTTCGATGAAGCGGAGGTCGGCGATACGGGAGATATCGCGTCAGACATTTTTATTCCATTCGGGATTTATCAGGAGCACCCTTGGGTCGAAGGGGTCTTAGAACACTATTGCGTTGAACATGTAAATTCTATCTGCGTGCGCATCAAGTGAGATACTATCTGGAATATAGATAGATCTCCGCTTTCATGGGTCAGTTGGAGACCTTCGTTGCCGCCGAACATGGTCGCTCTCTGCTATGGGCCGGGCTTTACAAAAGGCGCCGTCAGCACTCAGGCTGCAAGAAACTCGAGGAGGATCTTGGTCTCAAGCTGTTCGACCGATCAGGACGCAATCCAGCACTCACTTCAACCGGTGAACGGCTCCTGCTTGAAGCCAAGGTGACCCTTGGACCGTCGAGAGCACCTGATCAGTGCCGCCAGCCTCAGATGTTCCAGACTCCTTCAATACGCAATTTCAATTCCGCAAACGCCGAATGAGCAGGAAAGTGATGAAATCCGATACGCCGGCACCCAATGATTTCTTCTCGCGCATCATGGTCCAGCCGTGTGGGCCGCTACCCAAAATTGAAGGCATTGACGCGAATCGCTTTCAAGCGGCGTCTTCGTTCTCTCTCTGGTTGAGAGCGAAGGAGGAAAATATGCAGAAAAGTCTTATTGCAGAGTTTTTGGGAACGTTCTGGCTGGTCTTCGGCGGATGCGGCAGCGCCGTTCTTGCCGCGGCCTTTCCGGAACTTGGTATCGGTTTTACTGGTGTCTCATTGGCGTTCGGTCTGACCGTTCTGACGATGGCTTACGCCGTGGGCGGCATTTCCGGCGGACATTTCAATCCGGCTGTTTCCATAGGCCTTGCTGTTGCTGGCCGATTCCCGGTGGGACGCCTCATTCCTTACATCGTCGTGCAGGTGATCGGCGCCATTGCGGCGGCCGCGCTCCTCTATCTCGTTGCGAGCGGCAAGGCCGGTTTTGAATTGGGAGGCTTTGCCTCGAACGGTTATGGCGAGCATTCTCCGGGCGGCTATTCACTGATCTCGGCATTGGTCATCGAAGTCGTGCTGACGCTGTTCTTCCTGATCGTCATCCTGGGTTCGACGCATGGCAGGGCACCTGCGGGCTTCGCACCGCTTGCGATCGGCCTGGCGCTGACGTTGATCCACCTGATCTCGATCCCGGTGACGAACACCTCCGTCAATCCTGCGCGTTCGACTGGTCAGGCTCTTTTTGTCGGCGGTTGGGCTCTGCAGCAGCTTTGGCTTTTCTGGCTGGCGCCGATTGTCGGCGGCGCGCTTGGAGGGCTTGTCTGGAAACTGCTCGACAAGGACGACTGAGGGCGGCCTTCACGGTCTATCCAGCAAACCCGCACGGACCATCTGTGCGGGTTTTTTCACGTTGTGAACGAACTTCAGCATGTTGCCGCAACGTGCTGATTGGAGTCGCAAGCTCCTCCGCGCCGCTGACTCCAGGAAGAGGTCGAGAACTCTCCAAAAGGCTTCGGTTAATAAAAGTAAACACTTCATTAACCATAATGTTGTCATATCGCTCCCATGTCTGAAGCGAAGCGGATTCGCGGGCAAGCTTGGTGCAAGCCTCGAAAATCAGGCTGAGATTTATTTTGGGGGTATGTATGAGTCGCAAGCATGTTGCTGTCCTGATGGGCGGATTTTCCTCGGAGCGGCCGGTGAGCCTGTCTTCGGGAACGGCTTGCGCGGACGCTCTCGAAGGTGAGGGCTTCCAGGTTACGCGGATCGATGTCGATCGCGATATTTCCGCGAAGCTCGCGGCGCTTCGTCCCGATGCCGCCTTCAATGCGTTGCATGGCCCCTTCGGCGAGGATGGCACCATTCAGGGCATCCTCGAATATCTCGAAATTCCCTATACGCATTCCGGCGTTCTTGCCTCGGCGCTTGCGATGGACAAGGGCAAGGCCAAGGGGGTTGCCGCAGCGGCCGGTATTCCTGTGGCGCAATCGGAAGTCATCAATCGTTTCGCCTTTCCGGCCGAGCACCCGATGAAGCCGCCTTATGTCGTGAAGCCTGTCCGGGAAGGCTCCAGCTTCGGTGTCGTGATCGTTCAGGAGGATCAGGCGCATCCGCCGCAGATCATCAGCTCACCGGAGTGGCGCTATGGCGAGGAGGTCATCGTCGAGCGGTATGTCTATGGGCGGGAGCTCACATGCGGCGTCATGGGCGACAAAGCTCTCGGCGTGACCGAAGTGGTGCCGCAGGGCCACAACTTCTATGACTATGATGCGAAGTACGCTGCCGGCGGCTCAAAACATGTCATCCCGGCGAAAATTTCACCGAATATTTACCAAAAAATACAAACATTGGCACTAAGGGCGCATCAAGCAATTGGTTGTCGCGGGGTTAGTCGGTCCGACTTCCGTTATGACGACCGGTTCTCCGAAGATGGTGAAGTTATCTGGCTGGAAGTGAATACTCAGCCGGGCATGACGCCAACCTCACTTGTGCCTGAAATGGCCGGCCATGCCGGTTATTCCTTTGGTGAATTCTTGCGTTGGATGGTGGAGGACGCTTCTTGTTCTCGTTGACGGTTAAAAGGATGGGGCGCCCGAGCCGTCAACCGAGCATCGCTCTTGCTGAGGGCGATGGGCGGATGATTCTCCCGCGTCCGCTGCGCCGCGTCGTGCGCTTCCTCGTCAGTCTCGGAACTGGCCGTATCCACATTCCCGCGCATACCGGGACGATTTCTGCGCTCGCATTCCTTGCGGCGACCGGTCTCTACGGCATGTCGCTCGGCGGCCATACGGAAACGGTCGCGCAGGCGGCGACCACGGCTGCCGGTTTCGCGATCGAGGATGTGAAGGTTTCCGGCAATTCGGAAACCTCCGAGATCGAGATCTTTGAACTCCTTGGCCTAGACGGAACGACGTCGCTGGTGGCGCTCGATGTCGATGCTGCGCGCCGGAAGATCGTCAAGCTTCCCTGGGTCGAAAGCGTCGAGGTCCGGAAGATTTATCCGAAGACGATCGAGGTTAAGCTCAAGGAGCGCCAGGCCTATGCGATCTGGCAGCACGGACAGGAGCTTTCGCTGATCGAACGGAATGGCAGCGTCATTGCGCCGCTTCGCGACAACAAGTTTTCGACGCTGCCGCTCGTTGTCGGCCGCGATGCAGAAAGTGCTGCGGCTTCGCTCGAGGGCGAGTTCTCGAAATGGCCCGACATTACGTCGCGCGTCAAAGCTTACGTCTGGGTCTCCGGCCGCCGCTGGGACCTGCATATGGATAACGGCGTGGTCGTGAAGCTGCCGTCCGAGGATGTCGATCAGGCGCTCGCCAGGCTCTCGAAATTCAACAAGGAACAGGATCTTCTGGCGCGCGACATCGCAGCCGTCGATCTCAGGCTGGTGGACAGGACTGCGATCCAACTGACCCCGGATGCCATTGCGCGCCGGCAGGTCGTTCTCGATCAGCGGACCAAGGATTTGAAGAAGGCGGGGCAGAATATATGAGCTTGTTCGGTTCGTCCCATTTCGGATTGCCGCGCCTGAAGCCGCTTTCGTCGAAGCGGTCGCACATCGTTTCGGTGCTCGATATCGGCTCGACTAAGGTCGTTTGCATGATCGGCCGCCTGACGCCTCGCGAAGAGAGCGCAATCCTTCCGGGCCGCACGCACGATATCGAAATCATCGGCATCGGCCACCAGCGCTCCCGCGGCATCAAGACCGGTGTCATCGCTGATCTCGATGCGCTCGAAGGCGTTATCCGGCTCGCCGTCGATGCGGCCGAGCGTATGGCGGGCCTGACCGTCGAAAGCCTGATCGTCAATCTGACGGCCGGCCGTCTCGGCAGCGACATCTATACGGCGACGATCGATCTCGGCGGCCAGGAAGTCGAGCTGAACGATCTCAAGAAAGTGCTTGCCGCAGCCTGCCAGCAGTCGCTGCGCCAGGATCGCGCTGTGCTGCATTCTCTCGCAACCGGCTTCTCGCTCGACGGCGAACGCGGCATCCGCGACCCGCTGGCGATGTACGGCGATGAGCTTGGCGTCGACATGCATGTCGTGACTGCCGAACGCGCCGCGTTAAAGAACCTCGAGCTCAGCGTCAATCGCGCGCATCTCTCCGTCGAGGGCATTGTTGCTACGCCTTATGCTTCCGGTCTTGCAGCACTCGTCGACGACGAGGTCGAACTCGGCTGCTGTGCGATCGATATGGGCGGCGGGGCGACGACGATCTCGGTCTTTGCCGAAGGCAAGCTCGTTCACACGGATGCCGTCGGTCTTGGGGGCCTTCATGTCACGACCGATCTGGCGCGCGGCCTTTCGACCCGTATCGAAGACGCAGAGCGCCTGAAGGTGGTTCACGCTTCGGCGTTCTCGAACTCCTCCGACGAACGCGAGCTCATCTCGATCCCACCGATCGGCGAAGACGAGCGCGATCAGCCGACGCAGGTGCCGCGCGCGCTCGTTTCGCGCATCGTTGGTGCACGCATCGAGGAAACGATGGAATTGATCCGCGACCGGATCCAGCGTTCAGGCTTCAGCCCGATCGTCGGCAAGCGCGTCGTGCTGACAGGCGGCGCAAGCCAGCTCACCGGCCTTGCGGAAGTGGCGCGGCGCATTCTTGCGCGCAACGTCCGCATCGGCCGTCCGATGGGTGTCTCGGGCCTGCCGACGGCAGCCAAGGGTCCGGCCTTTTCGACGGCGGTCGGCCTGATGATCTATCCGCAGGTCGCGGACATGGAAACACATGCGTCACAGAGCGGCCTGCTCATGTCGCTTGGGGGTAATAACAGCCGCATCGCCCGCATGGGCCAGTGGCTGAAGGAAAGCTTCTGAAATTGAGTGAATTGGCCGGCGTGGCGATGCGGCCATAGAGAGAAGGAACGGGTAACATGACTATCAAGCTGCAAAAGCCGGATATCACTGAGCTGAAGCCGCGTATCACCGTGTTCGGTGTCGGCGGCGGCGGCGGCAATGCTGTCAACAACATGATTTCTGCCGGTCTCCAGGGCGTCGACTTCGTCGTTGCCAATACGGACGCGCAGGCGCTGACCATGACGAAGGCCGAACGCATCATCCAGCTCGGCGCCAATGTCACCGAGGGTCTCGGTGCCGGTTCGCAGCCGGAAGTCGGCCGTGCAGCTGCCGAAGAGTGCATCGATGAGATCATCGATCACCTCAACGGCACGCATATGTGCTTTGTCACCGCCGGCATGGGCGGCGGCACGGGCACGGGGGCCGCGCCGGTCGTGGCACAGGCCGCCCGCAACAAGGGCATCCTGACTGTCGGCGTCGTCACCAAGCCGTTTCACTTCGAAGGCGGCCGACGGATGCGTCTTGCCGAATCCGGCATCGAGGAACTGCAGAAGTCGGTCGACACGCTGATCGTCATTCCGAACCAGAACCTCTTCCGCATCGCAAACGACAAGACGACCTTCGCCGACGCTTTCGCGATGGCCGACCAGGTTCTCTATTCGGGCGTTGCCTGCATCACCGACCTCATGGTGAAGGAAGGTCTCATCAACCTCGACTTCGCCGACGTCCGCTCGGTTATGCGCGAAATGGGCCGCGCGATGATGGGCACCGGCGAAGCATCCGGTCAGGGCCGCGCGATGCAGGCTGCCGAAGCTGCAATCGCCAACCCGCTGCTTGATGAAACCTCGATGAAGGGCGCTCAGGGCCTGCTGATCTCCATCACCGGCGGCCGCGACCTGACGCTCTTTGAAGTCGACGAGGCTGCGACCCGCATCCGCGAGGAAGTCGATCCGGATGCCAACATCATCCTCGGTGCGACCTTCGACGAATCGCTCGAAGGCATCATCCGCGTTTCCGTCGTTGCGACCGGCATCGACCGTGCGA
Organism: Rhizobium sullae; assembly: GCF_025200715.1. Lineage (NCBI taxonomy): Bacteria > Pseudomonadati > Pseudomonadota > Alphaproteobacteria > Hyphomicrobiales > Rhizobiaceae > Rhizobium > Rhizobium sullae. The sequence continues at coordinate 1,083,893 of NZ_CP104143.1, forward strand.
TGAACGAGGCTGCTGCCAAGAACTTCCAGCCTGCCGCCAAGCCGATGATCCGTCCTTCAGCGGCCGTTGCTCCGGCACCGGCCGCAGTTCAGCCTGCGCCAGTCATGCAGGCACCGAAGCCAGCCGATCCGGTCGCGCAGACCATCCGCATGGCGGAAGCCGAAATGGAACGCGAGCTCGAAATCCCGGCTCCGCGCCCTGCAGCTCCGCTTCAGCAGCCTGTTGCTCAAGACACGTTCCGTCCGCAGAGCCGCATCTTCGCAGCCGCTCAAGAGGCTCCGGCTGCTCGCCCGATGCAGCCTGCTCCGGCACCTGTCATGAGCCAGCCGGCGCCTCAGCCGGTCATGCAGCAGCAGCCGGTTCGCCAAGAACCTGCCATGCAGCAGCCGGTCCGCATGCCGAAGGTCGAGGACTTCCCGCCGGTCGTTCAGGCCGAGATGGACCACCGCGCCCAGCCGGCTGCGGCACAGGCGCAAGAGGAGCGCGGCCCGATGGGTCTGCTGAAGCGAATCACCAATTCGCTCGGCCGCCGCGAAGAGGAAGTTGCTCCCGAGATGACGGCAGCGCCTGCCGCCGCTTCGCAGCAGCGCCGCCCGCTTTCGCCTGAGGCGAGCCTTTATGCGCCTCGCCGCGGCAATCTCGACGACCAGGGCCGCAGTGTGCCGCAGGCCCGCATGATGCAGGAAGACGATCAGCTCGAGATTCCTGCGTTCCTGCGCCGCCAGTCGAATTGAGCGGACACAGAATCGCCACGCATGTGCCCGGGATCACAGTCCCGGGCGCTGCTGTTTCAAAGCGTCATATAAGTTGATGATTCCTAAATCATTTCAAGCGGATGGTTTCGTAACAAAACGAAACGAACAGTGATTTGGATTGGAGCCCTGCCGCACGTATGTATGACGTCATGGGACCGTGCCTTGCCGCCTTCATGGCGACAATTCGGCGGTGGGCAAGATAAGTTGGCGGTTTGATTTCGGTGCTTTTGGCGCTACGGACCGTAAAAGGTAATGAAGGCAGATTTTTATGGTTATTGGCATGCTTGGCTTCCAGACGACGGTTTCGCGCCCGGTGACGCTTTCGGGCACCGGCGTCCATTCCGGCGCGGAAGTCACTATCACTTTCAATCCGGCTGAAGTCGATACCGGCGTCGTTTTCCATCGTATGCATGAAGACGGCACCGTCACCGAACTGCGTGCCGTCTCCGCCCAGGTCGGCAACACCGATCTCTGCACTGTCCTCGGTTTTTCTTCCGTTCATTCGGTTGCGACGATCGAACATGTCATGGCAGCGCTCTATGCACTCGGCCTCGACAACGTCGTGATCGAGGTTCACGGCGCCGAAATGCCGATCATGGATGGCAGTTCTGCGCCCTTTATCGAGGCGATCGAGCAGGTTGGCCTCGTCTCGCTTGGCATCAAGCGCCGCTATATCCGCATCACCAAGCCGGTTCGCATCGAACATGGCGGCTCGTGGAGCGAATTCCGTCCGTATGACGGCACGCGCTTCGAAGTCGAGATTGATTTCGAATGCCCGCTGATCGGACGCCAGAAATGGGAAGGCAACCTGACGGCCGCGAACTTCAAGTCCGAACTGTCGCGCGCACGCACCTTCGGCTTCATGCGCGACGTGGAACGCCTCTGGGCCTCGGGTCATGCGCTGGGTTCGTCGCTTGAAAATTCTGTCGTCATCTCCGACGATAATACCGTCATCAACATCGAAGGCTTGCGCTACGCAAAGGACGAGTTCGTGCGTCACAAGGCGCTCGATGCGGTCGGCGACCTGGCGCTTGCCGGCGCTCCCTTCATCGGCTGCTATCGCTCCTACCGCGGTGGCCACAAGATGAATGCCAATGCTTTGAAGGCGCTGCTCAGCGACACAACTGCCTACGAAGTTGTCGAGACTTCTGCTGCGCGCCCGCGCGTTACACCCCGCGATTTCGTCGCTGTTAACGCTCCCGGATTCGCCCCCTGGTCGGCATGACCTCCACACCAAATTTCAGGCCAGGGCCGCCTCCTTCGGGAGGCGGTTTTTTTTAGTACTTCCGTAAGCCGATAACTGTTCTCCAACATATGCTTAGGAGCAACAGGTCCGATTAAAGTTAAAAACCGGGATATTCTGACGCTTGCTGCCACAAAAATGCGTTAATGGCTCATCATTGCGTTGCTCTCGCCACATATTTGTGGCTAGAAACGCCGGCGAGGTGTGGCTGCCGCAGGGTTGGGGTAGCGGCAGTTGGGATTCTTTTATGGGTTATGCAAGGTCTGAAGGTATGATGAAGACAGCGCGCGCTTTGCTCGCATCGCTCGTGATTTTGAGTGCAGGCGCCTTGGTTTCCGGTTGCCAATCGGACCCTGATATCGACATCACCAAGCTCGGCGTCAACAACGATCCGCCGGACGTCCTCTACAGTCAGGCGCTTGCCAACATGAAGGCAGGCAACATGGTCGAAGCCGCGCGCAAGTTCGACGCGATCGACCGCGAAAACCCGTTCTCCGAATGGGCGCGCAAGGCTCTCGTCATGAGCACCTTCGTGAAGTACCGCCAGGGCAAGATCGACGATGCTCTCGCTTCAGGCAACCGCTATATGGCGCAGTATCCGAAGTCCGAAGACGCGGCATACGTTCAGTACCTGATCGGTCTCAGCTATTCGAAGCAGATTTCCGACGTGACGCAGGATCAGCGGGCTTCCTCCAAGACCATCGAAGCCATGCAGGCCGTCATCGACAACTATCCCGACTCTGAATATGTCGACGACGCGCAGGCGAAGATCCGCTACGCCCGTGACCAGCTCGCCGGCAAGGAAATGCAGGTCGGCCGTTACTATCTCGAGCGCAAGGAATATCTTGCAGCCATCTCCCGCTTCCGTATCGTGGTCGAGAAGTATCCGAACACGAATCAGATCGAAGAAGCGCTGGCGCGCCTCGTCGAGGCCTATTACGCGATGGGTATCGTGGAAGAGGCGCAGACAGCAGCCGCTGTTCTCGGTCACAACTATCCGGATAGCCAGTGGTACGCCGATTCCTTCAAGCTGCTGCAGTCGGGCGGTGCAGAACCCCGGGAGAACAAGGGCTCCTGGATTTCCGCAGCCGGCAGGAAGCTGCTGCTCGGCTCGTGAGGCCTGACACGCAATGCTGATCCAGCTTTCGATCCGCGATATCGTTCTGATCGAGCGGCTGGATCTTGCCTTCGAAACCGGGCTCTCGGTTCTGACAGGCGAAACCGGTGCCGGCAAATCCATTCTCCTCGACAGTCTGTCGCTGGCGCTCGGTGGGCGCGGCGACGGCGACCTTGTGCGTCACGGCGAGGACAAGGGGCAAGTGACGGCCGTCTTCGACGTGCCGATGGACCACGGTGTCCGCCAACTTCTGCGCGAGAATAGCATCGACGACGAAGGCGACCTTATCTTCCGGCGGCAGCAATCGGCCGACGGACGCACCAAGGCCTATGTCAACGATCAGCCGGTGAGCGTGCAACTCATGCGCCAGGCCGGACAGATGCTGGTCGAAATCCACGGTCAGCACGATGACCGCGCGCTCGTCGACACGCATGCACACCGGCTTCTGCTCGATGCCTTCGCCGGCATCAACGAGGACGCGACCTCTGTCTCGGAGCTTTACCGCATCTGGCGCGACGCAGAGCGGACGCTGAAAAAGCATCGCGAAAAGGTGGAGAACGCAGCCCGCGAAGCCGACTATCTCCGGTCCTCCGTTGACGAGTTGGAAAAGCTCTCGCCGCAGGACGGCGAAGAGGAGGAGCTTGCTGATCGCCGCCAGAAGATGATGAAGGCGGAGCGTATTGCCGGCGACATCGCCGAAGCCTCCGAGTTTCTGAACGGCAATGCCTCTCCGGTGCCGCATATTGCCTCGCTCGTGCGCCGCCTGGAGCGAAAGAGCCACGAGGCGCCCGGACTGCTGGAAGACACCGTGGCGCTGCTTGATGCGGCTCTGGACCAGCTTTCCAACGCGCAGATGGAAGTGGAGGCGGCGCTTCGAAAGACGGAATACGATCCGAAGGAATTGGAGCGCGTCGAGGAGCGTCTCTTCGCACTCCGCGCCGCGTCCCGCAAATACTCCGTGCCTGTGACCGAGCTTCCGGCGCTTGCCGTGCGGATGATCACCGACCTTGCCGATCTCGATGCCGGCGAGGAGCGACTGGTGAAGCTCGAAGCAGAAGTCGGCGCGGCCAAGGCGAATTACGATGCCGCTGCCCGCTCGCTTTCAGACAAGCGTCACCATGCAGGCGAAGCGCTGGCTGCCGCGGTTATGGCGGAACTTCCGGCGCTGAAGCTGGAGCGCGCGCGCTTCATGGTCGAGATCGCGACCGATGCGGCAGACGCAACGGCCGAAGGCATCGATGTCGTCGAGTTTCACGTTCAGACCAACCCCGGCACGCGTCCAGGTTCAATCATGAAGGTGGCATCGGGTGGCGAGCTCTCGCGCTTCCTGCTCGCTTTGAAAGTGGCGCTTGCCGATCGCGGCTCGGCGCCGACGCTCGTCTTTGACGAAATCGATACCGGCGTCGGCGGTGCCGTTGCCGATGCGATCGGTCAGCGCCTGAAACGGCTTTCCGATCGCGTGCAGGTGCTCTCCGTCACCCACGCCCCTCAAGTGGCCGCACGGGCGGCAACGCATCTGCTCATTTCCAAGGGTCCGGTCTCCGACGGCTCCGAGAAGATCGCCACGCGTGTCGCGACAATGGCACACAAGGATCGCACCGAAGAAATCGCCCGCATGCTTGCCGGAGCTTCCGTGACGGAAGAGGCAAGGGCGGCTGCGGCTCGGCTGTTGGCAGGGAATGCTTGACCTCTCTTCTCCCCAACTGGGAGCCGAGCATAGCGAGGCGATGAGGGGGTCCGCGTCGCCAGACGCGAATGGCCGAAGCGGGAGCGCAGGACATCTTGCAACGCATCGCTCGTCGCCCCTTATCCGCCCTTCGGGCTCCTTCTCCCGCTGGGGAGAAGGGAGTTCCGGTTTTCCTGCTTCTTCCCAACGCCGATTTTTGCTCTAAAACGACTCCAGATTCTCTGGAGTGATCCCACATGCCGACCGAGTCCGTTGCCGTTGAAGACCTGACGATCGATGATGCCGCCACCGAGCTTGCGCGGCTGGCGAAAGAGGTCGCCCATCACGACGCGCTTTATCATGGCAAGGATCAGCCGGAGATTTCGGACGCGGACTATGACGCGCTGAAGCGGCGCAACGATGCGATCGAGGCGCGGTTTCCGGAACTGATCCGCGAAGACAGCCCGTCGCGCCGGGTGGGTGCTGCACCCTCCGTCACCTTTGCGCCGGTCGTCCACGCCCGCCCGATGCTGTCGCTCGACAACACGTTTTCGCAGGAGGATGTGCAGGATTTCGTCGCCGGTGTTTATCGCTTCCTGGGGCGCCTGCCGGACCAGTCGATCGCCTTTACCGCCGAACCGAAGATCGATGGGCTCTCCATGTCGATCCGTTACGAGAACGGCAGGCTGGTCACGGCCGCAACGCGCGGCGACGGCACGACGGGTGAGAATGTCACGGCCAATATCCGCACCATCAAGGAAATTCCGAATGAACTGCCCAAGGGCGTTCCCGCCGTCGTGGAAATACGCGGTGAGGTCTACATGGCGAAGAGCGATTTTATGGCGCTCAACAAGCAGATGGAGGCCGAGGGAAAGCAGACCTACGTCAACCCGCGCAACACGGCAGCCGGATCGCTGCGCCAGCTCGATGCGAAGGTGACCGCGAGCCGCAAGCTGAAATTCTTCGCCTATGCCTGGGGCGAGATGTCGGAGGTGCCGGCCAATACACAGTTCGACATGGTTCAGCTCTTCAGGGATTGGGGCTTCCCGGTCAATCCGCTGATGAAGCGGCTGAATTCCGTCGCCGATATTCTCACCCACTACGACGAGATCGGCCTGAAGCGCCCGGACCTCGACTACGACATCGACGGTGTCGTCTACAAAGTTGACAGCCTTGAACTCCAGCAGCGCCTCGGCTTCCGCTCGCGCAGCCCGCGCTGGGCGACCGCTCACAAGTTTCCGGCAGAACAGGCATTCACGACGGTCGAAAACATCGACATTCAGGTCGGCCGCACCGGCGCGTTGACGCCGGTCGCGCGGCTTACGCCCGTCACTGTCGGCGGCGTGATGGTGACCAACGCGACCCTCCACAACGAAGACTACATCAAGGGCCTAGGCAATTCCGGCGAGCCCATCCGCGACGAGGAGCACGATATCCGGATCGGCGATACGGTGATCGTGCAGCGGGCCGGCGACGTCATTCCGCAGGTACTCGATGTGGTGCTGGAAAAGCGGTCGACGGACGCGGTGCCTTACGCGTTTCCGAAGCGCTGCCCGGTCTGCGATTCGCATGCTGTGCGCGAAAGAAACGAGAAGACGGGAAAGCTCGATTCCGTTACGCGCTGCACCGGCGGCTTCGTGTGCCGCGCGCAGGCAACAGAGCATCTCAAGCACTTCGTCTCGCGCAACGCCTTTGACATCGAGGGCCTGGGTTCGAAGCAGATCGACTTCTTCTTCGAAAGCGAGGATGACGCGCTGAAGATCCGCACGGCGCCGGAAATCTTCACGCTGGAGCGGCGACAGCAGAATTCGTTGACGAAACTCGAAAATATCGAAGGTTTCGGCAAGGTCAGCGTCGGTAAGCTCTATGCGGCGATCAACGAACGGCGCAGCATCGCGCTTCACCGCTTCATCTACGCGCTCGGCATCCGCCATGTCGGCGAGACAACGGCAAAGCTGCTGGCGCGCTCCTACGGCACTTATGAGGCTTTTGCCTCGGCGATGAAGGAGGCCGCGCCACTTTCCGGCGACGCCTGGAACGACCTGAACTCCATCGAAGGAATCGGCGAGATCGTCGCTCGCGCCATCGTGGAGTTCTACAAGGAGCCGCGCAACGTTGAGGTGATCTCGGCTCTGCTTTCGGAAGTGACGCCGCAGGAGGCGGAGCAGCCGGTCACCTCCGGGAGTCCGGTTGCCGGCAAGACGGTTGTCTTCACCGGCTCGCTGGAGAAGTTCACCCGCGACGAGGCCAAAGCCAAAGCGGAGAGCCTCGGCGCAAAGGTGGCAGGCTCGGTCTCCAAGAACACCGATATCGTCGTAGCCGGACCAGGCGCGGGCTCGAAGCTCGACAAGGCACGCGAACTCGGCGTCCAGACCATGGACGAGGACGGGTGGCTGGCGCTCATCGGTCGTTGAAGCGCTAGCCTCATTCGCTAAAGGCGAACCCGCGCCATCGCGTAAGCGTCGACATAATCCCCGGCACGAAAAGCGAAGGCTTTCAGCAGGCCTTCCTCTTCGAAGCCGAATTTCCGGTAGAGCGCGATAGCGGCGGCGTTGTCGGTATAGACCGTCAATTCCAGGCGCTTCAGGTTCAGCCAGTTGTCGGCCGTATCGATGAGCTCAGCGAGCAGGGCGCCGCCGATGCCTTTGCCGGCGAAATCGTCATGCACGCCCATGCCGAGGCTTGCCACATGGCTGCGCCGTCCGTGATAGCGCGTCATGCCTGCGTCGCCGACAACTTGGCCATTCAACTCGGCGACGAGGCTGACATGGCCGGGGCCGGCGTTTTCGAAGCGTTTGCGCGTTTCCTCGACGGTTTGATAGGGCAGGCGCAGCGTGCCGAAGCGGAAGCCGGGTAGGTTGATGAGCGCCGTCACCGCCTCGATATCGGAGGCGCGCAGTGCGCGAATGGTCAAGCCTGCCATCGCCGGCGGGCGTTCGAATGGATTGTTTTCTGGCGCTTTCAAAATGCTCTCCTTGAATTTGAAGGAGGAGAGCAGACTTCGAAAACCTTGCTCACCTCGGCAGGGTTTTCGGGAGTGATCGGACGGCTAACGTGCCAATGCTGCCCCGCACCCTGCATGGGTCGTGGTCATATGCATGGTCGTAAGAATGACGCTCGTTCCGATCATCCGCAAAAAGTCGTTGATCCTTTCCGGAAAGTCAACCTGCGGCATTTGCGTGGCTGCACCGGCGGGTTAAGCCTGTCGTGGACAGCAGAATCGCGGAGCAGCCTTGAAGACCATCGCCATCGATTTCGAAACGGCCAATGAGCAGCGCGGCAGCGCCTGTTCGGTCGGCCTTGCCTGGATCGAGGAGGGCAGGGTCACTCGTGTCGAGGAGCGGCTGATCCGACCGAAGGATATGCGTTTTTCCGGCATGAATATCGCAATCCACGGCATCCGGCCTGAGCATGTGGAAGATGCGCCGGAATTTCCGGAAGTCATGGACGAGTTCCACGATGATTTTCAGGGCGCGACGATGATCGCGCACAATGCCGCCTTCGATTTCAGCGTCTGGCGCGCTTCGCTCGATCTTTATCGCCAGTCCTATCCGGAACTCACCTATCTCTGCAGCCTCAAGATGGCACAGCGCATCTGGCCACAGTTCCTGTCGCACAGATTGAACGTGATTGCTGAGCATCTCGGCCTGCGTTTTTCCCACCACAATGCCGCGGAGGACGCTGCCGTCTGCGCGCGTGCGGCGATCGAGATGGCGAGGGCGGTCAAGGCGGCCGCCGTGCATGCCATTCCCGCGGCGATTGGCATGAAGCCCGGCAGGCTCACCGCAAGCGGCTACGAGCCCTGCACTTGCCGAAAGGCATAGTTCGCGCTTTCTTGTTTTGACGGCGGCCATACTTATCTAGTGAAGCGGATTATTCAGGGAGCCGCGATGTCCTCGTTGCATAAGTTTGTTCTTTCCGCCGCTTCGGTTGCCGCGCTTGGCGCCGGTGTCGCGTCTGCCGAAGTCGTCGGCAAGGTCGGGGTCGACTGGATCGGCAACGATGTCATCGTCGATGCGATCCCTGATCCGGAGGTGAAGGGCGTGACGTGCCATGTCACCTATTTCGACCGCAGCATCATCGACCGGGTGAAGAACGGCAATTGGTTCGAGGACCCCTCGAACAATTCGATCGCGTGCCGTCAGACGGGACCGATCGAAATCGGCGACATCAATCTCTCGAAAGACGGCGACGAGGTGTTCAAAGCGGGCATGTCGCTCATCTGGAAGAAGCTGGTCGTCAATCGCATCTACGACAAGACCAATGACACGCTGATCTATCTCGCCCATTCCCGCGAACTGACCGATGGCTCGGCGAAGATGTCGATCTCGACGATCCCGCTTTATGGCCAGAACGTCACCTGGAAGAACGGCAAGCCGCAATGAAAAAGAGGCCTGGTTTTCGCCGGGCCCTTTCGATTCCGATAGTGCCGGAGTTCAGGCGGCTTCGCGTGCCAGTTCGTCGGCGATGACCGTGTCGAGGTTGAGGAAACAGACCATGGTCTTTTCCCGTGCCACGATGCCGCGGCAGAAGGCGCGCTGGGCTTCCGGAATGATTTCCGGCGGCGGCTGCAGGTCTTCGCTTTTGATGGTCATCATGTCCGAAACCTGTTCGACCAGGAGACCAACCAGCTTGCCGGCGATGTCGGTGACGATGATCGCGGAGCGTTCCGACGGCTCCGTCATCTTCATGCCGAGGCGGCAGGCCATGTCGATGACCGGGATCACCGCGCCGCGAAGGTTGATGAGGCCGAGTACGTAGGGCGGCGTATGCGGCATCGGGGTGACCGGCGCCCATCCGCGGATTTCGCGGATCGCCATGATGTCGATGCAGAATTCCTGTTCCGCGAGATGAAAGGAAACGATTTCGAGGTGGGAACCGGCCTGTGTGATAACGGCGCTTGTCATGATCAGAATTCTTCCCAGTTGTCTCTGGCCGAAGCGGCCACGGCTTTGGCGGCGGCGCCGCCACTGAATGCGCCCGCGACCTTGCCGATCAGGCTCCGTGCGGGTGAGGGTTTCGGATGCGAGGCGGCGGTTGCTTCTCGCGGCGCGTGACGGGCATTCATGCCCTCGCCGGTCTTGAACTGTCCAACGAGCCGGATCAGATTTTCGGCGTCGGCGGCAAGCGTGTGGCTCGCGGCGTTCGTCTCTTCGACCATGGCCGCATTCTTCTGCGTGGCCTGGTCCATCTGGCTGATGGCCGCATTGATTTCGTTCAGTCCAACGGATTGTTCGCGCGCAGAGGTTACGATTGACTTAACGTGCTCGTCGATGCGCAAAACATCTTCGCCGATCTCGCGCAGCGCTTCGCCGGCTTTGGTCACGAGTTCTCCGCCTGTCTTTACTTCGGCGCCCGATTTGGAGATCAAGGCCTTGATATCCTTGGCCGCGCCCGCTGCGCGCCCGGCAAGTTCGCGCACTTCCTGTGCGACGACCGCAAAGCCCTTTCCGGCTTCGCCGGCGCGGGCTGCTTCGACACCGGCGTTCAGCGCCAGGAGGTTGGTCTGGAATGCGATCTCGTCGATCACGTTGATGATAGTGCCGATTTCGCGTGAGGCGCCTTCGATTCGCTCCATCGCCGTCATCGCGTCGGTGACGACGATATCGGACTTGGCCGTGTTTTGGCGGGTATGAGTGACCATCTGGCCGACTTCCTCGGCGCGGTTCGTGGCGCTGCGCACGGTCGCTGTGATCTGATCGAGGGCTGCCGAAGTCTCTTCCAAAGATGCCGCCTGCTGCTCGGTGCGTTTGGCGAGATCGGCGGCGGCCGCGCGCATCTGCTTGCTGTTGGCCTGGATCGAAGTGGTGTTCTGCGCGATGTCGGCCATCGCCTTGCGAAGGATCGCCGTCGTCTGGTTGAAGTCGCTGCGCAAGCGCTCCAGCTCCGGTTTGAACGGCTGGTCGATGGCGATCGTCACATCGCCGGCGGCGAGCCGGTTCAAACCCTGGCCAAGGGCGTCGACCGCAGCGTTCAGAGCCTCGACATCGGCAAGCTTTGCCGCCTCCTGCTTGCTCCGTTCCGCATCGCTCTGGCGCCGTTCGCTTTCGGTCTGCGTCTCAAGGTTCATCTTGTCGATGGCTGCGAGACGGAAGCTTTCGGTTGCCCGCGCCATCTCGCCGATCTCGTCACCGCGTTCGGTCGCAGGCACGGCCTCGTGCAGATTGCCGCTCATGATGCGCTGCATGCTCTGGCGCACGGCTTCGATGCCCCGGCGGATCGAGCCTCCATGGATATATTGCAGGATCGTCATCGTGATGATCGCGAAAACACAAAGACCGACCTCGATGAGGAGCGAATCCCGCGAAATCGCGTTGGCTTCGTCGACGCGGCGCTGCGCCACAGCGGTGCCGTTCTGCGCCAGCTTGTCGAGCGTTGCCGCGAGCTTCTCGCCGCCGCCGTCGATGGCGTCGTCCAACTTGCCGAATGTCTCGTCGTCCGCGGCGCCTTCCACGGCGGCCTTCAGATCGACGGTGACTGCCTGCTGCAAGGCCGATACGTCCGAATCGTAACTTGCCAGGAGATCACCTGCCTGCAGTTCCTGCGCAAGCAGGTCCATTTCCTTCGAGCCGCTGGCAAGCTGTTCCAGTGATTTCGACATCAACATCACGCGTTCAGGTTGGATATTTTTATCGCCGCGGTCGACGATCGTATCCATGGCCGCGAGAACGAGCGTCAGATTTGCAATGCGCATCTGGTTGATGCAGTCGACGCTCTGCTGGATGCTGGTTGCTCGATCCAGCGCACTCTCGACACGGGCGCCTTCAAACCAGCTGACAGCGAGCATCGAGCTGAAACCGAGGAGGGCGGCGCCTGCGAGCGTCCACAGTCTCTGGTTCACCGAAAGGGTCTTGCGTATTGTCGCATTCGTCATAAAAAAATCGTCCTGCCTCAGATGCCGGATTGAAGTATTCGTGCAGTTGCATGCAAACACCCGTGTCTGACGACACGCCATAGACATCATGTCGGAGCGGCGCGGAGGGCGCCGGACGCCCTATAAAATATAGGGTTGACCGCTTAAGTCTTTGCTAACGATATGTTTCTTGCCTGCATCTTCCTGCTGGCCGGTCAAGTATTTGAAGTAACAAGCTTTTCTCTTAAGATCGATCACCGGCGCTATCATTTCTGCGCATGCCGGGTGAGGCAATTAATCACGGGAGAGAAAACGGGATGTTGAATTGCGTGCGCTCCGCAGAAGAGGTATCAGGCGCGCAGTCGCGGGCTGCGCCGTCCGCTTGCTTTCAGGGGTCGTAGACATGAAGAATTTCCGTGTCGCCGTTTGGGTTGCCGTCATCATTGTCGCGGCCGTGCTCGGCTTCCTGACGCTGAACATCACGAAGACGAGGGATATTCCGCTCGCCGAGGGGCCGTTCGGCGTTCCGTTCACGCTCGTTGCGCAAAACGGCCAGCCGATCACCGAGCAGGCGCTTCGCGGCAAGCCGAGCGCCGTCTTCTTCGGCTTCACGCATTGCCCCGAGGTTTGCCCCACGACACTCTTCGAACTCAATGGCTGGATGGAGAAAGTCGATCCGGCGGGCGACAAGCTGCAGGCCTATTTCGTCACCGTCGATCCGGAGCGCGATACGCCGGAAATCATGAACCAGTACGTCTCGAACGTTTCGAAGCGCATCACCGGCATCTCCGGTCCGCCGGAGAAGGTCGCCGACGTCGTCAAGGGCTTTCGCGTCTACGCCAAGAAGGTGCCGGTCGACGAGAAGGATCCGAATGGCGATTACACGATGGACCACACCGCATCGGTCTTCCTCTTTGATTCCGAGGGCCGTTTTGCCGGCACGATCGCCTATGGCGAAAACCCGGACACGGCAGTAAAGAAGCTGGAGAATTTGATCAGCAAGGGATGAAACCATGGGGGCCGGGCATCGCAGCATCCTGATCGCCGGTGCCGGCGCGACGGGTCTTGCGGCAGCGGTGGAACTTGCCCGGCGAGGCTTTCGTCCACGTATCATAGACAGCGATGCAGGCCCGGTGCCGCTGACCGAGAGCCGGGCGCTCGGCATCAATGCCCGCACGCTCACCTTGCTTTCGCCCTCCCGTGTCGCAGACACGATCCTGCAGGAAGGCCATAGGATCGACCGCTTTCGGGTGCGGTCAGGCGGGAAAGGGCTTTTCGAGATCGATCCTTCCAAAATCGGCGGCCGCTTTCCGGCCATCCAGGCGCTTGCGCAGGGCCATACGGAACGGCTGCTGCTCGGCAAGCTTTCCGACTATGAAGTCGAGCCGGAGTGGCAGACCGTGCTTGAAAGCGTCAGCGGCACGATGGACAAGCCGCATGTGACGCTGCGCCGCGCGGACGGCTCCCGCGAGGAACTCGACCCCGACATCCTGATCGGCGCGGATGGTGCGCACTCGGCCGTGCGCAAGGCTGCAGGTTTCGACTTTCCGGGCGACGCTCTCGAAGAGTCCTTCCATCTTGCGGACTATCGCTATCCGCAGCCGATCGACGCACATTACGTCGAGATCAGCCTGTTCAATCCCGGCATGGTCGGCAGGATTCCGGTTTCCCGCGATACGGTGCGATACATCTCGACGCTTCCGGATTTCGAGAGCCATATCGAGCATCCGGTGCCCGGCGGCGAATTGGTGTGGGCTGCGAATTTCCGCATCCATTTCCGGCATGTCGAGCGCATGTCAAAGGGTAACGTCTTTCTCGCCGGCGATGCGGCGCATATCCATTCGCCGGCTGGTGCCCGCGGCATGAATCTCGGCATCGAGGATGCCTGCTGGCTCGCCTATCTGATTTCGGAAGGCCGGGAACAGGATTATTCGGGCCTTCGGATGCCGGCGGTCAAAATGGTGCTGAAGCAGACCTATGGGCTGACGAGGCTGGTGACCATGCATCATCCGGTTGCGACCGGCCTTCGCAATTTTTTCGCACCGCTGCTGATCCGCATCCCGGGAATTACCCGGCGGATACTGCGCAGCGTTGCCGGTTATGATACGCCGCCGCCAGTCTGGATCGACGACGCGCAATAAGAATAGGAAAAGTTCGAGTGAGTGAAATTCGCCTGTATGTGACGACGACCGAAAAGAAGGCCGGGCAAGTCCTTGATCTTCTGACCGAGGTCTTCGGTGAAGAGGATATCGCGATCGCGACGACCGAGATCGATGAGAAGAAGGACATCTGGGAAGCCTCCATCTACATGATGCGGGAGGACGAAAACGCGGTTCGCCTTCGCGTCGAGGAGGCGCTGAAGGTGCCGTTTCCGGACCTGAAGGTCGCGCGCGAAGTCATTCCCGATATCGATTGGGTGGCGAAATCCCTTGAAGGTCTGAAGCCGGTGCGGGCGGGGCGCTTTCTCGTGCATGGTTCGCATGACCGCGCCAAGGTCCGCCCCGGCGATATCGGAATCGAGATCGATGCGGGGCAAGCCTTCGGCACCGGCCATCACGGCACGACGGCCGGCTGCCTGGAGGTGATCGACAGCGTGTTGCGTTCGCGGCCGGTCGGTAATGCGTTGGACCTCGGGACGGGCAGCGGCGTATTGGCGATTGCGGTGCGCAAGCTCAAGAATATCCCGGTTCTCGCGACCGATATCGATCCGATCGCGACGCGTGTCGCAGCCGAGAACGTGCGGCGGAACGGCATTGCCTCCGGGATCATTGCGAAGACTGCGCCAGGCTTTCATTCGACGGCCTTTGCGGAATACGGGCCGTTCGACCTCATCATCGCCAATATTCTGGCGCGGCCGCTGATCAAGATGGCGCCGAAGCTGGCCGAGCATCTGGCGCCATCCGGCTCGGTGATCCTGTCAGGTATCCTCGCAGAACAGCGCTGGAAGGTGCTTTCGGCCTATAATGGCGCAAAGCTCCGCCACGTCCGCACCATCTGGCGAAACGGCTGGGTGACGATCCATCTCGATCGTCCGTAAGCTATCGGCAAAAAAAGAAGGCGGTGCCAAACGGCACCGCCTTCGACCGTTAAAACGGCCATGCCCGCGAGCTCGAAGGAGGAGGAGCGCTCGAGCGGGCTCTACAGTTCTGATTGCCGGTCCGTTGAGGGAGGAGGAGAAACGAAGCGGCAAATAGCTCAGAACGCGTAGCTGGGTACACCCTTGTGGTGCGTAACCTTGTGGCCCGTGCCGAGCATCTTGAGGCTATCCCCATTGAGCGGACGGCGGGCACCGATGACATGATGCACAGTCTGGCGTTCGCCAGCCTGCACCGGGCTGCTGTAAGCGAAGCGCGACAGAGAGGCAGTCATTTTCATTTCCTTTTCGTTGCAGGCTCGTTTCCGAACCCGTTTGATGCGCCGTATATAGCTATTCCCAAATCCTTAGGCAGAGGGTTTCGCTCATGGGAGCCATGCGTTGAACGCATAAAGCGTGCCAGTTTCGATTCTACTGTCACATTTCTGCCAAAATATTGAGCGGCCTGACCTGGGGCAAAGTGGCTGGTTTTTCTCCACTTGCCCTGATTTTTCGATAACATGGGCCGCACGCTTGTCGGCGGATTCGGATATAGCCATTGGGTTTTCAGCATGTTCCAGTCTTTTGAAGTCACCTCCACGCCACAATTCGGCCGCGATCGGGTTGGGCAACTGCGCGCAAGTTTCGATGGGCTTGGCATTGATGCCTTCCTCGTGCCGCGTGCCGATGAGTACAACGGCGAATATGTGCCGGCATGCGCGGAGCGCCTGTCTTGGCTCACCGGCTTCACCGGATCGGCGGGCATTGCGCTCATCGCCCATAGCCAGGCGATCATTTTCGTCGATGGCCGCTATGTGACGCAGCTCGCCGAGCAGGTCGACGGCTCGGTCTTTACCGGCGGCGATCTCGTCAACGAGCCACCGCATGTCTGGATACCCAAGAACGGCAAGCAGGGCATGCGGCTCGGCATCGATCCGTGGCTGCATTCCGGTGCCGACGTGCGCCGTCTTGAAAAGGCGCTTGCCGAGATCGGCGGCACATTGGTGATGCTGCCGCACAATCCGCTCGACAGGCTCTGGACGGATCGCCCGGCCGAACCGCTCGGCGCTGTGGTCATCCAGAATGTCGCTCAGGCCGGCATGCTGGCGAAGGACAAGATCGCGACGGTTGCCGCCGATCTCGCCAAGAAGAATGCCGCAGCCGTGCTGATTGCCGACCCGTCGTCGATCGCATGGATCTTCAACATTCGCGGTGCTGACGTTCCGCATACGCCGCATCCGCTGGCTCGCGCCATCATCCACGCCGACGGCAAGGCGGAACTGTTCCTCGACAAGCGCAAGACCGGCATCGAGCCGGAGGCCTATCTTGCGCAGATATGCGTGCAGCTGCCGCCATCTTCGCTCGACGAGCGGCTCGCTGCCGTGTCAAAGGATGGCGGCAGGGTGATGATCGATCCGGATATCGCTTCCTATGCGCTTGCCGACATCATCCGCAAGGCGGGCGGCGAGGTGGTGGAGGGCGCCGATCCCGCCAAGCTGCCGCGGGCGGTGAAGAACAGCGTCGAGCTCAACGGCTCGGCAGCGGCGCACCTGCAAGACGGTGCGGCCATGGTCGAGTTCCTTTACTGGCTATCGCAGGAAAAGCCGGGCACGGTGACGGAAATTGCCGCGGCCGAGAAGCTGGAGGCCGTGCGTGCCGGCGTCGGCCAGAACATGCAGAACCCCCTCAAGGATATCTCCTTCGACACGATTTCCGGGGCCGGCGAGCATGCCGCGATCATGCATTACCGCGTGACAGTCGATACCAACCGGACGATCAATGCCGGGGAGCTTTTCCTCATCGATTCCGGCGCGCAATACATCAATGGTACCACGGATATCACCCGCACCGTTGGCATCGGGGCGGTTTCGGAGGAGCAGAAGCGCTTCTTCACGCTGGTGTTGAAGGGCGTGATCCAGATCAGCACGGTGCGCTTTCCGAAGGGCACGCGCGGCTGCGATCTCGATCCGCTGGCGCGCATCGCGCTCTGGCGGGCAGGCGTCGACTTCGGGCATGGGACCGGCCACGGCGTCGGCTCCTATCTTTCGGTGCACGAGGGGCCGCAACGCATTTCGAGGATTTCGACGCAGGAACTGCTGCCCGGCATGATCCTTTCCAACGAACCGGGCTATTACCGGCCGGGCAGCTTCGGCATCCGCATCGAGAACCTGATCTATGTGCGGGAGGCGGAGGACATCGAAGGCGGCGACATGCCGATGCTCGGCTTCGAGACGCTGACCTTCTGCCCGATCGACCGCACCATCGTCATCCCCGAATTGCTGACGCATGACGAGCTGCACTGGTTCAACGACTACCACGCCCGCACCCGCGAGGCGTTGATGCCGCTGATCCACGACAAGGACGTCAAGGCGTGGCTGGAGAATGCGACGCTGCCGCTGAAATATTGAGGTTCAAGTGCCGCGCGGCCTAGAATCCGATCGTGCGGCGCCAAGCCATGACGATGAGCCAGGCCGCGACCAGCATCCAGGTATGTGATACCTTGAGGCCGACGATGAGAGCGACGACAAGCGCCAGCTTGGCATCCCAGCCGCCGTCGAAGAAGGCCGGCGCGACGATGGTCGTCAGCACGGCGGCAGGGACGGCGTTGAGGGCTGCCTCCATGCGCGGAGGGATGCGTTTCATCGTGGTGATGAGCACATAGCCGCCAATGCGCGTCACATAAGTCGCAACAGCCGATGCGAGGATCACGAGGACCATCTGGAGATCGAATTCCATGTCAGACCTCGTGCGGTTCGTTTTCGGGTTCGGGCTTGTGGACGGCAGGCAGCGGCATCAGCGCAGCCAGGATGATGCCGGCCGCAGCCCCCAGGCTGACATGCCAGGGCGAGCCGACATAGTGATAGGCGATCGCCGAGGCGACGGCGCTGACAAGGGCGACGGGCAGGAAGTTGTCGCGGTTGCGGAACCCGAGCACGATGCCGAGGAAATAGGCGGGCAGCAGGATATCGAGGCCGAGCGCCTTCGGGTCGCCGATGAAGCTGCCGAGCAGCCCGCCGAGGAGGCTGATCAGCACCCAGGGCACGTAGATGATGATTCCGAAGCCGAGATACCAGATGAAGGTGACCGGCTTTCCCTCCTCGCCGCGTTTCGCCATTGCAGCGAACTGCGGATCGACGAGCAGGAAGAAGGTGAAGAACTTCTGCAGCGGCGTGAACTCGCGGACGTAGCGCGCAATCGCCGCCGAATAGAGGACATGGCGGAAGTTGACGGCGAGGATGGAGGCGACGATCAGCCAGGCCTGGACGTTGTGGCCGAAAAGCTCGATGCCGACCATCTGGCTCGCACCCGCGTAGACCGTGGCGCTCATCAGCGTCAGTTCGCCGAGCGACATGCCGTTATCCACGGCAAGCGCGCCGAATAGGGCGCCGAAAGGCGCGGCCGCCACAGCGACGGCAAAGCCGCCCCGCAAACCCTCGGCAAAATCCGCCCGACTCATCGGCACGTGTCCTTCTTCAAAACGACCCTGCTCTATGTGCCCAGCGCCTTGGCCGCAATCGAATTTCCTTGATCGACCGATCGATTTCGCTGAACCGTGGGAACCTCAGACAATGGCGGGAGACGAGCGATGAAGCCGATAGACTTTTCCAAGGAAGACAAGGCGGCGCTGATTGCGCGCATCCAGCACTTCTTCGACAAGGAACTGGATCAGCCCATCGGGCTGCTCAAGGCGGAACTGGTCCTCGATTTCTTCGCCAAGGAGATCGGCGCCGCCTATTACAAACAGGGCCTGCAGGATGCGCATGCTGCATTTCTTAAGCGCGCCGACGACCTTGCGGACGATATCTACGGGCTGGAGCAGGCGGCGCGGGACTGAGCCTCAGCCGGCGAGAACCTTTTGGCTGTCGATGATCTCGATGCCGCGTGCGCGCATCTCATCGATGGCAGCAGCCACCCCTTCCGGTGTGATGCCGCGGCTTGCATCCTCGATGAAGCGGACCTTGATTCCGGGCATCATCGCCAGCGCATCGAGCGCCGAGAACTTGACGCAATAATCCGTCGCTAGGCCGCAGATGTCGATCTCGGTCACGCCCTGGTCCAGAAGGAAGTCGGAAAGACCTGTCGAGGCATCCTGATCGTTGTCGCGGAATGCTGAATAGCTGTCCACCAGCGGATTCTCGCCCTTCTGCTGAATAAGGTCGATCTCTTCGGATTTGAGCGCCGGATGAAGCTCGGCATCGAGGGTGTTTTTCACGCAGTGATCCGGCCACATCATCTGCGGCTTGCCGGAAAGCTCGCCCATCTCGAAAGGCTTCTTGCCGGGATGGGAGGAGGCGAAGCTTCCATGGCCAGGTGGATGCCAGTCCTGGGAGGCGACGATCAGATCGTATTTGCCGCTGTCGATCAGACGGTTTGCGACCGGCACCACCTGATCACCCTCCGGCACCGGGAGATTGCCGCCGGGGCAAAAGCCATTCTGAATATCGACCAGCAATAACGCTTTCATCAGGCGACTCCATACGTTTGCGGTGCAGCATGCCAAGCGGATATGCCGCTATCAACTAGTGGATTCGCAGGTGGTTAAGCGCAAGCTTTTTTTGGAGGAAGCACGAATGTGCCGCGGCCGCGCGGCGGGCTCCCCGCGACCTGTCTATCCCAGCGGCACGGGGCGGCGACTCAGTCGCCGTGGGTTTCGTGGAAGTCGGCCTGGCCGCGCTTCCAGTAGCCGGCCGCCTTGATCCAGGCTTTCGGATGCTGGCGCTCATCGACCATGACGGCGCGCAGGCGCTTGGCGACGAGAGTTTCGCAGGCGATCCAGATATAGCCGTCGCCGGTGGGAAGCGTGAGGCCTCGCAATACCTGGTCGAGCTGATCCGTGGTGCCGGCCGGTGCCGAACCCCGATGAAGCCAAAGCGTCGTCAGCTCGGCCTTGCTTTCCAGCGCCTGCTCCTCTTCGGGTCCTGCAACCTCGGCGACGACAAGCGCCCGGGCGGAGGCCGGCAGTTCTTCGAGGCGGCGGCCGATCGCGGGAAGGGCGGTTTCGTCGCCGGCAAGCAGATACCACTCGAAGTCGGTCGCAACCACGAAGGAGCCGCGCGGGCCGCCGACGCCGAGCTTGTCGCCGGGCTGCGCGCGCAAGGCCCACTCGGTTGCAGGGCCTGCCTCGTGGAGCGCGAAGTCGAGATCGAGTTCGCCCGTCACCGGGTCGAAGCGCCGGGGCGTGTAATCGCGCAGCACGGGCCTGTTGGCCGGATCGATGAGAAGCCTGCCTTCGGGACTCATGTCCGGAAAGACCGGCTCTTCGCCAGGGCGCGGAACGAGAATCTTCACGTGATCGTCATGGCCGAGGCTGACGAAATCGTGAAGATCCGATCCGGTCAGCGTGATGCGCAGCATTTGCGGCGTCAGTCTTGCAACGCGGCGGACGGTCAGCACGCGCCGCTTGATGTCGTGGCGGACGCGTTCGATCCGGTGGCCGTTTTCGGTGATCTTGGAGGCGGTATCTGCCGTCATCGATGGTTCCTTTGTTCGGAACCGGGGCGCATGGGACGCAGACATGCCGCGCCGCTCGCAACCCGGCTCGGGTTCGATCAGCGCGTTGGTTGACGTTAACGCCTACGTGCCGCGTCGGTGATGCGGCATATGTCTTGTGTCTAACCGCCACCCGGCGGCTTGGCAAGGATAAAACATGATTTTAAAATGAAGGTTTTGTAATCGTTGTCTGCACGCCGCGGTCCGCAAGCAGATTGGACGCCTGCGGCAGGCTCATGCGCCCACGGGTGTGCCTTGTCTGCTGGCGAAAGCGCAGCCGCCGCGCTAGATATTTCGTTCGGTCAGGCGAGGAGACCACAATGGCAATCAGCATCGTGCAGTTGGGCTCGCCACGGGGCAAGGACGAGGGCCTGCGCATCGGCACAGTGCGCCGCCCGCCGCGCGGCGTGCCGAAGGAGGAGTTTGCGAGGCGCGACTATTACGACGTCTGGCTGCCGATGCTGGCGCCGAGCCAGGAGCTGGTGGCCGATGCGAAGGCAGCGCAGACCGAAGCCGAGTGGAAGGCCTTTTCTCGCGCTTATCTCAAGGAAATGGCGGCACCCGACACCAGCCGGGTCCTCGACACGCTGGCAGCGCTTTCCCAGACCGCCGACTTTGCCGTCGGGTGCTACTGCGAAAACGAAAGCCGCTGCCACCGTAGCCTGCTGCGCGGGCTTCTTGCGGAGCGCGGTGCGCGGCTTAGGGCGAAGGCCTGCTCCTAGGGGGCGGATGCGCACTCTTGCCGATCCCGGTTATTTCTGCCTTCCTTGGGCAGAAGAGCAGGCGGGAGCAAGCCATGACCGAGCCAGGGCCAGAAGAGAAAATCGACGCCACTTTCCGCAACGGCTCACTGACGGCGGCGGGCATCATTCTCGGCTTTTCGCTGAGCTTCATCAGCCGCTGGGTCTCCAACCCGAATGACTGGAGCCGCATCGACATCCTGCCGATGCTGCTTTTGACCGTCGGCATCGCGTTGCAGGTGAAGGTCTTCGCCGATCTTTTGGCGCGGGACTCGCTGATCGCCGCTAAATATGACCGGTCGCGGCGGCTCTTCCTGATCGGATTGAGCATCGTCGCCATCGGCATCGCGATCGCGCTCGTCAACGACATTCTGGGGATGGGCAAGATGCCGATGCTGGGGTGAGCGGGCATTCATTCAAGCCCGCTCCACAAGGCATTCGGCGCGCTTCTACCGGGCCGTCAGGCTTTGCCTTGGCCGCGGCGCTGTCACGCTGCCGTCGGCACGGATGTGTGAAGAGGTCAGGTCCCAATAAGCTTGTTGCAAGCTGCCAGTGCAATGCCGGGATTGCTGAGAACGGCAATCACCAGAGACAGACCAATCACCGATAGCGAGTAGCGTTTCATCTGCATCCTCCTATTCCAGCCCGAGAGGAAGTATGGAGAGAGGAGGGTGGAGGGGGAAGTCACGAATGGGTGAGGTAACATACGAGTGAATCCACGGCTTTTGCGTGGGTCGCAGTCGCTCCACCGCGCTTGCATGGATTGCGCTTTATGGACGGGCGCTACCTAAACCCTTTCCACAAACCCATCCAGCACGCGTTTCTGCCCCGCCCGATCGAAATCGATCGTCAGCTTGTTCCCCTCTATCCCCGTAATATTCCCATTGCCGAATTTCAGGTGGAAGACGCGCTCGCCCATCTGGAAGCGGGAGGGTTCGGCGGAGGTGGATTTGGCGACGAGTTCGCCTTCGATGGTTCGGCCCTTGGGGCCGCTTTCGCCGTAGCCGATGCGTTCGACGGCATGGCCGGAGCGGGTGCCCCAGTTGTCGCGGGTGGCGTCGGTCTTGTTGGCTTGGGCGCGCTTCCAGCCGGGCGTCGAATAGGAATTGGCGAAGGGCTCGGCCTTGTCGAAGCGCGACTGGCCATAGCCGCCGCGGCCGTAACCGCCGTAGCTCTGCTCGACTTCGGCGACTTCCACATGGGTTTCCGGCAGTTCGTCGAGGAAGCGCGAAGGGATCGTCGATTGCCAGAGGCCGTGGATGCGGCGGTTGGAGACGAACCAGATGTGGCAGCGGTGCTTGGCGCGGGTGATGCCGACATAAGCGAGGCGGCGTTCCTCCTCGAGGCCGGCGCGGCCGCTTTCGTCCAGCGAGCGCTGGTGCGGGAAGAGGCCTTCTTCCCAGCCGGGCAGAAAGACGGTGTCGAATTCCAGCCCCTTGGCCGAATGCAGCGTCATGATCGAGACGGCGTCGAGGTTTTCGTTCTGCTCGGCATCCATGACCAGCGCGACGTGCTCCAGGAAACCGCGCAACGACTCGAAGCTCTCCATCGAGCGGATGAGTTCCTTGAGGTTTTCCAGCCGTCCGGGCGCTTCGGCGGTCTTGTCGGCCTTCCACATGTCCGTATAGCCGGACTCGTCGAGAATCTGCTCGGCAAGTTCGGTGTGCGGCGTGTTTTCGAGGAGCCCTTGCCAGCGGCGGAAAGATTGAACCACGTCGAAGAGCGCCTTGCGGGCCTTCGGCTTCAACTCGTCGGTTTCGATAATGTCGGCCGCTGCGGCGAGCATCGGGATGTCGCGGGCGCGGGCGTAATCGTGCAGCGCGCGGACTGTGGTGTCCCCGAGGCCGCGCTTCGGCGTGTTGATGATGCGCTCAAAGGCGAGATCGTCGGCGGGCTGGGCGACCAGGCGGAAATAGGCCATGGCATCGCGGATTTCGAGACGCTCATAAAAGCGCGGGCCGCCGATGACGCGGTAGTTGAGACCAAGCGTGACGAAGCGGTCTTCGAATTCGCGCATCTGAAAGGACGCGCGCACGAGGATCGCCATGTCGTTGAGGTTATGCTGCTTGCGCTGAAGCGCCTCGATCTCCTCGCCGATGGCGCGGGCTTCCTCTTCGCTGTCCCAGGAGGCGTGCACCTGGACCTTCACGTCCTCCGGGTCGGCGCGATCGGTGAAGAGCGTCTTGCCGAGGCGGCCTTCGTTGTGGGCGATCAGATGCGCGGCGGCGCCGAGGATATGCTCGGTCGAGCGATAGTTGCGCTCCAGCTTGATGACTTTGGCACCCGGGAAGTCCTTCTCGAAGCGCAGGATGTTGTCCACCTCCGCGCCGCGCCAGCCATAGATCGACTGGTCATCGTCGCCGACGCAGCAGATGTTGATGGTGGTGCCCCTGATCTCCCCCTTTGCAGGGGAGATGTCGGCGGAGCCGACAGAAAGGGGTGTTCTAGCGCCGGTGTCAGAGGGGATACCCCCCTCTGCCCTGGCCCGCATCTCCCCCACATGGGGAGAGCTCGGCTTGCTGCTCGGCCGCTGTGCCAACAGCCGCAGCCACATATACTGCGCGGTGTTGGTGTCCTGATACTCGTCGACGAGGATATAGCGGAAGCGCTGGTGGTATTCCTTGAGCAGGTCCGGGTTCTTGCGGAAGATGGCGATCGGATGCATCAGCAAGTCGCCGAAATCGCAGGCGTTCAAGGTCATCAATCGCGCTTGATAGGCGAAATAAAGTTCCCGGCCCTTGCCGTTTGCAAAGGCGCGGGCGTCACCTTCGGGAATGTCGGCCGGGCCGAGGCCCTTGTTCTTCCACGTGTCGATCATGCCGGCGAACTGCTTGGCGGGCCAGCGCTTGTCGTCCAGCCCCTCGGCCTGGATCAGCTGCTTGATCAGGCGCACGACATCGTCGGTGTCGAGGATGGTGAAGTCGGAACGCAGGTTAACGAGCTCGGCATGGCGGCGCAGCAGCTTGACGCCGATCGAGTGGAAGGTGCCGAGCCAGGGCATGCCCTCGACGGCGCCGCCGACGAGCAGCGCGACGCGCTCCTTCATCTCGCGGGCCGCCTTGTTGGTGAAGGTGACGGCGAGGATTTGCGAGGGGAAGGCGCGGCCGGTGCTCAGGATATGCGCGATGCGGGTCGTCAGCACGCGGGTCTTGCCGGTGCCGGCGCCAGCCAGCACGAGGACTGGGCCCTCCAGCGTTTCGACGGCTTCGGTCTGCTCGGGGTTTAGGCCTGCGAGGTAATCTGGCCGCTTGCCGCCGTCGCGGGCGGCCATGGCGCGGGCGGCGATCCCTCCGGCTGTAGGGGCTGGCGCCTGCGGCTTGCGTGGCGCTTCGCCCGGTTCTTCGTCGAAGAAGGGGATATCGTCGAAACTATTGCTCATGGCGCGTAATGTAGTGATTCGGGATGGAAAGGCCAGAAAAGATGTTCTGCTTTCATTCCCACGGTTCCAGGGGCCGGTGCATGGGCTCTTCTTATGAAAGTGGATTGTCGATCTTGTGGCGCAGTTATGACACGCCAGCAGTCTCCTAGATCGCTGAAGAAGTGACTGGTAATATGGCGGTGAGAAATACGCTTCCGCTCAAGCAAAAGTGACATGCTTCCGTTCGGATGGAGATTACAATTCTGTAATGACCGGCACTTGCGCTTGATGAGGGATTGTAAAGGGGCGATATTGCCGCAGTCAGGTGGGAATTCTGTCCTGCGTGCGCCTCTTTCGACGGATCCTGAGTCCCTTCGGAGACGTGAATGGCTTTTCGGAGACGTGAATGGCTTTTTGGAAGCAGTTTGTTCTTTCTATAATCGTTATTGCTGCCGGCTTTGCCGGATGGATTTTCCTTGTGCCGGGTGCGGCTGATACTTTGAAAAATGCCGGTGTTCCGGAAAGCATTGTCGCCAAACTGGCTCCTGCCGTCGAGACAGCCGGTGGCGGTGCGTCCGCGCAAGGCGAGGGCGGTCAGGGCGGCGGAGGACGCAATGGCGGCGGGCGCAACGGCGCCGTTCTGGTCGTCACGCAGGCCGTCGTGCAGGGTATCGTCAACGACCGGCTGAACGCGATCGGCACCGGCGATGCGATCCGCTCGGTTGCGGTGACGCCGCAGGCAACCGGCACGATCCGCGAAATCCTCATCAAGTCCGGCGACAAGGTCAAGCAGGGCCAGGTGCTTGCCAAGCTCGATAGCGAAGAGCAAGTGATCGCCAAGGGGCAGGCGGACGTGGCGCTGAAGAGCGCGATCGAAAAGTCCAATCTCTATCACAACATCAAATCCAGCGTCGCACGCATGGATGTGTTCGATGCCGAGATCGCCGAGCAGGGCGCGCGGCTGCAGCTGCAGGCCGCCGAGCTCAATCTCGCCCGACGCAATATCGTCGCACCGATCGACGGCATCGTCGGCATCGTCCCCGTCAACATCGGCGACAACGTCACCACCGGCACGCCGATCGTGACGCTCGACGACCGCTCGGAAATCCTGGTCGACTACTGGGTGCCGGAGCGCTTCGCCAACACGGTTTCCGTCGGCCAGCCGGTGGAGGCAACGTCGGTCGCGCGGGCGGGACAGGTTTTTTCCGGCGAAGTGCACGCGGTGGACAACCGTCTCGACGCGGCAAGCCGGACGCTGCGCATCCGCGCCCGGATCGACAACAGCGCTGATGAACTCCGCGCCGGCATGTCCTTCAATGTCAGCATGAAGTTCGCAGGCGACAAATATCCGGCGGTCGATCCGGTTTCCGTCCAGTGGGATTCGCAGGGCTCCTTCGTCTGGCAGGTAGTCGACGGCAAATCGCACAAGGTGCGCGTCACCATCGTGCAGCGCAATCCGGATTTCGTGCTGGTGAAGGCCGGCATCAAGGATGGCGATGTCATCGTGACGCAGGGCCTGCAGCGCGTCCGCGAGGGTGGGCCTGTGCGGGTAGCCAATGAAGTGGCCTCGAACAACGGGGTCGCGACGCAATGAACATAAGCGTGACCGAACTTCCCGACAGAGCCTCCGGCAAGCAGACCTTTACGGCGCTCTTCGTGCGCCGCCCGATCCTGGCGCTGGTGTTCAATACGCTGATGGTGGTGGCGGGTCTTGCTGCCTATGCCGGGGTGGAGGTGCGCGAGCTGCCGGATGTCGACCGCCCGGTCGTGACCGTGCGCACCATGTTCGACGGCGCTGCGCCGCAGACGATCGATCAGGAGCTGACGAAAGTCATCGAAGGCGCAGTTGCCCGCGTCAGCGGCCTGAAGTCGATCTCCTCGCAGTCGCAGTTCGGCCAAAGCCGCGTGACGCTGGAGTTTTCCGATACCGTCGATCTGGCCGTTGCCGCAAACGACGTGCGTGACGCGATCGGCCGCATCATGGAGCAGCTTCCGGACGATGCGGATGCGCCGCAGATCGTCAAGGCGGATGCGGATTCGCAGCCGATCATGCGTCTTGCGGTCACCTCGACCAACCTCAACATGGACGACCTGACGCTGCTCGTCGAAAACGAGATCGTCGACCGGCTCGCGTCCGTCGACGGTGTTGCCGATGTCGAGCAATATGGCGACCAGGAAAAGATCTTCCGCGTCGATGTTGATCAGGGCGCTCTCGCAAGCCGCGGGCTGACGGTCGGCGATCTGACGGAGGCGCTCGACAATTCCGCCCTCGACGTACCGGCCGGATCGCTGAAGAGCACGACGCAGGACATCGTCGTGCGTGCGACGGCAAGCCTGCAGAAGCCGGAGGATTTCGCCAATGTCATCCTGCAGGATCGCGTGCGGCTCGGCGATGTCGCAACAGTCACGCTCGGGCCGCGCGACGGCGATACGGCGCTGCGCTCCAACGGCAATCGCGGCATCGGCCTCGGCGTCATCCGCCAGGCGCAATCCAACACGCTCAATATTTCGAGCGGCATCAAGGCGGTTGTCGAGCAACTGTCGAAGACGCTGCCGGAAGGCACAAAGATCGCCATCACCAGCGATGACGCCGTGTTCATCCAGGGAGCGATCCATGAGGTCGTGCTGGCGCTGATCCTTGCCGGCGTCATCGTCACCGGCGTCATCTACCTCTTCCTGCGCGACTGGCGGGCAACCCTGATCCCGGCGGTCAGCATGCCGGTGGCATTGATCGGCACGCTGGCGGCGATCTATCTGGTGGGCTTTTCGATCAATATCCTGACGCTGCTCGCGATCGTCCTGGCGACGGGTCTCGTCGTCGACGACGCCATCGTAGTGCTCGAGAATATCGTACGTCGGCGCGCCGAAGGCATGGGGCCGCGAGCGGCGGCCGTCCTCGGCACGCGCGAGGTGTTCTTTGCGGTCATCGCGACCACGGCAACGCTTGCCGCCGTCTTCATTCCGCTGTCGTTCTTGCCGGGGCAAGTAGGCGGTCTCTTCCGCGAATTCGGCTTCGTGCTGGCCTTCTCGGTCGGGCTTTCCTCGATCGTCGCGCTGACGCTCTGTCCAATGCTCGCCTCGCGCATGCTGACGAAGCCGATGCTGGAGGATCACGGTGCGCTTGGCCGGTTCGGCGGCGCTTTTGCGAACGTTTACCAATGGGCCTTGCAGCGCTGCCTCAACGCGCCCTTCGTTGTCATCGTCGCATCGGTTTTGTTTGCGGGGGCAGCACTCGTCGCCTTCTCGACCGTCAAGAGTGAGCTCACGCCGAACGAGGACCGCGCGATGGTGATGATGCGGCTCACCGCGCCGCAGGGATCAAGCCTTGAATATACGCGCGACAAGCTGCAGCTCGTCGAAGAATACCTGCAGCCGCTGGTCGACAGCGGCGACATCCGGAACGTCTTTTCGATCTCCGGGCAGGGCGGCTCGGCCAATAGCGGCTTCATGGTGCTGACGCTGGCGCCCTGGGGCGAGCGTGACCGCACGCAAGCGGAGATCGTCCAGGATATCAACCGGGCGGCATCCCGCGTGCCGGCGCTCCGCGGCAATGCGATATCCTCGAACAGCCTGCGTATTCGCGGCGCCGGCAGCGGCCTGCAGATGGCTCTCGTCGGAAACGACTATGAGAAGCTGACGGCTGCCGCCGTCAAGCTGGTGCAGGCGCTGGATGCGACCGGGCAGTATGATACGCCGCGCCTCACCAACGAACCGACGCAGGCGCAGGTCTCGGTGACGATCGACCGCGAGCGGGCTTCTGATCTCGGCATCGATATCACCGGGCTTTCGACGGCGATGCAATCGCTGCTTGAGGGGCGTTCCGTCGTCGATGTTTTCGTCAATGGCGATGCCTATCCGGTTCTGCTTACCTCGACCATGCGACCGATCGACGATCCAACCGATCTCGAAAACGTCTTCCTGAAGACCGGCGAGGGCAAGATCGTGCCGATGTCGGTTATCGCTTCGCTGAAGGAAGGTGCGGTCGCGCCGCAGCTGAACCGTGAATCGCAGCTCGCTTCCGTGGCGATCACGGCAGGCCTCAAGGAGGGTATGTCGCTCGGCGATGCTGTCAAGCAGGTGACGGAGCTTGCCGAGCCGATCCTGCCGCCGGGCACACGTCTTGTTCCACTTGCCGAAGCGGCGACCCTCGAAGAGAATTCCAGCGGCATGGCGCTCACCTTCGGCTTTGCGATCGTGATCATCTTCCTGGTGTTGGCGGCCCAGTTTGAAAGCGTGCTGTCGTCGCTGATCATCATGTCGACCGTGCCGCTCGGGCTTGCCTGCGCCGTCTTCGCGCTCATCATCACCGGATCGAGCCTCAACATCTACAGCCAGATCGGCCTAGTATTGCTTGTGGGCGTCATGGCGAAGAACGGCATCCTGATCGTCGAGTTCGCCAACCAGCTCCGCGACCGCGGGATAGAAGTGCGCGAGGCGATCGAACGCGCCTGCGCGCTGCGCCTTCGCCCAGTCATGATGACGATGATTGCTACCATCCTCGGCGGCGTTCCGCTCGTCTTCGCGCATGGCGCAGGCGCAGAAGCGCGCATTGCGCTCGGCTGGGTGATCGTCGGCGGACTGGGTTTCGCAACCCTGGTGACGCTGCTCATCACGCCGGTCGCCTATCTGCTGGTCGCACGCTTTGCCAAGCCGCATGCGCATGAGGAAGCCCGCCTGCACGAGGAGATGGCGGTTGCCGCGCGGCCGAAGCCGGTACCCGATCCGAAGCATCTGCAGGCCGCGGAATAGATTTGATTCCGTCTGCTTCAACGCCGCCGCCTCTGTCGCGGCGGCGTTGTGGCTTTTACTTCCCGATTTCAATTAAAGCGCTAAGCTGAAAACCCAGCCCTAAATTTTGACCTAACGATTCACGCCGGGAGCAGGGGGCTCTCGAAGCCCCGACGCCTTTGTGAGATTGGTGTGGAAGCGGTCGCGTCGGCGCGATATTTGCGCGTCATTTCGGCCGAAGCGTGCCCCAGCTGCTTTGCACAGATCGCTCGTCGACCTCCGCCGAAGACGCTAGACCCGAGCGCAGCGAGTGGCCAAAGAATTTGAGTCCTCGCTCGACCTCGGCGGGGTCGCCACCCGCGCCGGCGGCAAGCGCCGTTCGCTCGACTAAATGCGCCACCTCCTGGTCATTGAGACGATCCGGTCCGACGTCCTTGACTTTGTCGCCCTGCCGGATCATCTCATCAGATTGACAAATGTGCTACTGAGTAGCAAATTAGGCTCAAAGGAGTTAAACCGATGAGTGTCAAATCGTCGATCTCGCTGACCGACCAGCAGGATGCGTTTGCCCGTTCGCTGGTGGAGAGCGGCCGGTATTCCAGCATGAGTTCCGTTCTTCAGCAGGGCCTAGAACTGCTTCGCCAAAAGACGGAAACTGAGACCGTCGAAACGGCAGCGCTTCGTGAATTGGTCCGGCGGCGATTGAACGGACCGATGATTTCTGCGACGGAAATGGAAAGCCGCGTCGCGGCAATGATTGAGCGGAAGCGACGGGTCGTTCGTGTGGACCCTTGAATATTCTGAGGATGCCGAACGCGATTTCGAGTTGATCTTCGATCATCTGTTCGACGCCTATGTCGAACTCGGGGACTCGCCTGACGAGGCTGTGGAGCGTACCGTTGAACGGATCCGCAAATTGCGTGTCGAAATCGATCGTCTCGTCGATACGCCCTATATCGGGACTCTGAGGCCCGATATTCATCCCGGGATGCGGTTTCTTCGGCGAGACAAGGCGGCTATTTGGTTTCTACCGGTAAAACATAACCGCACAATCATTGTCGCGGCTATTTTCTACGGCGCGCAGGACCACATCAGAAATATGCTCGCACGTATGCTGGGGGGATAAGGTCCCTATAGCCCCGAGGCCTTCGTCAGATTGACCCTAAATCGGTCACGTCGACGCTCGTATTTGATGGAGACCTGCTTCGGATCGCTGCCATCGAGTATCTTGTCCAACTCGCGGGCAATGTGACGTGCCGTCGACCGCTGCTCTCCCGAAATCGTGCGAGTCGACGACGGCGGTGTTCGATCTCGAAATCGTTTTGGCAAAGGGGCGTTTCAGTAAAATCGTTAGCGGAAAATCGTCCTTCATTTATCGGCTAAACCTAACGGGCGTATGACATTTTCCCATTTGCAATGACAAAGTAGAAGCCACAGGCGTTTTCATAGTCAATGAACGGTTGCAAAACATGATAAATTTCTTCTGAACGTTAGATGTTTCTTAAGCATAAAACGCAATGATCTTCCCGTAACCGATCAAAGGCCTCCAGCGTTTCGGAGGCTTGTCACCCGCTGATTTCAGCGCCCGAACATGACGTTTCGCGGACACGGTTCACTGTTTGTAGTTTGCGTATAGTTATGTTCGGAGTTCCGTTCCCGTGAGTATTTTTCAACGCACATCTGTCGATGCGGCGCTGCATACGCTTCGCGATATCAATCGCAGCCTGACGCGGACGCAAACCCGGGTCTCGTCCGGTTTTCGCGTCGAACAGGCCCGCGACAATGCCGCCTACTGGTCGGTTGCGACGACGGCCCGCTCCGACAACAAGGCGCATGCGGCCATCCAGGATGCGCTCGGCATGGCGGCCGCCACGATGGGCACGGCATATACGGGTGTTGCCAGCGCCGTCGATGTCGTTTCCGAGATCAAGGCGAAACTTGTCGCGGCGACAGAGCAGGGCGTCGACAAGGAAAAGATCAATGACGAGCTGACGCAACTGAAGGCGCAGTTGCGCTCCGTCGCCGAAGCGGCAGCCTTCAACAGCGACAACTGGGTCGTCCTGACGGATGAAGACAATCCCACCCAGCCGAAGCAGATTCCGGCATCCTATATCCGCAATGCCGACGGCACCGTTTCGATCGGAACGTTGACCTATCACATCGATCTGCCGTCGACGGGCGTCACCACATCGAAGGATGCCCGCTACCTCGTCGACGACCGTTCCGGCGGGAGCGGCGAATACGGCGCTCTGACATCATCCTATTTCGCGAGCGAAATGGGCGCTTCTCAGAACTACGTCATGATTTTGAGCAAGGCGGGCAATACCACCGGACAGGTCGAGATCGGGCTTTCGTCCTCAACGACAAAAGATCAGGTCGATGAGATGATCAGCGTTGTTGATGGCATTCTGAGACAGATGACTACTGTGGGCTCGGCTTTTGGTGCGCTGGAGAAGCGCATCGAGTTGCAGAACGAGTTCGCCAAAACGCTCTTCGACGCGTACAGCTCAGGCATCGGACGTCTGGTCGATGCCAATATGGAAGAGGAATCGAGCAAGCTCACGGCGTTGCAGACGCAGCGGCAACTGGGCCTGCAAGCGCTCTCGATCGCCAATGCCAGCTACGACACCGTAAGGCAGCTCTTCCAAAACTTCTGAGCGGTCTGCGATCCCTCCTGCCTCGATATGACCGTGGCTGTTGAGACTGTTGTGGCAAATTGGCGATATCCCCGGGATTTGTGCAAGCGAGACGTGTCCAATCCACTGATTTTGTTTTATCGGAGGGTACGCGTTCATCTTGTTGCCGCATTCCATAATATTTGCTCGGGTCAGCTTCGAACGGAGAGCTTTCTGTCCATGATCAAGAAATTCATACTTCTGGCGGTCGCCGCCAGCTACCTGACCGCCTGCACAACGACCGACCCCTATACGGGTCAGCAGAAAGTCTCCAACACGGCCGGCGGTGCTGCACTCGGCGCCGTGGGTGGCGCGCTTGTCGGTCTAGCCGTCGGCGGTTCCGCGCACGGACGCCGCAACGCGGCGCTGATCGGCGCCGGTCTCGGCGCGCTCGCAGGCGGTGCGATTGGCAACTATATGGATCAGCAGGAAGCGGAACTCCGCGCCCAGCTGCAGGGAACCGGTATCTCGGTGACGCGTAACGGCGACAACATCATCCTGAACATGCCGTCGAACATCACTTTCGACATCGACCAGGATGCCGTGAAGCCGGGCTTCTACCAGACGCTGAATTCAGTGGCGGTCGTTCTCAGGAAATTCAACCGCACATTGATCGATGTGAACGGCCATACGGATTCCACCGGCAGCCTGCAGCATAACCAGGATCTGTCGCAGCGCCGCGCCCTTTCGGTTGCCGGCTACCTCGGCGGACAGGGCATCGACCAGCGCCGCGTCTCCGCCGTCGGCTTCGGCCCGTCGCAGCCGGTCGCGTCGAACGCGACGGAAGCAGGACGCTCACAGAACCGCCGCGTCGAAATTCAGATCGCTCCGATCACAGAGAGCTGATCTCAACTGCGTTAAATCCGACAGCCGGGCAATCGCCCGGCTGTTTTCGCCTCAGGCATGCATCGTTGCGCCCTTGGTGATCTTGTCGACAGTCTTCTTGTCGGCGCGCAAGGCGATGCCCACGACCTTGGCATCGTCCGGCGCGTATTCAGCGAAGACGGTGCGATTGGCTGCGTCATGGCCGGTCGCGAACATCTCCTCGATGAACAGCGAGGATGGGATCTCGCGCTCCAGAGTTCGCCGATGGATCGCCCCAATCGTCGCC
The DNA here is from genome assembly GCF_025200715.1 of Rhizobium sullae. Taxonomy (NCBI): domain Bacteria; kingdom Pseudomonadati; phylum Pseudomonadota; class Alphaproteobacteria; order Hyphomicrobiales; family Rhizobiaceae; genus Rhizobium; species Rhizobium sullae. Next base: position 1,116,702 of record NZ_CP104143.1, read on the forward strand.
TCATCGGCGGAAAGCACGATGATCGGCTGGATGGACATGGCATTGTAGATGTTGCCTGCGCGGTCCCTGTAGGGCTCGCCGATGATCTCCGGATTCCGGCCGGCGATGCCGCTCATCAGGAAGGCGGTCACATTCAGCTTTTGCCATGACGCAAGATTGTTTCGCAAGACGATCGCGATTTTGGTATCAAACATTCCAGTCTCTTTCATGCGTTTCGAGGTCGCGTTGAGCCAGGATGTAATGCCGCAGGTTTTCGAAGGTCTTGAACGTTTGTGCGTGCCGCAGGGCGGCGACGGCATTGTGGAAGCGCCTGCCTTTCCAGGGATCGAACGCATCGAGGCGAAATTCAGCGGAAACGCCTTCGAACCGCACCGGCACGACACCTACGCGCTTGGTGTGACGCTGAAGGGCGTGCAGACTTTCTCCTATCGCGGCGAAAGGCGCTTCAGCATGCCCGGTCAGGTGATCGTGCTGCATCCGGACGAGGAGCATGACGGCGGGGCGGGCACTGATGACGGGCTGCAATACCGCATCCTTTACCTGGAACCCTCTCTGCTTGCCGAATGCCTCGATGCGGAGAAGCTCGGGCTCCCATTTGTCGATCAGCCCGTTATCAGCGATTCGGCTCTTGCCGATGTCCTGCTCGGCGCGCTGACCGACCTTGATCACGAGCTTGACGAGCTCTTCGTCGACGATTTCCTGATGCGCGTGGCGGACGGGCTCCTACGACATGCGAGGGCGTTGCGCAGGCTGCCGGCGAGCATTGCCTGGAACCAGGCCCGTAGCGCCCGCGACTACCTTGAAGCGCACGCGACGCGAACGGTGCGTTCCGGCGAGCTCGAGTCCATAACGGGACTCGATCGATTTACATTGTCGCGGCATTTCCGGGCCGCATTCGCGACCAGTCCGCATCGTTATCTCCTGATGCGACGGCTGCAGCAGGCGCGGGCGATGATCGGCGAGGGCGGGGAGTTATCCGATGTCGCCTTTGCCACCGGCTTTGCCGATCAGAGCCATCTGAACCGGCATTTCAAAAAAGCCTATGGCCTGACGCCCGGCCAGTGGGCCGCGCTCAGGCGGGGTTCTCAGCCAGGCCGCTCTTTCGCGCGATGAAACGCGCGAGCATCGGTCCGGTCAGCAGGATCATCACGAATCGCCCCACCTGCATCGCCATGACGAAGGGCAGGTCGACATCGCTGGAGGCGGCAATGATGGCAACTGAATCCGCGCCGCCGGGACTGGTGGCGAGATAGGCCGTCAGGGGATCGACGCCGGCGAATTTGTGCAGCGCCACGGCCATTAGCCCGCAGATCGACATCAAAAGCAGGATGGAGGCGGAGACGCGCGGCAGCGCGCGGGCGGCATGCTTCAGGATCGAGCGTGTGAAGCGCAGTCCGATGCTCCAGCCGATCAGGGCGTAGCTGATCGCAAGCAGCCACATCGGTAGCTCGATCGTCAAGAGGTCGAAACCTTGCAGCAGGGAGCCTGCGAGAAGCGGGAGGATGATGGTGCCGCCTTGCACGCGGAAACGGAAGGTGGCGTAGATGCAACAGCAGGCAAGCAGCACGGTTGCGGAAAAGGCCGGCCAGTCGATCGGCGGAAAGAGAATGAGCGGTGGCGGCTCGCCGCCGTCTGCGGCGACCCAGAGGCGCGAGACGCCGGAAGCGGCAACGCAGACGAAGACGACCCGCAGATATTGCATGAAGGCAACGAGCCTGGCGTCTGCGCCATAGGCCTCCGACATGATGACCATGGCCGAGGCGCCGCCAGGGGATGAGCCCCAAACGGCGGTGGTGCCGGGCAGCACCTGCAGCCGGGTCAGGAGATAGCCGAGCACGGCTGCGACGGCGATCACCGAGACGATGACCAGCATGAAGAGCGGCGCGTCCTTGGCCATCGTGGCGAGAATGTCCGGCGTGATGGCGCGCGCCATCATCAGCCCGACCAAGGCCTGACCGAACTGCACGGGCCAATAAGGCACGCGCATCTGGCCCTTGCCGACGACCAAAGCGAGAAAGATTGCCGCAATCATCGGCCCCACGAGCAGCGATGCCGGAAGGGCGAAAAGTTCGAGCACGACAACGAGGGCGGTGGAGAGGCTAAGCAGCAGCACCCACCTCGGCAGGCTGGCTTTCTGCAAGGCTCGGCTTGCGGCTTTAAACGGCATCGAACGGTATCTTTTTGACCAGTGCAGGAGGAAGGCCGCGATCCGGCAAGAGGGGAAGTATTCTCGAAAACGAAAGGACCGGCCAAGTCAGCCGAATACGCATGGCCGGTATATTTGTCAGCACCGGCTGGGGTCAATTGCGAAATCTGGCCCTGGCGGGGACTTTAGAGGCGAACGTTAGCCGCGAGAAAATCGAGCAGTGCGCGGACGCGGGCGGGCAATGGACCGCCCTGGCCGATATAGACGGCATAGAATTCCTCGATGTCACCGGGGTTCAGGTCTTCGAGGACGGGCACGAGCCTTCCTGCGGCGATGTCGGCGCGGACGGTGAAGACGGCAAGGCGCGCGAGGCCGGCGCCGGAAAGTGCCATATGGCGCATCCCTTCGCCATCGCCGACCTGGACGCCCGGCGTGACCGGGACAAGTATGCTTTCACCCTGATCGAGAAGCGGCCATCCCTGGATGGCGCGGGAGTAGGAAACGCCGATGCGGCAGTGTTTATCGAGATCGGCGATCGACTTTGGTTCGCCATGGCGGCGAAGGTAGTCCGGCGAAGCGACGATCAACTTGCGGGCCGACCCGAGTTTGCGGGCAATCAGGCTGGAGTTTTTCAACGGGCCGGCGCGGATTGCGACGTCGGTGCGCTCCTCCATGAGATCGACGATCCTGTCCGTGTAGGAAATGTCGAGCGTCACGGCCGGATGAAGCGTCATGAAAGAGGGGAGAAGCGGCGCGAACACATGATTGCCAAAAGACGCGCTGGTATTGATGCGGATCGGCCCCGCCGCCTGCTCGCCTGCTGACGCATAGCGTTCGGCCTCGGCGATATCGGCAAGTATGGAGACGCTTCTGTCGTAGAATGCACAGCCCTCCGGCGTCAGCAGCAGGCGCCGCGTCGAGCGGTTGATGAGACGTGTGCCAAGCCGGGCCTCGAGCCGGGCGATGAGCTTGCTCACGGCCGATGGGGTCATCCGGCAGGCGGATGCCGCGGCGGTAAAGCCGCCGAGCTCGACGGCGCGGACGAACACTTCCATTTCGCCGGAGCGATTGATGTCTTGACGGCTCATGATGAATTCAAATCATAAATGATTGTCTTTCAGGCAATCTATATCGCGCTTCGGTGAGTGTCTATCTGTCCACAGACAACAGGAGAGACTAACCATGGAATACAGAAATCTCGGCGCATCCGGCCTCAGGGTACCGGTGTTGAGTTTCGGCGCAGGCACCTTTGGTGGCAGCGGCCCGCTGTTCGGCGCATGGGGCAATACGGATGCGGCGGAGGCCCGGCGCCTAGTCGACATCTGCCTCGAGGCGGGCGTCAATCTCTTCGATACAGCCGACGTCTATTCGGCGGGCGCGTCGGAGGAGGTTCTGGGGCGGGCGATCCGCGGAAAGCGGGACGCCGTGCTCATCTCCACGAAGACGGCATTGCCGATGGGCGACCGGCCGGCGGATTGGGGAAGCTCGCGCTCGCGGCTGATTAAATCCGTGGACGAGGCGCTTCGCCGTCTCGGCACCGATTATATCGATCTGCTGCAGCTTCATGCCTTCGATGCCTCGACGCCGGTCGAGGAGGTCCTTTCGACGCTTGATCGTCTCGTTGCTGCCGGCAAGCTCCGCTATATCGGCGCGTCGAATTTTGCCGGCTGGGAGTTGATGAAGTCGCTCGCTGTCTCTGAGAGACACGGCTACGCGCGTCACGTGGCGCATCAGGTCTATTATTCGCTGGCGGGCCGCGATTACGAATGGGAGCTGATGCCGCTTGCTGCCGATCAGGGCGTCGGCGCGCTGGTCTGGAGCCCGCTCGCCTGGGGCAGGCTCACCGGCAGGATCCGCCGCGGCCAGCCGCTGCCGGAAGGAAGCCGGCTGCACCAGACGGCGGAGTACGGCCCGCCGGTCGATGACGAGACGCTTTTCAACATCGTCGACGTTCTTGATGAGATTGCCGCGGAGACCGGTAAAACGGTGCCGCAGATCGCCATCAATTGGCTGATTGCCCGGCCGACTGTGTCGAGCGTCATCATCGGGGCCCGCAACGAGGAGCAGCTGCGCCAGAACCTCGGTGCCGTCGGCTGGTCGCTGACGAAGGAGCAGGTCGAGAGGCTCAATAAGGTCAGCGCTGTGCCGGCGCCTTATCCTTATTTCCCGTACAGGAGACAGGAAGGCTTCGCGCGGCTCAATCCACCTCTCGTTTGAGCCGCCTGGCGAGACTCTTGACTGGACAGGCGCCATCCGTTGTCTCATACCAGCCTGCCTGTAATGGTGGAATGCATGGGAGATCAACAGGATGGCGCTCAGGGACGCGAAGGCTGGAAAACGCAACGAGGCGGGCATTTCCGCAGCGGTTGGGATATTGAAACAGAGCTTCGGCGAGCGCTTCCAGACCGGCGAATCCTTCCGCGCCCAGCATGCGCATACGACCACATACATTCCTGCACAGCTGCCGGACGGCGTGCTGTTTGCCGAGACGGCCGATGACGTCAAGGCGGCCGTCAGGGTCTGTGCCGAGCACAAGGTGCCGGTCATCGGCTTCGGCACCGGCTCTTCGCTGGAGGGACAGGTGAATGCCCCGAACGGCGGGATTTCGATCGATTTCAGCCGGATGAACCGGGTTCTCGAAGTGAATGCCGAGGACCTCGATTGCACCGTCGAGCCGGGTATCACGCGCGAGGAACTGAATGTCTATCTCCGTGACACCGGGCTCTTCTTTCCGATCGACCCTGGTGCGAATGCCTCGATCGGCGGCATGGCTTCGACGCGGGCCTCCGGAACCAACGCCGTGCGTTACGGCACGATGAAGGACAATGTGCTCTCGGTCACGGCCGTGACGGCCAATGGCGAGGAAATCCGCACCGCGCGCCGGGCACGCAAATCCTCGGCGGGCTACGATCTGACGCGGCTTTTCGTCGGCGCCGAGGGCACGCTCGGGGTTCTGACCTCGGTGACGCTCAGGCTGCAGGGAATTCCTCAGAAGATCGCGGGCGGGGCTTGCTCGTTCCCGACGATCAAAGCCGCCTGCGATGCGGTCATCATGACGATCCAGATGGGCATTCCGGTCGCGCGCATCGAATTGCTGGACGACGTGCAGATGCGGGCATGCAACGCCTATTCGGGTCTGGCTTACGCCGAAAGCCCGACGCTCTTCCTCGAATTCCACGGAACCGACGAAACCGTCGAACTTCAATCGGCGCAGTTTGCCGAGATTGCGGCCGAATGCGACGGTAGCGAATTCCTTTGGACGGCAAATGCCGAGGAGCGCAACAAGCTCTGGAAGGCGCGGCACGATGCTTATTGGGCCTGCCGCGCGCTGGCGCCCGGGCTTGCCGCACTTTCGACCGATGTTTGTGTTCCGATATCACGACTTGCGGATTGCGTTGCCGAGACGCAGGCTGATATCCGAGAACATGGGCTGCTGGCGCCGATCGTCGGTCACGCAGGAGATGGCAATTTCCATGTGCTTCTCCTGTTCGACGACAAGACGATGGAAGGTGTCGCCGTTGCGGAGACTTTCGTGACGCGGCTCAATCAGCGGGCTCTTGCGATGGATGGAACGTGCACCGGAGAGCATGGGATCGGACAGGGAAAGATGGCGTTTCTCGAGCAGGAACTCGGCGGCGCCGTAGAACTTATGCGGCAGGTCAAGCAAGCGCTCGATCCGGACAATATCTTCAATCCGGGCAAGATTTTCCATCTTGTCTGAAAATGGAACAATCTCATGATCTTCGGCTTTGCTCCCGGCATGAATGACAGTAGTGTCGGCAACAGAATCCCGAATGGAGAATGCTTGAATTGATAGGCCGGTTCCTCGTCTTTCTGGGGGGAGTGATCGTCGTAGTGCTCTTCGTGGCACTGCTCGCGCCGCTTTTCATCGACTGGACAGACTTCCGCATGAATTTCGAGGATCAGGCGAGCCGCATCATCGGTAAGAAGGTGACGGTGCATGGCACAGTCGATGCGCGTCTTTTGCCTTTTCCTGCGGTAACGCTGCATGACGTTCGTGTCGGACAGGAATCCGACGGTCAGCCGGTCGTGCAGATCGAACAATTCGCCATGGATGCCGAACTTGCGCCGTTCCTTTCCGGCGAGGCGCTGATTTTCGATATGCGCGTTGTCAACCCGAAGCTTCGCTTGCGGCTGCTCAAGGACGGCACACTCGATTGGATGCGCGGCAGCCGGCCGGAAATTCCCGCAAAGACAGTCATTCTGGAAAGCGTGCATGTCACCGGCGGCGACGTGCAGTTCATCGACGATCAGTCTGGCCGTGCCCGCCACATTACGGGGTTGAACGCGGAGATGTCGGCGAGGTCGCTGGCAGGCCCTTGGCGGATCGAAGGCGATGCCGCGCTCGACGGCGAGCATGGCAGCTTTTCGATTTCCAGCGGACAGCCCGATGAAACCGGTGCGCTGCAGGTCAGGACGCAATTGATACCTGGTCAGCGTCCGGTCAAAATCGATCTCGATGGTCAGTTGAAGCTGATCGACAGAAAGCCGAATTATCAGGGTCTCATATCGGCTGCGGTCGAGAACCGCGGCACGGCCAAATCCGTCGAAAACAACGTGCTGCCGCCGCGCCTCAAGGGCCGTTTCGAACTGACCAACGAGCGCATCCGGCTTTCCGAATACCGGATGGAGATCGGCTCGGTGGAGGATCCGTATGTGATCACCGGCGAGGCGACGCTTGATACTGGCAACGCGCCCGAGTTCCTGCTGATCGCCGATGGCCAGCAGATCGACGTGAACAGGATAGGCAATCAAGGCGCCGGCGGTAAGACCGCGCGTGATCCCGGCCAGTCCGCCCGGCAGCGCCTCAATTCGCTGATTAGCATCATTGCACAGATTCCCGTGCCGCAGGTGCCGGGCAAGGCAAGCGTCAAGCTGCCGGCAATCGTTGCCGGGGACACGACGATCCGCGACGTGCAGCTCGATCTGCAGCCGGCGGGCAACGGCTGGACGATCGACAATGCCGTTGGAACGCTGCCCGGGCGCACGCAGGTGGAGGGTCAGGGTCAGCTGACGCTGAGGGGCGAACCTTCGTTCAATGGACGGATTACCGTTGCCTCCAATCAGCCCTCAGGGCTTGCCTCCTGGCTTGCGGGCTCGGTCGATCCTGCGATCCGTCAATTGAAGCAGGCGGGCTTTTCCGCCGACGTCAGCTTGACGCATCAGCGGCAGAGCTTCAACAATTTGGAGATTGCCATCGGTCCGGCTACGCTGAAGGGCAAGCTTGAGCGGCAGGCGCTGGAGAACCAGTCGCCGCTCCTGAACGTCGACCTTGCCGGCGATGCGCTCGACCTCGATGCATTGAGGGCACTGACAGGCCTGTTCACGGGCCAGGACGCAGGCGAAAACGTGCTCGACCACAAGATCACGGCGCAGCTGAAGGCGGACAAGTTCAGCGCCTTCGGCGTCGAGGCGGAGAATGTCGAGACCAGCTTTACGATCGCCGACGGGGCGCTTGCCATCGACAAGCTGGTCGCCAAGAATCTGGCGGGTGCGGAACTCACCGCCACCGGCCGGGCCGAAGGCTCCTTGCTCGATTACAAAGGTTCGGGCGAGATCACCTTCAAGTCCGCCGATCCGGGATCTTTCGTCACGATGCTGAAGGAGCATCTGCCGCAGCATCCGGTGATGGACAGGCTGGTGCGCAATGCTGCCTGGTACACCAACACGGCGCTGCGCGGCGCGCTGACTCTCGGCGGTGACGAGGGCGACGGGCTTGCGCTGACGCTCGCCGGCGTTTCCAACGGCAGCCGTGTGAACCTCGACTACCGCATGTCGGACCTGCTGGCACTGACCGGCGCGGGCACGACGAGCCTGGAGGCGACACTCGAAAACAGCACGACCTCGATCCTGTTCGGGCAGGCGGGTCTCGATCCACTTCCGATCGAGGCTGACGCCAACGGCCGGCTCGCCCTGAAGGTCCAGGCAACCGGCACCGATCCGGCCGATGCATCGCTGACGTTTGCGACGGACCGGACGTCGTTTACCGCAAATGGGAAGGTCGATGTCCGTCCTGGGAATTTCATGAACGGCCAGATCGGCGTCTCGCTCGAAAGCGCCGATCTCGATCCATATCTCGTGATGAACGGCATCGCGCTGCCGCAGATGGGCACCGGGCTGCCCTTCGGGCTGCAGACGACGGCGACCGTCGATGGCGACAAGATCGTTTTTTCCGACCTCAAGGGTCATGCCGCAGAAAATCAGTTTTCGGGCGCGCTGACGGTCGATCGCAAAACGGACAGGACGACGGCAAGCGGCGAGCTCGCGCTCGACCGCGCCGATGCGACCTGGCTGGGTGAGGCCGTCTATGGCCCGATGACCGACGCGGCGACGGGCAACTTCTCGACCGCTGCACTCGGGCAGCCGGTTTTCAAAGATATGGATGTCAACCTGAAGTTCTCGGCCAAGGAGCTCTGGCCGGGATGGTCGGCGGCCCTGACCGGCTTCACCACCAATGTCGTCTATAAGGGCGACGAACTGCAACTCAACGACATGAAGGGCGGCTGGGACGGCGGCCAGCTTTCCGGTAACCTGCTTTTCACCAATGCCGAAGGCACCGGCTTCTTTCAGACCAAGCTTTCGCTGGCCGATTCCGACCTTGCTGGCGTCGTCTGGCCACGCGACGGTGCGCCGGTTGCGAACGGCAAGTTCGGGCTTTCTCTAGGCATGGAAGCTTCCGGCAAGACGATGACGGAGCTCTTGAGTTCGCTCACCGGGTCCGGCGAGATGCGGCTTGGCGAAACCAGCGTGCGCGGGCTGAACCTCGCGCTGCTGCCACCGCTGCTTGCGGCAACGGATCCGATGCAGGACCAGCTCAATGCGGGAAAGATACATCCGATCGTCGAGACGCTGCTCAACAACGGCGAGGCGAAACTTCCGCCTACGGGCATTCCGTTCAATATCACCGACGGTGTGCTTCGCGTCCAGAATGTCACCGTTGCCACCGAACTCGCCAAGGTCACCGGCAATGCGCAGCTGAGCCTCCCGCAAGAGCGTATCAACGCATCGCTGAACATTGGTCTCAATCCAGGCGAGGAAGCGCTTGCGGGCGCTGAGCCCGCGCTGCGGCTCAATTATTCCGGGTTGCTTGCATCGCCCGGCCGGACGATGGATGTAACCGATATTGCCGGATATCTGTCGCTGCGTGCATTCGAACGCGAACGCCGGCGTGTCGAGCGTCTGCAGTCGAACGTCCTGGAAAAGCAGCGTCTGCGTCGCGAGGTGGCGCTTTACAAGTTCAACGATGCGGAACGCGCAAGAGCCGCAGCGATCGAGGCCCAGCGCAGGGGCGAAGAGCAGCGCCTGCGGACGCTCGCTGCCGAAGCTGCGCGGCAAAAGGCCGAGGCGGAAGCGAAAGCCAAAGCGGAGGCTGAAGCCAAGGCAAGGGCAGACGCCGAGGCGAAAGCAGCCGCGGAAGAGGCGGCGCGGCGCGCGCTGCAGCTCAACCAGCCGCCACCGATAACGGGCAATCGATTGAATTTTGATGCCTTGCCGGGCGTGCCGTTGCCGCAGTGAAGGCCCGCTTAGCTGCGGTTTTTCAACCAGCTCAAGACATGGATGCGCAGCGCGGAGGAGAGGTTGCTTTCCGGCGCACGGTTATCGTCGATTTCGGATATGAGGGCCGCGAGCGGAACGGCGCGGGCTGTGGCGATGGCCTTCAGCTCGGCCCAAAATTCGTCTTCCAGCGAGAAGCTGGTGCGGTGCCCGTGCAGGCTGGCGGAATGTTTGCGGATCATCAGGCTTTCCGCAGGCCTGTTTTGCGGAGTTGACAAGTTGAGTGAGGAAACGCCGCCAAGCGATTCATTGCGGGTTCTTTTCGGCTTCGATGCGCCGTCATTCGCCGCCTTCGTCTTTTTCGATCCGGCCCTGGCGGTGCGCTTTTTCGGCCTTCTCGTTCAGTGCTTTGGTCAGCTGTTTTTCGGTCTTGGTACGGCCGAAACTGACACGATTCTGCTCGGCCTGTTTTTCCTTTTCGGAACGGGCCTGCTTTTTCTTGAACTGGCGGAGATTGATGATCTCGGCGCTCATGGCTTACCTCCATCCGGCTTGGAAAAGGGCACATGAAAAGGGAAGCAGATGCTTCCCTTGGTAATTACTGCTTCTTGCGGAAGGCGTCGAGCGAGACGACGGATCCCGGCTTCTTCTCGTCGCCCTCGGCGGGTTTTGCCGCAGGCGTTTCTTCGCTTTTTTCGGGTGCGACCGGATAGGCGGTGATTTCGCCCGCGGGGACTTCCTCAGCGTCCGTCAGCGGCACATCGAATTCAAGCTCGAAATTGACGGAAGGATCATAGAAGCCGCGGATGGCATTGAAGGGGATGACCAGCTTTTCGGGCACGTCGGAGAAGGAAAGGCCGATCTCGAACAGCGATTCGGTGATCTTCAGATCCCAGAACTGGTGCTGGACCACGATGGTCATCTGTTCCGGATACTTGGATTTCAGATGCTGCGAGATGCGGACGCCGGGTGCGCCGGTCAGAAACGTGATGAAGAAATGATGGTCGCCGGGCAAGCGGCCCGTCGTCGCGACTTCGGACAAGACCTTGCGGATCACGCCACGCAGCGCGTCCTGTGCCAGAATGTCGTAGCGGATGTGGTCCTGCCCCATACTTTTCCTGTCTTTCTTTGGTTCGGAAGTCTTTTCACAAGGGTATATGCCATGTCCGGCGGCCTTGGGAAAGGCAAAGTGTCCGAGTCATCTTCACAAACAATACATGATTTGGGCGGCAGGGAGAAGGTGAAGGCTTCTGTTGCCAGGTGCCTTCGGACCCCGCCTTAAGGTGCTAACCAAAAGGACTTAGAGCGGAATTCCCGCACCGCCGTTAGGCAGCGAGAGCGTATTCCTTAGCGTTGTTGTCGTTTGCAACTACACTTGTGACCCGATAACGGCGGTATCATGCCGAGCAAAAAGTCGATCTTTACACCCTTGTCGATCCTGTTTCGCCCCCATCAAAAGCAGTCGTGAACCGGCTGTTTTTGGTGGAGGCGCCGGGTACCGCCCCCGGGTCCAATAGGTTTATTACATCGCTCATTTATCGCCATAGCCGGTCCGAAAACCGGCAAGGGTGATATAGTGTTTTCCGAAGCGCATGAAAAGGGGATACGTCACAAAAGCGTTGCACGTGGCAGCAGAATTATCGGGATAAGCCCTCTTCGCAGTTGGTTTGAGCGGCAGGAGCGCTTAAATTCGTTCAAGCGGAATCGGCAGCGGCCGGGTGGATTTTCTGCACCCAGGCTGCCGCACATTGGAGACACAGATGCTTCGCCATCCTGAATATCAATATCTCGATATCATGGCCCATCTGCTGGAAAGGGGCGACCGGCGGATGGACCGCACCGGCGAGGGCACACTTTCGACGTTCGGCGCGATGATGCGCTTCGATCTTTCTGACGGCAGCTTTCCCGCCTTCACCACCAAGAAGGTCTTCTGGAAGACGGCGGTGAAGGAGATGCTCTGGTTTTTGACCGGACAGACGAACATTCAGTCGCTGCTGAAGGAAAACGTCAAGATATGGACGGACTGGCCGCTTGCCGCATACCGCAAGGCAACCGGCGAGGAGATATCCCAGGACGCGTTCGAGAAGCGCGTTATCGAGGATGACGCCTTTGCAGCGAAATGGGGCGATCTAGGGCCGGTCTACGGCAAGCAGTGGAGGCGGTGGCTTGACCGGAACGGGGTGGAGCACGATCAGATCGGCGCGCTCATCCATAGCCTCAAGACCAATCCCACGAGCCGGCGCATGCTCTTCCACGCCTGGAATGTCGGCGAGATAGATCAGATGGCACTTCCGCCATGCCATATGACCTATCAGTTTCACGTTTCCGGACTGCAAAGCGGCCGCGGCCGGCCCCGGCTTTCCATGCTTGTGAACCAGCGCTCTTGCGATATTTTCCTCGGCGCACCCTTCAACATATGCCAGCAGGCGGCGCTCCTTGCGATGGTCGCGCAGCAGGTGCAGATGGATCGGGGTGAACTGATCTGGGTCGGAGGCGATACGCATCTCTACCTGAATCACCTCGACCAGGCCAAAGAGCAGCTTGCGCGCAAGCCGATGCCTTTCCCCAAGCTGCTGCTGACGCGCGAGCCCGACGGGATCGACGGCTATCGGATCGACGATTTCGAGGTCGTAGGATATCAGTCGCATGACCGGATCGACGCCCCGGTCGCCGTTTAACGGGCGCTTGTCCTAGCGGGCCGAACGCTTGCCGGCGCGATCGGTAAGTGTCTGCTGACGTCGTTGAAGCTCGTTCATGACGTCCGCGAGCCTCGATGCCTCCTGTTCGTCCAGCCCGTCGAGAATCCGTCCGCCGAACGACGCCGGTGACTCTGTCACGTGGTCCCAGACGATCCATCGGTCCAGCGGGTCGCAGATCAGATCATATCGAGGCGTCACATTCGTCATTCGCACCAGCCTTTCGTTATCCTTTCCGGATTAGGCCGACAGCCGTTAACAGACGCTTTCCGGGCTGCCCGAGCATGCGTTCCCTGAATTTCACCGGAATGATCGGAAATCCCATAAAATGCCAGGCGAATGCCGTACCCAAGCCTGTCGTTACCGGAGAACCAGCCTTGCCGCCCGTAACAACCCACGCGAAAAGCCCCGCCGCCATCGCGACGATAACGAGGTCGATGCGGCACGGCCGATTGTTTTGCGCTGATCCGTCTCCCATAAATATCAACTTAACGTAGCATTTTCTGGAGTAAAATCCAAACATGCGGCGTGGTTTACGAAATGCGTATGCTGCGATGCGATGTCTCGCATTGAGACGTGCCGCAGGCGTGGGCGGCATTTCGTCGAGCCTTGTCTTGCTTGTTGGCCTGCCCGGCGGTAGACCCGGGTGGACAGAGCCGTTATTTCAACCTCAGGAAGTCCATGTCCGACATCAGAAAGATCATTGTCGTTGCAATGGCCGAGAACGGCGTTATCGGACGCGACGGCGATATGCCCTGGCGGCTTTCGACCGATCTCAAGCGCTTCAAGGCGTTGACGCTCGGCAAGCCGATCGTGGTCGGGCGTAAGACATATGAGAGTTTCGGGAAACCGCTGCCAGGACGCCCGCATGTTGTGATTTCCCGGCACACGACGATCGAACATCCGGACGTGACGATGGCGCATTCTCTTCCCGAGGCGATCGGCATTGCCGAAAGGCTGGCACGCGAGGCCGGCCAGAGCGAGATCGTCATAGCCGGCGGCGGAGAAATCTATGCACAGGCAATGGCGCTTGCGGACCGTATGTGCGTCACGCACGTGCAAACCCAAGTTGCGGGCGACACGTCCTTCCCGGCAATCGACCCCTCCGCCTGGATGGCGGTTGAAGCAATCGACGTGCCTGCGGGGGAAAAGGACAATTATCCGACCCGCTTCGTCATCTATGAGCGTCGCAGCGCCTGAAAACGAAATATTTATCAATAAACATCGCCAAGTTCTTCATGCCGCGTTGAAAGCGGAAGCGGTGATACCTATAACGGTCACAATCGCTTAAGGCCTGCCGCCCCCGCAGGCACGATGCGATTGCGAGTTTAACAAACAACGAGGTTTTGATGCCCTGGAGCAATCAGAATGGCGGCGGCGGTCCATGGGGCGGCGGCGGCGGTAATAATCAGGGACCATGGGGGCAGGGACCAAAGCGTCCACGCGGCGGCCGGGGCGGGCCTCCCGATCTCGAAGACATCATCCGGCGCGGCCAGGATCAGCTGCGCAACATCGTCCCCGGCGGGTTCAACGGCGGCGTTGCGGTGATCATCGCCGCGGTTCTCGTTGTCTTCTGGCTTTTCCAGTGCATCTATATCGTCCAGCCGGACGAGCGCGGGGTCGAGCTTCGCTTCGGCCAGCCGAAGGAAGAGATTTCGACGCCCGGTCTGCATTTCCACTTCTGGCCGATGGAAACCGTCGAGATCGTTAAGGTGACGGTGCAGCAGCAGAATATCGGCTCGACGTCCGCCTCGGCTTCGACGGGTCTCATGCTGTCCGGCGACCAGAACATCCTGAACGTCGAGTTCTCGGTCTTCTTCACCGTGATCGACCCGAAGGCCTATCTCTTCAACGTCGAAAACCCGGCCGAAACGCTGCAGCAGGTCGCCGAAAGCGCCATGCGCGAAATCATCGGACGGCGACCGGCCCAGGATGCGTTCCGCAACAACCGCCAGCCGATCGAGACGGAAGTTGCCGCTATCGTGCAGGGCACGATGGATCGCTACAATTCGGGCATTGCCGTTACTGCGGTCACAATTCAGGACGTAGCGCCACCACGCGATGTCGCCGATGCCTTCGAAGAGGTGCAGCGCGCCGAACAGGACAAGCAGCGTCTCGTCGAAGAGGCGAACCAGTACGCCAACCAGAAGCTTGGCCAGGCACGAGGCGATGCGGCACAGATTCGCGAAGCGGCAGCGGCCTACAAGGACCGTGTCGTGAAGGAAGCGGACGGTGAGGCGCAGCGCTTCACTGCCATCAACGAACAATATTCGAAGGCTCCCGACGTGACCCGAAAGCGGCTGTTCCTCGAAACAATGGAACAAGTGTTGAAGAATTCCAAGAAAGTCGTGATCGATGAGAAGCAGGGGGTCGTTCCCTATCTGCCGCTCAATGAGATCGGCAAACCCGCACGGCAGGGAGGTTGAGCCATGAATTCGAACAGACTTCCCGTTATCATCATTCTGCTCGCCGTCGTGCTTGTCGTCGTTTATTCCTCGATCTTCGTGGTCAATGCGCGCGAGCAGGCAATCGTCGTGCGCTTCGGCCAGATCCAGTCGGTGAAGACGGAGCCGGGCATCTACTTCAAGCTGCCCTTAGCCTTCATGGATGCCGATCGCGTTCAGATCGTCGAGAAGCAGGCGCTGCGCTTCGACCTCGACAATATCCGCGTCCAGGTTCGCGGTGGATCGACCTTTGACGTCGATGCCTTCGTGATCTACGACATCAAGGATGTACGCAAGTTCCGCGAGACGGTGTCGGGCGACCGCGAGGCTGCCGAAGCGCGTCTTCGCACCCAGCTCGATTCGTCTCTCCGCCGTGTCTACGGTCTGCGTGACTTTGATGCCGCCCTTTCGGACGAGCGCGTGGCCATGATGCTTGAAGTGCGCGACGACCTGCATGGCGACGCCGAAAATCTCGGCATCAATATTCAGGACGTGCGTATCCGCCGGACCGATCTGACGCAGCAGGTGGCGCCACAGACCTACGGCCGCATGCGTGCCGAGCGTCTTGCAGAGGCCGAGCTGCTTCGCGCGCAAGGCACCGAAGAGGGCCAGCGCCGCCGCGCCATCGCCGATCGCCAGGTGGTCGAATTCACGGCGGAAGCCCAGCGCGATGCGGAAATCATCCGCGGTCAAGGCGATGCGGAACGCAACCGCATCTTCGCTGACTCTTTCGGCAAGAATCCGGCGTTCTTCGAGTTCTACCGCTCGATGGCGGCTTATTCCACAGCTCTGTCGTCCCAGGATACAACGCTGGTGCTGTCGCCGAATTCGGAATTCTTCCGTTATTTCGACAATCCTGCCGGTACGATGCCTCCGGCTCCGCCTCAAACGACGGCCCCTTTGGCCCCGTCAAACTGACACGTTAAGGATGCAGGATTTCCTGACCGGAATTGCATTCTTTCTTATCATCGAGGGGCTGGTCTACGCACTGGCCCCTCGTTTTCTTGTCGAGATGGCGCGGCTGCTTCCAATGGTTCCCGAGCGCCAGCTTCGCATCTTCGGACTTGGCGCCGTGGTGCTTGGTGTCGCGCTCGTCTGGCTCGTCAGACACTGACGCAGATTGCACGGGATTTCTCGAAAAGGTGATTTCACGCTCCATCATTCCGCCCTATGTTGATGGTCAGACTGCCGCTTGACCGCATAAGAGGAAGCTTGATGGCCCCCACGACACGCCCGACCTTCAGACGATCGCTCGCGCTCCTGGCCGGGGTTGCACTTCTGGCAAATATCAGTCTTACCGACGCTGCTGAAGCGCAGAGCACGCCTCCGTTGAATGGTCCGGCCTCTGTCGCCGATCTTGCTCAAGGGCTTCTCGATGCGGTCGTGAACATCTCCACCTCGCAGAACGTCAAGGGCGATGAGGGCGCCGGCCCGGCACCGCGCGCACCGGACGGCTCGCCGTTCCAGGAATTCTTCAACGACTTCTTCAACAAGCAGCAGGGCGGCCCGGGCGGCAACCATAATGTCAGCTCGCTCGGCTCCGGTTTCGTCATCGATCCATCGGGCTACATCGTCACCAACAACCACGTGATCGAGGGCGCCGACGACATCGAGGTGAATTTCGCCAATGGCACCAAGCTGAAAGCGAAGCTCATCGGCACGGACACGAAGACCGACCTTTCGGTACTGAAGGTCGAGCCGAAGACGCCGCTGACGGCCGTGAAATTCGGCGATTCCGCCGACATGCGCATCGGCGACTGGGTCATGGCGATCG
The DNA here is from genome assembly GCF_025200715.1 of Rhizobium sullae. NCBI lineage: Bacteria > Pseudomonadati > Pseudomonadota > Alphaproteobacteria > Hyphomicrobiales > Rhizobiaceae > Rhizobium > Rhizobium sullae. Next base: position 1,133,277 of record NZ_CP104143.1, read on the forward strand.
GCAATCCGTTCGGCTTCGGCGGATCGGTGACCGTCGGCATTATTTCGGGCCGCGGCCGCAACATCAACGCAGGCCCGTACGATAACTTCATCCAGACGGATGCGGCGATCAACAAGGGCAATTCCGGCGGCCCGCTCTTCAACATGAAGGGCGAGGTAATCGGCATCAATACGGCGATCATTTCGCCGAGCGGCGGCTCGATCGGTATTGGCTTTTCGGTGCCCTCGGAGCTTGCTGCGGGCGTGGTCAACCAGCTTCGTGAATTTGGGGAAACGCGCCGCGGCTGGCTCGGCGTGCGTATCCAGCCGGTCACCGACGACGTGGCCGACAGCCTGGGTCTCGATACCGCCAAGGGCGCGCTCGTCGCCGGGGTCATCAAGGGCGGGCCGGTCGATAACGGTTCGATCAAGGCCGGTGACGTCATCCTGAAATTCGATGGCAAGCCGGTTAACGAGATGCGCGACCTGCCACGCGTCGTGGCCGAAAGCCCGGTCGGCAAGGCAGTGGATGTCGTGGTGATGCGCGACGGCAAGGAGCAGACTGTCAAGGTGACGCTCGGCCGTCTGGAAGACAGCGATCAGGCTGCTTCCGACGATGCTTCAGGGGGGGATGGCGTGATCAACCCGGATCCCGACGAGAATGATGACATGGACGAGCCGGATCAGGATCAGGCGCCGCCGCCGTCCGGCAATGGCCAGAACGGTCAGCAGGGGCAGGTGACGCCCGATGCCAAGACGCCGAAGGATGTGCTCGGCCTCTCGCTGTCGCAACTCAGCCCCGAGATCCGCAAGACCTTCGGCATCGCAGAAAGCGTGGACGGCGTCGTGGTGACGGAGGTAGCGGCCGGTTCGGCCGCTGCCGAAAAGGGCCTGAAGGCTGGCGATGTCATCGTCGAGGTCGCTCAGGAATTCATGAAGTCGCCGGATGCCGTCGCGGCGAAGGTGCAGTCGCTGAAGCAGGAAGGCCGGCGCAACGCGCAGCTGATGATCGCCTCGGCAAACGGCGATCTGCGGTTCATCGCCGTGCCGATGGAATAGGCGGGATTGCCGAGAGGCGGCAAGAGACGCAGATGATCCGTTTTCCGCGATGAGCACCATGGATGGCGACAAAAAGCGCAGCTATTGCTGATTAGCGAATAGTGGTGCCCGCGCGGGCGTCATTATCTCGTCATTTTTAAGAGCGACCGTTCGGCATGGACGAGCTTGAGAGGCTTCCATGGATCACCGTCTCAACCACTACGTAGAGATCACCAGCCGCATCAGATCGGGCAGGAGCTTCTGCGAATTCATTGCATCCGGCGGAACAGTATGGGACCAGCCGGCCGGCGCTTCATGGCGCAATGTAACGATTGAGGTGATGGAGCGGGAGCGGCGGAACGTGGAGGAGCTGGAACGCATCAGGCTACGGCTCTATCCCGATCTGGCTGCCGAAGACGTGTCGCCGCCGCTCTACAACAGCCACTGACAGCTATTGCCCCTACCGCCCTTGGGAGCGCGCAAACCGTCAACCTCACCCTGAGGCGAAAGCGCAGCGACCTCGAAGGCGAGGGCGGGTGTGCGTCACTTGGGCGGCGGCCGATCCGGGAGCAAAGTGATGCCGAACCTTGGCGAAGCTTCGCGGAGACGCTCGATCTCCTCGGGTGTCGGCGGTTCTGCGACTTCGTCGGGTTGACGTTCGCGTCCAGCTTCCTCGAGAAACCGGTCGAACAGGGCGGGTGTCCCGATCAGGATGTATCTGCAAGGATTGCCGCTCATGTTCATAAGCTGGTGCGGAATGCTGCGCGGCAGGAAGATGCTCTCGCCCGCGGTTAGGCGTCGAGGCTCGCCGCCGATCACCGCGGTCAGCTCGCCTTCGATGATGTAAACCGTCTCGTCGTCCCTGGCGTGGACATGGATCGGCGTCCGCGTGTTTCCGCCGCTGTTGTTTTCGAAGAGGCAGAACTGCCCCGCGGTCTGTTCTCCGGACAGCAGGCGCTTCATGACGACGCCTGCAAGAACGAACTCTTTAATGTCGCTCATTGTCGTTTCCTTTCCACGGATTGTGGGGCGGGATCTCCATTCAGCGAGTTTTGGCATGCCCAAAGACGATCGGCGCAGTGACGCGCCGATTGCCTCCGCGCATTCAGCAGAACAAGTGCCGGCACTACTTGGAAGCCGCCGGTTATGACCCGGAGTATATCGAACCTGCTCTGGGTTCATCGGTTCCGCATCAAGGCTGCTTTGCGTTCGTGCGTTATTGCGTAATCGGTCGGTTGCATCGACGATCCGGCAGTTTCACCCGTTCAGACGCTCCTTGCAAATCGTCTCCACGAGCGCCTGCAGTTCCTTCACATGTGCGACAAGCCATTGGAGCTCATCATTGCCGATTGCGTATTTCGACGAGTAGCGCGCCTCGACATAGGCCCGCGACAACAGTTCAAAGCAACGGCGGGCAAAGCGGGTGTCGCGCGGCCAGGCGGCGACCAGCCGCGCATCGGCACTTTCGGCTTGCGAGCGCAGCACCCTGAGGCGGTGAGACTTCGGACTGTAGAGGGTAAGCGTCAACAGAGCGCAATGATAAGCACGCTCCGTCGCTTGATGAAGCATAAACGCGGCGTCCCGCCATTTGTCGGCGGAAATGCCAAATTCAGCGAAGGCTAGGGCGTCAGTCGATAGTTCATACCACTGTTCAAAATACCGCTGTGCCTCAGCCTTTGCCTCCTCTGGTGTCAGCGCCTTCGGCTGGGCGAGGGGATGGCCTGGCTCCTCGTAGAGCACGATGCCATCCCTGGCGATGTCGGTAAAGAACGGCCGGCCGCGCGCCAACTGGTCGTTGACGTCGGCCAGGCAGTGCACGATCGGGATCACCGGCGTTTCGATCCCGTGGCTGATCTGCTCCTGCAGCAATCGTTCCTCCAGCGCCTCCCACAGCTCATACTCCTCGGCAAAGCTCTTGGTGTTGACGACGATCAGAAGGTCATAGTCGGAGCGGTAGCCGCTTGAGCGATCCTCAACCCAGTCGCCGCGGGCGTACGAGCCGTAGAGCACCACCTTGAGCACCTTGCCGGCCGCTTTCCTGCCGGACAGCTTGGTGGCGCGGAACTGCTCGACCTCGAAAAACAGGATCTGCAGAACCCGGGCAAGCTCGCGGCGCTTCTTGTCGGGCAGATGGTCGAGATGGTCTGTCAGGGTCACGGCCGCGTCAAAGCCTTCGGTGGGAATCGTATCCATCGTAACGGCTCATCGGTTGTTGTGCATCTAAACTCTTTACGCGAATGCATTGATGAATGCAACCAGATGCTATTCGTCGAACAGGAAGTCGCCAAGACGAAAGCGCGCAGTTTGATGGGTGAGTTGAATGATGAGGAACTGGAGCAAGTAGTGCATCACGTTCGGAAGGTCCAGCCGATGACCGAGATCGCTTGAATGGTCCTTCCCCGGATGATCGCCCGCGACCTTGACGAGACCATGATCGGCCACGAGATAGTTCTCCGCCGGTTCCAACGGCGACGGGCGGCCATGAAACCTTTGAAGAGATATAGCCCTCAACCGCTCGGGCAATGGGGTTAGGGGCTGAACGCGGGACTGCATAGGGATGCGGCGAGATCTTCTGCAGGGCGGTCGTCAGCCACCGCCAGGGATCCGCTACCCCCAGCCACGGGCCGGATTGAAACTGATCAGCCACTTCGGACCCGCTAGCCCATCATGTAGGTGCTTATTCCGAACTCATCCTTAAAAGCTTCGATCGTTAGCACCGATCGCAAGAACTCACTCTCGATTATTTCCGGAGTGGAAGTTGCGGACACGGCGCGGCCCAACCTCTCCTGCAGTCCCATTTGTTCGACCGCTTCTTTGATCGAGGTTGCCGTCCCTGATACATGGACGGGCCTAAGTGCTAGGTGGCTCAACGTCCTTTCAAGGGTCACGGTACCTATTCCGGCAATCCGGTTCCCACCAGGCCTCGTCTGAACTTAGCAGTCTGTTCGGCAGTTTCGACCACGATCCCCCGCTCCAGAAATTCACTGATAGTTAGATCCGGATACTTTTCGCGAAGGCTTTGGGCAAGCGTGGTAGCTTCTTGAAGGCGACCCGCCATCGATAAGCAGGCGACTATCCTAGTGTTGGTGTATTTTCCGGGATTCGGTAACCGGCGTAGCGCCGCTAAAGCCTGCTCGTAGTCGCCCTTAAAATAGAGAAGATTTCCCAGTACCGCGTGATACCAGTGGGGTGGGAAAGGGTTGAGCCGCATCCCTTCTTCGACCCACGGAAGCGCTTCGTCTATACGATTTCGCCTTGCCAGCAGTCCGCCGAGCTGTACCAAAGCATTGGCGTCACTGGGATTAAGCTTATACGCCAAACGGAATTCTCTTTCGGAGTTCTCAAAGTCCTTTAGGTAAAGATGCGCAAGCCCAAGCACACGATGGGCGCCAGATTCTCCCTCGTCCAGCTTTACGGCATGTCGCGCGAGCGCGATGCCGTCGCGAAGGACGGCCTCCGGTGCGTTTGCATAGCCGCTGGCTGCGATCCGGGCCAATGCAAGATGAGCGTGTGCCAGCGCAAAGCCCCCGTCGCCCGCAACGGCAGCTTCGAACATTTCCACAGCTTTAACGTTGTCGTCCGGCTCATAGCCTCTGAGATGCACTAGCCCTCGCAGATAAAATTCGTATGCAGCGAGGCTGGCCGGTGGCCTTCGGATGGACTCTCGATAATCAGCGCTCTCGATCTGCCCCACTAGATTGGCGACGATCATTCTCACGATGTCGTCCTGAATGCTGAAGAGATCCGAGGCTCGGCGTTGATATTTTTCTGACCAGACCAATCGCTCCGTGTCGGCCTGGATCATCCGCACCGCGATCCGGACCTCGTCTTGCGACTGACGCATGTTGCCTGTAACGAGATAGGTGGCAGCAAGCTTGCGTCCAACCTCCTTTAAATCCTCCGAACGGTCGCGGAAAGCAAACGCTGAGGACGCCGCAATGACGGACAGGCTCCTGAATCTCGCAAGACCGGAGATGATGTCTTCGGTGAAGCCATCCACCATAAATTCATCTGCGCCTGTCGCCGCGTTTTGAAAGGGAAGGACGGCAACGACGGTTCTGACCAGCTGCTCTTTTGCAGGAGCTCGAGGCCAGTGCCAGGCATGCACCGGCTTCGAAATATTCTTGAGGCGTAGCAGTCCTCCGTCGGCAAACAGCCGCTGCAATTCTTCGGGTAGGGCGGCGTAAGTTGTTTCTGAGATGCACACCCCATCGGGTAACGCATGGTGCTCCAGGCGCGCTGCGACATTGACGCCATCGCCGAACACATCGTCATCCGTCGTCATCACCTCGGCGAAGTTTATACCAATCCGAATTCTCACTGGTTTAGTCCCAACGGTAGCGACGGCCTCGCTTGCTAGCAGGTGTTGAACCTGCAACGCCGTCGAGACGGCGACCGCGGGGCTGTCGAATATCGAAAGGAGGCCATCACCCATGAGCTTGATCGTCCGGCCACCACCCTTGACGATCCGAGGTTTCAGTATCTCCTCCTGCAAGACATTAACGCTTGCCAGCGTTCCTTCTTCGTCTGCTTCCATCATGCGCGAGTAGCCGACAACATCCGCCGTCAAAATGGCCATGAGGCGTCTGGTGGTGGGCGAAGAGGGCATCTGCGCCAATTCCCGTGGAAACGAGGAGTGCTGCGAACCAAATGTACAGTCTTGTGGCGTCAATGTCATGCTGACGCAGAAGCAAATGGAGAGTACAGCACCGAGCCCGAAATGTTACCTCGGCTTCCAGTTATTGAGGCCGCTCTATCCTGGTGACCTGCTGTCCGACCGCCTTTGCTGCCGGTTGATTGGCCTTCGATTGCCGTAGACGGTCGAAAATCATCCAATTACTGGTCTGATCGGGTCCGTAAATGGGTTCGACATGTCAACAATCGACTTCATGCTATCCAAGCGCCAGCAGGCGATGCTGCGAGCACTCATCCTGCAGCCAGTTGACCTTTCGTGCGAACAAGGCATGTGCGGCTCTTGCCTCACTCGAGTCCTCTCCCGAGAGCTGGACCACCGGGATATTATCCTCTCCAATGCCGAAAAGGCCGCCAACGATCAGATGACTATTTGCTGTTCACGTGGCCGCGGCCCGCTCATCGTGCTGGGTATTTGACGGGCGTTTAGTGTTTCTAAAGTGGGTTGCGGCGAATGAGGTCATCGTTATCGATGCAGGCATTGGTGGCCTGTGCCCGAGCATCGCTCTGAAGCGTATCGTCCAAGAAGTGCGGATCTACGAACCGATCACCTCCATATCCAGCTCGGCTGTGTCATGGTCGCTTTGAAAGACAGCATCGAGCGGCCGATAGGGTTTGACGATCGGCGATTTTAGTACAACGAAGCTCAGATATCTGTCGATGCCTACATCTCTGTCGATCAGGCATTCCATGATTGTCTGATACTCGGCGAGCCCACTGGTGACAAACTTCACCAGGTAGTCGTAGCCGCCGGAAACCACGTGGCATTCAATTGCAGATTCCAATTTATCGATGGCCGCAATGAAGCGGGCCAAATCGATCTGCCGGTGGTTTCGGAGAGTGACCTCTGTAAAGACGGTTACTACTTGGCCAAGCCTGGCCAGGTTGATCTGAGCGGAATAGCCGCAGATGTAGCCTTCTGCCTGCAATTTCCTCACGCGCATCAGACACGGACTTGGCGAGAGATCGACGAGCTTCGCAAGCTCCGTATTCGTCACACGCCCGTTCTTCTGGAGCTCGCAGAGGATTGCAATGTCGATGCGATCGAGTTTCATTTCCTTACCCTATCGGGTTGCCGGAAGTCGCCGTGAGCGCGGGTTAATCCCGCATCCAAAGACATCGAGCGGGATCGTGCCATGCAAAGCCCGCGGCAGGAAAGACGGCGAACAAAGCTTCGGTCCTTGTCGGGGAGGTGCCGCCAATGGTCGGCGACACCGGTTTCGTCACTTAACCGATAGTTCCGGCGTGAGGTAATAGTTGTTCAACGGGTGTGGCCGGAAGCCCTGAATGCGGCTGCTGACAGCATCGAAGGTGTTGACATGAACGATGTCGACGACTGCCGCGTCGTCCTGTAGCTTCCGGGCAATCTTGCCGTAGAGCGCATAGCGCTGCTCGTCATTGTCGTTGGCGCGTGCTTCCTTGATCAGCGCATCAACTTCAGGCGAGCAGTAGTGGGCCAGATTGTATCCACCATCGCAGGAGAAGTCGGAAGACAGGAAACCCGCCGGGTCAAGCACGTCGGTCAGATAATTACGCGAGAGGAAGGCGAGCTCGAAATTGCCGTTGAGAAGGTCCGGCTCGACGGCGTTGTATTGCGCGGCCTTGATCGTGCTTTGGACGCCGACCTCTGCCAGCATCTGCTGAACGGCCGCGGCGATATCCTTGAATTCGGCTCTTTCGACATAGGCGATGATCTCCACCTTGAGACTGCCAGGCGCAATGCCGGCTTCCGCGAGCAGCGATTTGGCAAGATCGGGATTGTAGCTCGGCTTCTGGTCCTTTGGTGCCCAGGCGTCCGTCGGCCGGAAGACATCGTTAGCCGGTGGCATCAGCCCCTCGAACAGAGCATCGGAAATCGCCTGATTGTCGATTGCCGCCTGAATTGCCTTTCGCACACGTACGTCGTCGAATGGCCTCTTCTTGTTGTTAATGACGAGCATGGTCGTGCGCGGTGTTGCAGCCTCGGATATCTTGGCGACACCGGAGTCGTTGACCTGCTTGACGCTGGTGGCCGGGACGAGGCGTGAAATGTCCGCCTCGCCCGAACGAGCCTGGACCGTGCGCGTATTGGCGTCGAGGATGAAGCGTACTTCACCATCCTCGACCGCAGGCTTTTTGCCCCAGTAAGTCGGGTTCGCCTTCACTTTCAGGCCTTGGGCCTGATCGACCGAGACGATCGTGAAGGGGCCGGTGCAATGGTTGATCGGATCGATGGCGCCGTTCGGCTTATAGGCCGCCTTGGAAAGAATACTGGTGGCCGGCGCGGCCATATGTGCAGGCAGCACGGCAAGTGGCTGGGCAGTCGTTATGCGCACCTTGTCCTTCCCGATGGCTTCCACGGACTTGAAGATTTTCGGCGAAAAGGCGCGCGCCGATACTTCTCCATGCAGAAGGCTGGTGAACGCAAAGGCGACGGCATCCGCGTCGAACGGCGTACCGTCCTGGAAGACGACACCTTGCTTCAACGTGACCTCCCACACGTTCGGTTCGACGTGGTTGAAGGAAGTGGCGAGCCACGGCTCCAGCTTGCCGTCGTAGTTCACGCGGGCCAGGCCTTCGTAGCAGCCTGCCACCGTGCCGACGTAGACGTCGTCGGAGGTCATGGCCCAGTTGTTCCTGATGCTCCAGAAGTCCGCCACGACGACCGGTTCGGCCTGCGCCGCCGTTGCCGCGAAGACCAGTGACAATGCGGTAATCCTATTGAAAAGCTTCATGCTTACGTTCCCTTTTTTGTTTTAAAATAGAGAGTTGGACGACGCGGTTCAGCCGGTCGCAATCGCTGGAGCGTCTTGCATCTCGCGAATCGCCGCGATCCGTTCGAAATAGTGGCAGCGCACGAAGTGCCGTGTGTCTTCGTTTTCCACGATGCTGCGCAACATGGGCTCCGTCTCAGCGCATCGACTGTCGGCATGGGCGCACCGGGTACGAAGGCGGCATCCGCTCGGCGGATTGAGCGGGCTCGGCGGCTCGCCGTGCAGGGTATCGATCGTTTCCTCCAAACCGTGCTCGTCGAGGAGGGAGGAGGCGATCAAGGCCCGCGTATAGGGATGTTGTGGATTGGCAAAGAGATCGGCCGCAGGCGCTATTTCGACGATCTGGCCGAGATACATCACTGCGATGCGATCACAGAAGCGCGATACGAGCCTCAAATCGTGCGTGATCATCAGTATGGTGAGGCGCAGCCGAATTCTCAATTCCGACAGAAGATTGAGGATCTGCGTGCGCATGGAGGAGTCGAGCGCCGATGTCGGCTCGTCGCATACCAGAAATTCCGGACGCAGAAGGAGCGCGCGTCCGATCCCGACGCGCTGCAATTGTCCGCCGGAGCATTGGTGAGGGTAGCGGTCGTAAAATGCGTCCGTGAGGCCGACTTCGCGCAGCATGTCCAACACCTTGGCCTTACAGTCGCCGGGCATGTAGAGCCCATGTTGCGTGAGCGGGGCGATCATGCTTTGGCCGATCGTCATCGAGGGGTCGAGTGCCGAATAGGGATCCTGGAAGACGAGCTGCATGGTGCGGCGCATCTTGCGGAGCTCCTCACCCTGCATCGCCAGGACATCACGCCCATCGACCTTCACCCGCCCGGATGTCGGCGGCGTCAGGCGCATGAGCAGGCGAGCGATCGTACTCTTCCCGCAACCGGATTCGCCGACAAGACCCAAGGCCTCGCCGTGACGGATCGAAAAGCTGGCTCCGTCGACCGAACGCACTTGCCGCCCGCCGGACAGGACGTAATGCTTCGTCAGTCCTTCGACGATGACGAAATCGGAGTGGGCGACGCGCGGCTTCATGCCGGAACTCCTTCGCTGACCCGATAGGGTTCGCTGCTGGCAGCCCAACAGCGGGCCTTGCAGCCGCAGACGGTGTCGCAAAGATGCGGCTCCTCCACGACGCAACGGTCGAGACAGCCGTGCGCCTGCGCGACCGGGCAACGGGGATGGAAGCGGCAGCCAGCCGTAAGGTCTCGCGCATGGACAGCACCGTGGGGGAGAGAGAATAGCTTTCCCTGCGCATCGGTCTGGAACAGAGAGCAGCGAATGAGGGCCTGCGTGTATGGATGGGTCGGCTGCTTCAGGACTCTGGCCGCGGGTCCTTCCTCGACGACGCGGCCCGCATACATGACGACGATGCGATCCGCGACAGCGGACACGATGGAGAGATCGTGGGTGATCAATAGCACGGCGAGGCGTCGCCGATGGCGCTCGGCGTTTAGAAGCCTCAAGATCTGCGCCTGAACAGTGACATCAAGGGCGGTCGTTGGCTCATCAGCAATCAGGAGTTCGGGGCTGGCGCTGAGTGCTGCGGCCATCATCACCCTTTGGGCCATGCCGCCGGAAAGTTCGAAAGAATAGCAATCGGCGCGTGCCGATGGATCCGGAATGCCAACTTCACCGAGCATTCCCACGACATGCCGGCGATTCTCCCGTCCATGAATGCCGTTGTGATAATAGAGGGGCTCGCCTACCTGCGCTCCCACCCTCGATGTAGGATCGAGCATGGCTTGAGGCTGCTGGAACAGCATGGACAGGCGCCCGCCTCTCAAGTGAGCGAACTCGCCGGCCGATAGGTTCTGCAAATCCCGTCCGCCGAAATGGACTGCGGTTGCACTGAGCGTTGCTCCTGGGGGCAGGAGCCGCATGACGGAAAGTGCCGTTACGCTCTTGCCGGAACCCGATTCTCCGACGAGGGCGACAACCTCTCCCTTGCCGACGTCGAAGCTGACGCGATCCAGTACCGGCTGCTCTACGCCGGCGAACCGGACCGTCAGGTCGCGCACCGACAGGATTGGTTGTCTCTCGCCCAAGGCAGGAGCATTGCTGTCGCAGGTCTGGCATGTCATGCGGTCTTCCCCTCTTTTTATGAGAACTGCAGGTTCATGCGGCCGAAGCGACACCCTTCCTTGCCTGAATGGCTTTGCGCATCGTTTCGACGGGATTGCCGAAATGCCGGCGCAGTTCGGCGAGTGCCGCCTCGAGCGTGCCGGACAGCATAAGATCGGCCAGCAACTGATGCTCCCGAACAAGCGCGTCGTTGCCGCTATAGCCGCCCATCAGCTTGTGCAGGCAGAGCTTCGTTTCCGCCTGCACGGTGGCATAAACGCGCGACAGCCGCGGGCTCTCGGCCGCGTCGACCAGGGTGCGATGAAACTGCATGTCGAGTTCCGCGATGAGTGACCAGTTCCGGTTTAGGCGGGCGCGCTCCATCCGGTTGGCGATGGCGCTGAGTTCCTTATGCAGGGGTATGCGCTTCTCCTGCCTTGCCATGACTTTTTCCATGGCCGTGAGCTCCAGTGGCTGGCGCACCAGATAGATGTCGATAACATCGCTTTCCGTCAGCTCCGGCACGAAGACGCCACGATGCGGTAGGCTGTTTGCAAGTCCCTCCTGCACCAGGCGCGCAAGTGCCTCGCGAACCGGCCCGCGGCTGACCCCGAACCGCTCCGCCAGTTCGGCCTCGTTCAACTGCGATCCCAGTGGAAACGTCCCGTCCAGGATGCCGTTGCGGACCTGTTCCGCGACCTGGGCCGCCAGGCTGTAACGGGGCAGCTTGACATCACTGCCTTTTGATTTCGCCATAGGAAACTCCCTAGATTTTGTCATTGTTTCTTCTGCCCTTCCAAACCTTGGCCGATCCAGGTGACGGAAAGGGCGGTCAGGAAAATCGCAAGCCCCGGAGCGATGACCAGAAGCGGCATGCGATCGAAGTAGTTCTGGGCGGACGCCATCATCAATGCCCAGTCGGCATGGGGCGGCTGGACGCCGAGCCCCAGGTAGGACAATCCACCGACCGTGATCAGCTTGTGGCCGAAGCGCAGAAAGGTGATCGCCGCGACAGGCCTAAAGACGTTCGGCAGCACATGCCGGAACAGGATGAAACTCGGGCGGCAGCCAAGCACTTCTGCTGCGGCGATATAGTCGCGGGTATTGATGACCAGGGAGAGGCTGCGCGCAAGGCGGGCAAACGGTGCCCATCCGACGACCGTGAGCGAGACGATCAGCGTTGCGTAACCGGATCCGAAAATCGCCACCATGAACATCGCAATGATCACGTCCGGCAACGACAGAAGCAGGTCGACGATCCGCATGAGAAGCTCGTCCAGCCAACCACCAACCCTGGCGCTGATCATGCCGGCCGTCATGCCGATCGTCACGCAGAGGAAGAGCGTCAATGCCGAGATGGTGACGGCGAACTGACCGCCGGTGAGGATACGGCTCAGGAGATCTCTTCCGAGTTCGTCGGTGCCGAGCCAATAAGCTGCGCTCGGAGGCTTCAGCCGTTTGAGTAGATTTTGCGTCGCTGGATCGTAGGGCGCGATCCATGGCCCAAGGACAAGAAGCGTCGCGATCACTGCAAACATGGTGGTGCCGGCGGTCAGCGTCCAATGGCGGCCTCGTGGAAAGCGGAAGACCATCAACCTGGTTCGGACCCGGCTTTCAGACCACCATAATAGGAGACCAGGGCTGAGGCTAGCGAGCATGACCGACCCTCACGGCGGGGTTGATGAACATATGAATGACGTCGGTGATCGTGGTGATGACGATAGAAAGCACGACGATGCAGACGAAGCCGCCTTGCAGCATCGGAATGTCCTTGTTGATTACCGCTTCGTAGAGCAGGCGGCCCATACCGGGGATGGAGAAGATCACCTCCACCACCACCGACCCGCCGAGCAGGCCGGCTAGCCACATGGCGAAAAGAGTGAGGACTGGCATGATGCCGTTTCGTACGCCGTGATGCACCACGGTCTGGCGCATGTTGAGCCCGCGCGATAGGGCCGCCGTGATGTAGGGCGCGCCGAGTACGTCGATCATGGCGCCGCGGGTGACCCGCGTGAAATAGGCCGTCGGACGCAGGGAAAGCACAAGCGCCGGCATGGTCACGGAAGGCCATCCGCGCCAACCGGCGGAGGGAAGGAGGCCGAGATGGAGGGAAAAGAGCAGGATTGCCATCGGTGCCACCCAATATTCCGGAACGGCGACGAAGGTCTGAGTGACGAAGGTTGCGACGGTGTCGAAACGACCGCCTGGCCGCATGGCGCTCACCGTGCCGAGAGGAAATGCGACGAGGAGGGCGAAAGCGAGCGAAACGGCCGCGAGCGTCGCCGAGACGCCAAGTGCGCGGGCAACTTCGTTTGCGACCGGCATTTTGTTAGCGAAGGATACGCCCAAGTCGCCTCGGAGCGCATCGGCCAGCCAGATTCCGTATTGTTCGTATAGGGGCCTGTCGAGGCCGAGCGTCACACGCAATGCCGCAACGACGTCCTGATCGACCGCGAGATCGCCGACCCGCGACTGCAGGATCGTACGTACGGGATCTCCGCCGCTCATATACGGAACGAGAAAAGCGAGAATGGAGACGAAGAGGGAGGTGGCGCAGAGGAAAGCCAGACGCTGAAGCAGGGTTTTCGTCATCTTCCGTGTCTCGCCTCCGATTATCTAAACAGGTCGCGCAATGGACGATCCGCACAACAGGAGCGGATCAAGGCTTGTTGCCATGACCTGGGATCGCCGAGCGGTGGCGCGGCGGCATAAGGCGAGAAATGAGCGAGGCCTGTTGCCGAGGTTTTCATCTAAGCAGCCTTCCTATGCTATCCCCCTGGATGGCATATTCATCATGAGTTCACTGTCGTAGGATTGTCAACAATAGAAATGTTGACGTAAAGCAAAAAACGACTTGATCCTATCCCCCTAGAGAGGATATAGGATGCCAGGAACGACAGCATGTTCGCCACTCCATCCCTAATGGATATTGAAATGACTGACGCGATCGACCTTGAATTCTCACCCGATTTTCATCTCTATCCTCTTCACGATGAGGGAGGGGCGGGCGCGCGAACACGTCAATTCTGCCTGGACGTGATCAAGGAATTCTATGGGTTCGACTATCGTCCGGACTGGCATGGCGATCTTGACTCCCTTCTCATGCCGCCCGCCGGCAACCATTTCAGCAGCCTCCATCGCGGTGGTTTCTGGATTGTCGAGAACCGACGGGGAGACATCATAGCAACGACAGGAATCCGGCATCTTGGCTGGAAGCCCAATTGCGCGGCGCTGTTTTCCGATCTTTACGGCGACGGCACAGGCATAGCCTCACTCTGGCGGCAATACGTGCGAAAGGACATGCGAGGCCGTGGGCTGGGCAAGAAGCTCGCCGCTCTCGGCGAGAAAGAGGCGCTGAGGAGGGGCTATGAGCGCATGTATCTGCATGCCAGTTCCAATGCTTCGGCTACCGTCGGCTTCTGGAAATCCAGAGGATATGTCGCCATCGCCGACGACGACGAGACCATCCATTTCGACAAGCTCCTGACCCACCATTTGCCGCAAGTGGCGACCGCCTAGTCCCTCAAATTCTTTCATCCACGACATTCGAACCAACGACTGGAGACATTATGGAATCCTTTAGTTCATTGATCGCCCAGGGCGGCGGATCTGCCTGGCTCTTCATTCCAAGCGCCATCCTGCTCGGTGCTCTTCATGGGCTTGAGCCTGGCCATTCCAAGACGATGATGGCCGCCTTCATCGTCGCCGTGCGAGGCACAGTCGTCCAGTCGGTCATGCTGGGCTTGGCTGCGACCTTTTCCCATACCCTGGTCGTCTGGGCGATCGCGCTCGGTGGCATGTACCTTTTCTCCGGTCTCGATGCTGAGATCGCGGAGCCATATTTCCAGCTCGTTTCGGCTGTGATCATTATCGGCGTCGCAGCCTGGATGTTCCGCCAGACATGGCGGGAACAGCGTTCGGCCAAGCAATACGAGCGTGACGTCGCCGAATGGGAAAAGACCCGCGACAAGGCGATCCCGGCGCAGCGCGTCGACACCGGCCATGGCTTCATGTCGATGGAGATCACGCCCGACAAGCCTGCCTTCTGGCGCTTGAAGGTTGTGAGCGGCGACAACTGGACCGCCGAATATGTCACTCTTTCGACCGAACGGCCGGATGGCACGAAGCAGAAGTTCACCTTCGTGGATCGCGACGGTTATATCGAATCCGTCGAGACCATCGCCGAACCCTATGATTTTATGGCGCGACTCAGCCTCGACCATGGTGACCACGAGCACGATTACGACGTTTCCTTCCTGAAGCAAGGGGTTGCCAAGGCGCAAGGTAACGGCGTCAATCTCGCGACCGAGGGTTATCAGGACGCGCATGCACTCTCTCACGCCAATGACATCCGCAAGCGTTTTGCCAATCGTCAGGTGACCACTGGGCAGATTATCCTGTTCGGATTGACCGGCGGACTCATTCCATGCCCGGCGGCCATTACGGTCCTTCTTCTGTGCCTGCAACTGAAGGAGATCCCGCTTGGGGCGGTCCTCGTCCTCTGCTTCTCGATCGGTCTTGCCCTTACGCTCGTCATGGTCGGCGCGGCCGCCGCAATTGGCGTGCGCAAAGCAACGCAGAAATTCTCCTGGCTTTCGAGCGCAGCCGCCCGAGCTCCGTATTTTTCGAGCGCCGTTATCGTGCTTGTGGGTCTCTACATGGGTTACCACGGTGTCAACGGCATCATGAACCCACATCATGAGCCTGCGGACAATGCCGCCAGCCTTGTGGACACCGGGAGCACGACCGTCGCCGCTGTGCGGTAATGGAGAGAACCATGCGGCGCGGTCCGCGACAACGATAAACAAAAGATATAGGAGAAACACCCATGCCCACCGCGCTTGCCTCGACAGAGGGCGTCAACTCGTCGCTTGACCAGATATCCGAGCATGGACTACCAAGAGGCATGACCGAATCCAACGATGGCCACACCATCCATCATCACCACGAAGCAATCGCCAAGCGGTTAAAACGCGCCGAAGGACACCTTCGCAGCGTCGTGCAGATGATTGAAAACGGTCGGGATTGCGTCGATATCGCCCAGCAGCTCTCTGCGGTCGAAAAAGCCATCACGCAGGCCAAGAAGACGCTCATCCAGGACCATCTCGATCATTGCCTCGAGGATGTCGTCGGTTCCCTTTCTCGGAAAGAACGCAAGTCGATCGACGAGTTCAAGACGATCACCAAATACCTCTAGTCTCCTGTCTGCATTCCCTGCAGGGCGAGGACGCGTGAGTTATCACCGTCGCACTTTGCGTGGCCGTCGGTCAGTAAACTTTGCTAATTCGCGGGAGAGTTCCAATGGAGCAATTCGTCGAACGTGTCGGGGATTTCATTCATAACCATCAAGCCTATGCGGGCCTGGTGGCAACCCTTATCGCCTTTGGCGAGTCCTTGATCCTCATAGGTTTCGCCATCCCGGCAACTGCTTTGATGTTGATCCTGGGAGCGCTGGTAGGGGCTGGAACAGTGGAGGCAGGACCGGTTGTCGCAGGAGCGATTATCGGCGCTATCCTGGGCGACGCCGTTTCTTATGGCATCGGGCGTTGGATAGGGCCCGGCGCGGCCAACAAATGGCCGCTCAATCGGTATCGATCGGGCTTGGCCCGCACCCGTCTCTTCTTCCGGAAATATGGATTCGCCTCGGTGTTTTTCGGCCGCTTTCTCGGCCCTATACGCTCGACCATTCCGCTCGTCGCGGGAATGATGGGGATGGACCATCGCCGGTTCCAGCTTGCCAACGTTTCCTCGGCCGTTGTCTGGAGCATCGCGATGTTGCTGCCGGGCTGGCTTGCGGGCCGTAGTGCGTCGGAACTTGATGCCGCTGGTTATCTGGAGAGAGGAATCGCGGCGCTGGCTATCTCTCTCGCCGCGGTTTTTGCCAGTGGAAGGATAATCAAGAAAATCTCTCCCGCAGTCAGCAAACGTCGTGGCCGGGCGATCGGCTCCCACCATGAATGCTGCGGCGGCAGGAGAGGGACCTGCGCCGGTCATTCCTGATTTTTCCCGTGTCTATTTTTATCCTATCCATAGGGATGGGTTAGTTCCGGCACGTCGCCGGCATTGTTTGAACCGCCGCCCAGCCGGCATAACAAAAAGGAGAGCATGACATGTCCGAACAGCCTTCCATCCATATGGGCCACGGCCAAATGGTCGATATAGTTGGCAAGACCTCCGACAAGTGGGAGATCATCTTTAGCGAGGCGGGTGTCGCCGACTATAAAGCGCCACCGCTGAAAGAGATCGAGGCGGATGCAATCGATGTTTCCGGCAAGATTTATCCCCTCGCTATCGCAGCCGGTCCGAGCGAATCCACGGTCGTCGCCAGTGGTCAGGTCGAGGGGGCCCACCGTGTGCGCGTTCGGGTCTGGCATGGGACCCATTTCCATACCCGAGAAGCCTTTTTGCCCGGCGCGGCACCGATCGAAGCCGTCACGGGGCCAAATGGCGGATCTCTCGCAACCTTCGACGAAGACCTGCAGTTGGAGGTCAAGCCGATCGACGCCACTACATGGGAACTCTTCTTCCTGAGGGACACGACGCTGGTCGGGCCGCTCGCTGCTGACGCCGTCGTCGTCCAGGCCATCGGCCCGAAAGCGGAAGATTACCAGATCCGCAACCTCAAGACCGAAAATCCTGGCAATGGAAGAACGCTGATCGTCGAAGGAAAGATCAAGGACGCCGTCTACGCTCGTATTTCCATCACGAAGAACGGTGGCGAGGCGGTGCGCAGCATCCCGGTCTTCTTGGCAAATTGACAGGCCAACAGGGCGTCACTTTGTCGTCCAAAGTTCTGCGAGAAGGCCGGGATCGCGACCCTGATGATCGCAATTCCGGCTCTTCCGGGTCATCTGTTGGCGGGTGGCAACCAATGATGGGGGCGTCATCGGATGTCACGATCTCAAATCAGGACGCCTTCGGCTTTCGTCAAAACAAGAGATTGTCAATGCTGCGGTTGTTGAAGAGGAGGGTAATAGCAGGTTAGTCGTCAGATTGTAGGCGCTGTCGCGTGGTGGCATCAAACCGATGGCGCGGGGGCGAGAAACCGTGCAATGACAGATGCCACGCTGTCTGGAAATTCTTCATGAACAGATAGCTTGCCGAATTGCAACCGCTCCGCTCGAACGTTCGGTAGCTCGGCCAAGACTTCCATTTCCGAGCGGGATTTCCGTGGTGTCTCCGCTCCGAAAATCATGAGGATCGGAGAGGCTACCTTGCTGGCGGCGTCCAGAAAGGAAGCGCGGTCAGTGAAACGGTCAAGTGCGCCCGTCACAAACCGCACGGAGCTATGCCGCGCACCCCGGCCACGGGTAACGGCCATCTTAGCTTGAAGCCTCTCATTCGAGAGCCACGCTGGATCGCTGTAGACATGTTCCCGCGCCATCCTCCTGACGACGAACTGGCTGACATTCGCGGCATAGAGCATGGGGCCTATCAGGGGATTGTCGACGGCGGCCCTGATCCGTGCGAACCAGGTTCTCTGCCCGTTCATCATCGTCGGCAGCGGCCCCCTCCAGGTCGGTGCGATAATAACGAGTTCCTGCAATGCCTCGTTGCAACGGGCCAGGTGGTAGAGCGCGTAGCTCGCCGCATGTCCGGCCGCGACCACCGCTTGTGGACGAAACTCGTCCAGGATCGTGGCAAAGAAAGCGGAGAGTGTGTCCGGCGTCCATTCCACGCGAGGTCGAGCTTCCGTTCCGAAGCCAGGCCAGTCCACCGAATGAACATGGAAGTCCTGCGACAGATGCTGGGCAAGTCCGGCCATCTCTCCGCTGGTCGAGATCGAGCTCAATGCTGGAAGCAGCAGCACCGAAGTACCGGCACCTGCCTCATCCACGGACACATCGATGGCAATACCGTCATGGACGAAGCGGAACGTCTTTTCTTCGGTCATGTCATTCGCTATTTCAGATAGGCGCGCATGACGTCGATCAGTTCGGCCGCCCCCTCGTTGCGGTCGTTCTGGGCCAAATCGGCGTCGGCGACGTGTAAAAGGATGTGGTCTTCGATAATCTCGGACATCAGGCCGTTGATCGCCCCACGGACGCCGGCAATCACCTGCAGCAGTTCCGCACAGCTCTTCTCGTCCTCCAGCATCCTCTCCACGGCTTCGATCTGGCCGCGGATGCGCCGGGTTCTGTTGATCAGCTTAGTCTTCTCTCGGATGGTGTGCGACATGCGTCGTCTCCCATGAAAGTGGCTGGGCCGGAATTATTTATAGGCGGACCAACGCTAATAGAATAGAGGGGTATAGTATTTTTTCTGGCTGTCACGACGCACCTTTGATGCTGGCAAATGGGCAGACCTCTGTTAGGACATGTTTTCCTCCTATCCCCTGGAGGGGATGCGCCAAGTTGGTTTCTTGTGTGTGGATGCGAACACGGTTATCCATGGGTATGATTCATCGCCGGGACAAAAGATCGACGGGTCTTGTCAGCGCCTTCATGGCATGCGTCGCCGTGCTTCTGTATTCGTTCTCTGCGATCGGATCGCACGCTCTGGCACTTCACGGCGCGGCCACCGTGCTCGCGGCCGATAACCATGCCCATGCAGATGGCGGCCATTCCCATGACGACTTCGACGTTCTAGAAGGCGACGCGGATGTCTCCGACCATCATCACGCGGATCACACTCACGAGAAGGCCGGGCTCCTCAGCCTTACCGGATCGAGCATCCGCTCGGCCGTGACGATGTCCTATTCGTCCCGTCCGGCGTCTGCCTCAGCAGGTCCCCCCTACGGCATAGAACGCCCGCCAAGACCGTGACCTCGTTTTTGATCGACGCCGCTCCGGCGGCCGTTTCAACGAATTGACGGAACTTGCAAATGAAGCAATCCTCTCCCGGAGGCCGAAGCCGCGCGTTTGTGCCCGGCTCCCCCGTTGTTCAATCCTTGCTCGTCCTGCTGTCAGTCCTTGCGCTGGCGGGCACTGCGGCAGCCCACGCAGTCGCGGAAGGCGACAAGGGCTACATCCAGGAGATCACGGGCATCAATCTGATCCCGTTCGTCTACCTGGGCGCAAAGCACATGGTGACCGGATACGATCACCTGCTGTTTCTGTTCGGCGTGATCTTCTTCCTCTACAGGCTGAAGCACATCGGCATCTATGTCAGCCTCTTCGCCGTCGGCCATTCGACGACGATGCTGCTCGGCGTCTATTATGGCTGGAACGTCAGCTCCTATCTGATCGACGCGATCATCGGCCTGTCGGTCGTCTACAAGGCGCTCGACAATCTCGGGGCGTTCCAGCGGTGGTTCGGCGTCCAGCCGAACACCAAGGCCGCGACCCTCATCTTCGGCTTCTTCCACGGTCTCGGGCTGGCGACCAAGATCCTCGAATACGAGATCGCCGAGGACGGGCTTCTCCCGAACCTCCTCGCCTTCAACGTCGGGGTCGAGATCGGCCAGCTCGTCGCGCTGACGATCATTCTCATCGTCATGAGCTACTGGCGCAAGACCAGCAGCTTCATGCGCCACGCCTACACGGTCAACGTCCTCATGATGACCGCCGGCTTCGTCCTGATCGGATATCAGCTCACCGGCTACTTCGTCGCATAAACTGCAAGGGAATCCCACATATGTTCAATACCCAATCACCAGTACCCGGCGACCTGCCGTCTTCGAAGCAGTTGCTCAGGTCGACAGTCATTGCCGCAGCCGCGGCCGCCGCGATCCTCGTCACTGTCGTCCTGCCATCCGAATACGGCGTCGATCCGACAGGCGTCGGTTCCGCGATGGGCCTGACGGAGATGGGGCAGATCAAAACCCAGCTCGCCGAAGAAGCAGAGATGGATCGCGTCAAGGCTACGACGCCGTCGCAGCCGGTCCCCGCCCAGGAAGGTTCGACACTCCTCGACCGCATCGTCCATGAGTTCGGAATCTCTTCGGCCCAGGCTCAGGAGATGCGGCAGGACGAGATGTCGGTGACACTCCAGCCGGGCGAAGGCGCGGAAATCAAGTTGGCGATGGTCAAGGGTGCGAAGGCAAACTTCTCCTGGACCGCGAACGGGGGCAAGGTCAACTTCGACACGCACGGCGACGGCGGCGGCGAAAACATCAGCTACGAGAAGGGCCGAGGCGCCGCCGAAGACAGCGGCGTCATCGTAGCCGCCTTCGACGGAAACCATGGCTGGTTCTGGCGCAACCGTACCAGCAGTCCGGTCACGGTCACGCTGAAGACCGACGGCGCCTATGCCGATATCAAGAAGATGATGTGAAGGGTCGGGGCCGCGTCGGTGGGCGCGGCCCCGCGGCATGAAGTTGGTTCCAGAAGCGGAGCTCAAATCCGCGAAGCGGCTCGAAGGACGGGAGAAACACGTGATTCCTCGACTGAGCGGCTTCTCCGCGAGGCGGCCCGTGTTGCAGGAGAGCAGCCTTATCCAACGAGATGTAAGGGTGTATAATCGGCACTCCTTGCATGAGCGGCAATGGCACCCGGTTTTCGCCGAGTGGGTTGCATTGCTGGACAACACTCATCGTGGACGAAAAGGATGGCATATGCCGTCGTCATTCTAACTATGGCGATCTTCTGCCTGGTTACACCGATCCACGCTCAAGACACCGCTTCAGCGTTCGATTTTTTCGGGCGTCATTGTCTGGTGGACGGACCCAATTTCATGCGGACGGGGACGATCGCCCTGGCACGAGGCTGGATTCCTCTCTCGACCGAGATCCTCATGACGCTGGCCCCCATGGAAAACCCGGAGGCCATCGAGGGCTGGCTTGTCGGCGAGCGGCGACAGCGGACTGTTGTCGCTGTGACCAGGGCGACGGTCGGTGGCAAAGCGGTGGAAGGCTGCACCATCGCAATGTCCGACATCGACAGTGTTGGCTTCGAGAGGAGCTTCTTCCAGCGGACCGATGCGGAAGTCGTTCAGGAAGAACGTGGTCCACGCCACGTCCACAAACTCTACAGCTTGATCTTCAGAGGGCGCAGGGAACTGGTCACCCTGATTGTCCCCGCCGAACCGGCGGAAAGGAACTACGTGGTTGGTAGCGTCATAGCCGAAACGCAACAGGAAAATTAACTGAAGGCGAGGCCGCGTTCGTCCCAGCCACCGATAGAAGGATGGAGGAGAGGCGAGACGGGCGTCCCGAACGGACAGGACTGGCAGTTTATCGCCATGGCGGCTTCGCGATCGATCCTTCGGACTACTCCAGCTTCGGAGTAACCCAGTTCTGGAACTGGGCAAGCAGATGGTTATCTAATTTGCATGGGCGTCCCAGTGCGCGATGCGGCCGCGGGCTTCCCTAGGTCCGCGCCCTAAGGGCCGCTTCCACCCGGTCGGCGCCATGCGTGACGATATAGGCGATCACCATGTAGACGACGACCGCGATCAAGAAGGCTTCGAGGTAGTAAAAATTCAGCGCGGCGGTCAGTTGCGACTGCGCAAAGATATCGACAACCTCGATGGCAAACCCAAGAGAGAGCGCCTTCATGATCACCATGAACGAGTTGGCGAGGTCCGGGATTGCCGCTACGATCACCTGGGGAAGCATGACCCGGCGGAACAATTGGCTGCGTTTGTAGCCCAACGAGTAGGCCGCGTCCGCCTGACCGGTGTCAAAGGAGTTCAGAGCGCCTTTCACGACTTCCGCCTGGAAAGCCGCGACGCAGGTGGTCAATGCGACGATGAGCGTGACCCAGTTCGGCGTCGCGTGACCGTTGAACTCGATCCCGATCAACGAGGCCAGGAACTGGAGGGCCGGTGGAAGACCGTAGTAGGCGAGGAAGATCACGATCACCATCGGGACGCCCTTGAAGGCGACCTTGTAGGCAACGACGAGCTCCCGCAGCACTGATACCCGCCGATACTCGACCATCGCAAACAGGCTGCCTACGATCGTCGAGAGGACGAAGATCGCAAGCGCCATGGCGAGCGTCACGGGAACCGCGCCAAGGATGTCCCAGAGATCGGGTAGAAGAACTTCGGAATCGAACATGTGATGACCTCCTCTTTGATCAGACGCTTGCCATCATGGTAACCTTGGCCGGCGTGGCCGCTGGCGCGAACTTCGAGTTCCGCATTTCGAAGAAGCGGACGACGAGCCATGCCACGAGGCACAGCAGCGAATAGATCACCGCCAGTACGAGATAGGTCTCAAACTGGTACTGGTTGTAGTCCCGCTCCATGACGAGATGAGCGGTCGCCATCACGTCCGCGGCCCCGATGTACATGACGAGCGCGACGTTGTGGATCAGGTAGATGATCGCGTTGCCGTAGCCGGGCAGGGCGATATGCACGGCCTGCGGCCCGACGACGCGAAGGATCTTTTGACGGAACGTGTATCCGAGACTGTCCGCGGCGTCGTGCTGACCTCGTTCTACGGCGAGATAGGCTGGCCGTAGAACCTCGGAGAGATATCCTCCATGGTAGAGGCTGAGGCCGACCATCGCCGCCACGTTAGGGGACACGAAGTCCTCGACATCGAACAGGTCAACCACCAACGGAAGCCCGTAAAAGGCGACGAACAACTGGAGCACGACGGGGACGCTGCGGGCATAGGACACGTAAAGGTCGGCAAATTGGCTGACCACGGGCGTCCTGCGCACCCGGAACGTCGTTGCAATCAAGGCCAGCACGAAGCCGGCGATCATGGCCGTGAACGTGATCGCAAGCGTCAGCGGCAGCGCCGATAGCAGCTCTGGGATCATTATGGATAAGTCCACTTCGGAACACTCCTTCTTTCAGTCTTGGGCCTGATCGCCGGTGTCTCAACCGAGCGTTACTTCATGTACGTGGTGATGTCCTCGCCGAACCATTTCTGCGAGAGCTTGGCGAGCGTGCCGTCGGCCTTGAGTTCCTTCAGCGCCTGGTCGATGCCTTCGGAGAGGGCCTTGTTCTCCTCGGAGCGGTGGATCAAGACGAAGGTGTTGTTGATAGCGACGGGCTCGCTCGCCTTGATGTCGAGCTTCTGCTGGTCGATGACCGTCTGCTCGCCGAGGTTGGACGGCAGAACCAGCGCGTCGTACTTGCCGTTCTGGACCTCCTTCAGGCGATCCGGATATGGAATGCCGGCGCTGGAAGCGGTGATCTCGATCTTATAGTCGGGGTTCTGTTCCTGCCACGCCGTGGCGAACTTGTAGATGCCGCCGCCGGCAGTGACGGGCACGATTTTCTTGCCGACGAGATCCTTCATCTCGTTGATGCCGCTGTCTTTGCGGCTATAGATCTTGATCAGGCTGGCGCCAATCGGGCTCTCCGGAATAAGAAACTGCTTTTCGCGAGCGGGCGCACGGTAGTAGCCGCCGGTCGCGATGTCGTACTTGCCAGTGACGAGGCCCGTCTCCTGAGCGATGTCGGCGGCGCCTTCCATCTCGAACTTGTACTGGGGCAGCTTCGCGTTAATGGCTTTCAGGACGTCGGGCTCGTAGCCCTGAGGCTCGACGCCGATCGCACCCCAGGACAGCGGCTTGGATTCGGCTGCCGTCGCGATCTTGATGGTGCGCACGTCCTGGGCATGGGATACGCCAGCCGTTGCGAGAGCGAATGCGACGCCGGCTATGGCGAGACCGAAAGTACGGCGGGAAGTTGACTTAATAGAAGGCATGTCAGGCATCCTTTCTCTACTGGATTGCAAGCTCGGAATTGAGGAATTGGGCAAGGCGTGGATTCGAAGGCGCGTCGAAGATCTCGGTCGGGCTGCCGTCGGCGGCGACGACGCCCCGATCCATGAAGACGATGCGGTTCGAGATGTTCTTTGCGAACTGCATCTCGTGGGTGACGAGCAGCGAGGTGATCCCCGACGACGTAACGTCCTTGATCACCCTAAGAACTTCGCCGACGAGTTCGGGATCGAGCGACGACGTGGGTTCGTCGA
Source organism: Rhizobium sullae (assembly GCF_025200715.1). Taxonomy (NCBI): domain Bacteria; kingdom Pseudomonadati; phylum Pseudomonadota; class Alphaproteobacteria; order Hyphomicrobiales; family Rhizobiaceae; genus Rhizobium; species Rhizobium sullae. The sequence goes on from NZ_CP104143.1 coordinate 1,157,624, forward strand.
AGAGCATCACGTCCGGTTTGACCGCGAGCGCCCGCGCGATGCCGGTCCGCTGCAGCTGGCCACCGGAGAGCTGGGACGGGTAGCTGTCCAGCTTGTCGGAGAGACCTACCCGATCGAGCTCCTGCAGGGCGATCGCCCGCGCCTCGTCCTTTGACTTGCGCTGCACGACCACGAGCGGATCCATCACGTTCTGAACGACCGTCATGTTCTTGAAGACGTTAAACTGCTGGAAGACCATGGCCGTCCGGAGCCGAATCGCCTGTATCGCGGTGTTGTCCGGGCGCTGGTAGTCCATCTTGAGCTTATCGAACGCGATGGTGCCGGACGCCGGCTTTACCAGGTAGTTGATGCACTTCAGCAGCGTCGTCTTGCCGGTACCGCTGGGGCCGATGATCGACACCACGTCTCCGCGCTTCACGGAGAGATCGACGCCGTTGAGAATCTGCGTGGTTCCGTAGGACAGCTTTAGGTTCTTGAGCTCAAGCATTCAGTTTGGTGTCCTTTTCGGTTGTGGTCTCGGCATCGACCCATTCGTCTCCGAGCAGCTCGGGCGTGTCGAACGCCTGGAGGTCGGCGAAATGACGCTCGCGGTCGATGACGAACAACGCCTTGACGATGCCCCGCGCGAGCCGGTCGGCACCTTCGCTGATCGCTGGAATGTCACCGGTGAGCTTGCCGTGGCTCAGCGTCGCCGGGAAATTGAAGCAGTGGATCTTCGCCAACGCCGGGCAGGCGCCAGGTTCCGTCTCGAGGAATTCGAACGCATCTCCAAGATCGGGCGAGCCTTCGAGTTCCGCGTTAGGCATTCCGGCCGGCGTCGGGAAACGGTCGCGCCATAGGCGGATATACGGTGCGACGGCGGCAAGTTCGGGCCGGTTGGTCAGGTCGATCTTGAAGCCGGTTCCGAAGATCAGGAAATCGACCGGATAGTGACCTTTCGGCGTCGCCACGACGAGATGGTCGCCGATCTGCTTCAGCTCGCTTATGGGGCTTTCCAGGTGGAGACGGGCCTGCGGGAAGGCGCTGACGCGCAGGACGCTCGGCCGTGGCGGCGGTGTCTGCTGGCCCATGGCGTAGTTCAGGAACCGCCATTTCCACTCGTCGGGAAGGCCCGCAAATCCATGCACCACCCCCTGGCTGCCGATGCCGGTGAACTTGTTGATCCGCGGCAGCTCCTTGCGACGCACGAACATGTCGAGGCGCGCGGCGCCGGCTTCAAGCGCCGTAGCGGCATTGTCCATCGCGGACGCGCCGGCTCCGACGACGCCGACCCGCTTTCCACGGAGTGCGGCGAAGTCGATCTCGTCGGCGGTATGAGCCCAGAAATTTCGATCGATGTCGTCGGCGATGGGAGGTAGATACGGGCCACCCAGGCCGTCGCGGCCTGTCGCCAGTACCACGTGGCGCGCGATCATGATTTCTGTTCTGTCAGCCTGACGGCAAACTAGGTCGAGCATTCCGTCCTCGCGAGGGAGAATCGCGTCGACCGATATCCCGTTGCACACCGGGAGCTCGAGTACCCGGCGGTACCAGATCAGGTAGTCCATCCAGATCTCGCGCGGCGCGCGGTCGAGAGCGAGCCAAGCTTCGTTGCCGTAGCGGGCCTCGTAATAGGCGCGGAACGTAAGAGACGGCAGCCCCATCGCAGGCCCGGTCAACTGCTTGGGGGAGCGAAGCGTTCGCATCCGCGCGAAGGTGACCCATGGCCCCTCCTGGCCAGCGGAGGCCTTGTCGAGCACGACGTGGTTCGCGACTCCGAGCCGCTTCAGCATGCCCGATGCGACAAGCCCGGCCATGCCGCCGCCAATGATGACGACGTCGACGACCGTCTTGCCGTCGACTTCGCGAGGAGGAATCCAGGACTTCGCGGGCAACTCCAGCCAGGCAAGATCCTGTTTCAGGCGAGTCTCGAGCGCCTCGAGTCCTTGAGGCAACGAGGACAGGTCGCTCATGACGGAACTCCCTCAGGCAGGGGAGTCGGTCCATACACGGTGTCGGCCAAGGCCTCGACGCCGCCCGAGTCATGCAGTCGGCAACCGGGCATCGCAAGACCGACGGCGCGGGCTGCGTCAATCAGTGCCGCGACGGTCGGGGTCATCGGCAGTGCTGCAGGCGAGATCGCGCCAAATACGAAGGGTATTGTCTGGTCGATAACGCGCATCACGATGCCCTCGAGCGGAACGCCAACGACGGTGGCCGGTTCGACGATGGCAACTCCCAGGCCGGCGCGGACCATCATCAGGGCCGTCATCGAGGCGTTGACGTCGATCATCCGCCCCGGCACGATGCCAGCCCGTTCAAGCGCCTCGTCGACGCGGTGGCGCAGACGATATGGGTTCGCCAAGGTGATGATCCGGCGCTCGGAGAGATCGCCGAGCCGCACGACGCCATCACCGGCGAGCGGATCATCCGCGGAGAGAGCGACGACGCACGGCGCTTCGGCGACCCAGTGCACGTCGAGGCCGGGATGCTCCAGCGGCAGGCTTGCGATCCCGAAGTCCGCCGAGCGGGCGAGCACGGCCTGAACGACATTCTCGGCCGCGAGCGCCTGCACATGAAGGTGGCGTGGAATGAGACCCGGCGCGACGTTCGCGATCGCCTGCGGCAGAACGCCGGCCGCAAGCGACGGCGTGGCCGCGATCGTTAGCGACGCCGGCTCGTCGAGACCGATGGCATTCGCCCGTTCGCGGATGTGGGTGAGGCTTGCGAGATGGCGCTCCACCTCGGCGTGAAACAGTAGGCCGCGCGAGGTCGGGGTGATGCGAGGTCCGCTTCGGTGCAAGAGGGCATAGCCGATGTCGACTTCCAGATCCTGGATGAGCCTGGTCACCGCCGGCTGCGATCGACCAAGCAGCCGCGCCGCGCCGGTCACGCTGCCGGCGGACATCACCGCTGCAAAGGCTTCGAGTTGCCGAATATCGAAAAAGTTAGAATGCATAATGGACATCAAACATCCTCCTTTATGTCAGTAAAGCATGAGAGTTCTCATTTGACGATCGTCAATAGATAAATATTTCGCATCATACGCGACATATCATTACCAATTGACATGATTGGGTGTCGCGCCTACCTAGACCGAATGCCTTTGATGTACTGAGGAACCTGTTTTGACACTCATCGAAACCCTCGTCTCCGCGAGGCCGGGCTCCGCGCTCGCCGAAGCCATGGAAAAACGCACCGAGATCTTGCGTCTGAGTGAGGCTGCCCATGACGCCGTGCTCCTGCCGCGCGATCCCGGCGGACTGTCCCACGGCTTCAGGGCCGCGCTCGCTGCACGAATGGCGCGCCACAATCACAACATTGCTCTCGCAAGCCACTATGACACCCTGGTCGCCCGTGCCGACGAACCGGGGACGGCCTTGCTCGCCGAGCCCGACACGAACGTGGCGGACCCGCGTACCGCGGAGATCGTCCGTCATGCCGACCGGCTGACGGTCGCGCCACGCGATGCGACGCGAGCGCATATCGAGGCCTTGCGCCAGGTCCGCGTAACCGATGCCGACATCGTCCGGCTCGCGGAGCTTGCGGCCTTCGTCAACTACCAGGTCCGCGTTCTCGCCGGCCTGAAGCTGCTTGGAGAAATGCGATGAGCGAGGTCGTCCACACCTTCACTACGACTGTGCCGCGCTGGCAGCCCTATGTCGTTCCAGTCGATTTCGCGACCGCCACCGACGAGCAGCACGCGGCGATGCAGACGACGCCGTCCAACAAGGGCATCTCGCCCTATGTGCTCACCCTGGCGCACGACCCCGAGACGCTCGCGGTCCGCTCGCCCCTGTTCAACCTGATCATGTACGGAAAGGACGGACTGGCATCGAGCGAACGCGAGCTGGGCGCCGTCGCCGCGTCCGTTGTCAACCGCTGCGTCTACTGCGCCGCCGTCCACGCATCGCGGTTCAACAACCTGACGAAACGCACAGATGTCATCGATGCCGTGTTCGCCGACGGTCTCGAGGCAGAATTGGATGAGCATCTGCAGGCAATCTTCGACTTCTCGGCACGGCTGTCGACCACGCCTGCCGAGGCGACGGCGGCCGACGCGCAGGCGCTGGCCGACGTCGGGCTCGATGAACTCGAAGCTGTCGATCTCGTCCTCTCGTCCGCCATCTTCGGCTGGGCTAACCGCCTGATGCATACGCTCGGCGAGCCGATGAAAGATTAAGATGATCGCGGTGTCGGCTGGTGGCTGGTGGAGGCCGAGGGGCAGAAGTTCGGCAACCTGATCGAGTCTACATGTAACGCCGTGCCATGAACTGCTGGTTCGGCGACGACTCCTATTTGACCGACTTCCTCGTCACAGGGTGCAACCCATTACTGGTTTGATTGCATCAATATTAGGTGCATTGCGGAGGTTTGCAAAGTCCACCACGGCAAATCAGCTCCCGGTTCGGTGGCTTCTGGGCGCCTACATCCAACCAGACCACCAGGTGAAGATCGGGCGAGTAGTCTTGACTCAAAAAAGTTGTTCATATTTTGTTCGCGATGATCAAGCTCCGTCGAATATCACGAATACGGTGAACTGCAGGCCGCCTCCGGGCCGACGAAATGGGGCCGCTGCAAGTCTATACGACCGAGCGCTATCTGAGCCCACGGCCATTGCGATCAGTCTGTTTCATACTTACGCGACTATTCACCGCTGGTTTCCGGACCCTCGATCAGCCTGTGATGGACGTCGCAGAGCAACATCAGGTTGGCCGGATCCTTTGATAGCTTGGCGGACAGAACCTTGTCGCCGCGCGCTCCCTTCGGAGCGTCAGCGACGATGTGCGCAATGTAGGCTGTGTTAAGGTCTGATTTGCTGGAAAGCAGGTCGCCGATGAGGAGCTTGTTGCAAAAGGCGCAGCGCCCCGCCGAGCGGGCCCAGACGATTGCTTTCACGTTCGGGGGAATTGCGGACCTTCAGGGGGCGATGCCGCGACTGAGGCATCGGCATGAATATCAAGCAGCTCTTCATCATCTGCCATGCTATTCCTCAACTATACGCGGGAGGATTGATTCATTCGCTGAACTGTTGGAAATCGACGAGGTAGATTTTGCCACCTAGGACTATAGAAACGCGCGGAAGTTATCATTACGTGACCGAAACATGCTGTTTCCACTTCCGATGCATCGCAGTTTCTGCGTTTAGCTCCGTTATATTTTTTTCCCAGTATTTGCTGGTGATCTTCAATTATTTCGCCCCGCCCGCAATCTCTGCGTTGGGCGAGGCGTAATTTGCGTCATTTCAAGGGCTGCCGGTCAAAATGAATGGCTGCCTACAGGAACAAGATACTCACATAAATCAGCTGCACCCGCTGGTCGCGCCGCACGTATCGCACTTCTCGCAGGTGCCATTCCGAACCATCGTGAAGTTCTGGCACTCGGTGCACATGTTGCCCGTGTAGCCCTGCATGATGGAGCGGGCGCGGCGTTCGGCTTCGACCTTCTTGGCTTCGGTCTTGGCAGAGGCTGCATCGGCTGCGGCGGCGTCGGTGAAGAGCGTGTTGGATTCCTCGACGAGCTCTTCGGCGATTTCCTCCGCCAGCTCCTTAGCGCGTTCCTCGTAATCGCGCTTGAAGGCGACGACCTCGGAGGGGGCGGCGACGGCTTCGAGCTTGCGCACGGTGTTGCCGGCAATCGCGGTAATCGTCGCGCCGGACGAGGCGCGGGCAGGGGCGGCGGTTGCAGCACCCTTGATCTCCGATGCCGAACGCTCAGCCCCGGTGCCGGAAACCAGCGTCGGCTTGTAGCCGCGGGTCAGGCCCTTGGAGACGATGTCCGCCTTCCCTTCCGACACGCCGCGGCCGAGCGCCGTGTTGTTGAAGTCGGACGTATCGACATGCGCCAGATCGTGGCGGCCGAGATAGGAGATGGCGAGTTCGCGGAACACGTAGTCGAGGATCGACGTCGCGTTCTTGATCGCGTCATTGCCGGTGACGATGCCCGCCGGCTCGAACTTCGTGAAGGTGAAGGCATCGACATATTCTTCGAGCGGCACGCCGTATTGCAGGCCGAGCGAGACCGAGATCGCGAAGTTGTTGATGAAGGCGCGAAGGGCCGAACCTTCCTTGTTCATGTCGAGGAAGATTTCGCCGAGGCGGCCGTCGTCATATTCGCCGGTGCGCAGGAAGATCGTGTGACCGCCGATCTTTGCCTTCTGGGTATAGCCCTTGCGGCGGCCCGGCAGCTTTTCCTGGCTGCGCACGACCTTTTCGATCACGCGTTCGATGATCTTTTCGGTGACGGTGACGGCCTGGGCGGCAGCCGGCTGGGCCAGCAGTTCCTCCAGCGAGTCCTCGTCGCCTTCGTCCTCGATCAGCGAAGAGTTCAGCGGCTGCGACAGCTTCGAGCCGTCGCGATAAAGCGCGTTGGCCTTCAGGCCGAGCTTCCAGGAGAGCATGTAGGCGCTCTTGCAATCGTCGACCGTTGCATCGTTCGGCATATTGATCGTCTTGGAGATCGCACCTGAGATGAAGGGCTGGGCAGCCGCCATCATGCGGATATGGCTTTCGACCGAGAGGTAGCGCTTGCCGATCTTGCCGCAGGCATTGGCGCAATCGAAGACGGCGAGGTGCTCATTCTTCAGGAATGGCGCGCCTTCCAGCGTCATCGCACCGCAAACATGGATGTTCGCAGCCTCGATGTCCTTCTTCGAGAAGCCCATATGGTCGAGCAGGTTGAAGCTCATGTCGGCAAGCTGCTCGTCGGAAACCTTCAGCGTGCCCTTCAAGAAGTCGAGCCCAAGCGTCCACTGGTTGAAGACGAACTTGATGTCGAAGGCGGACTTAAGAGCCGCATTGACGGCCTCCACCTTCTCGTCGGTGAAGCCCTTGGTCTTCAGCGTCGAGGGGTTGATGGCGGGCGCCTGGTTGAGGTTGCCGTGGCCGACGGCATAGGCTTCGATCTCGGCGATCTGGCTTTCGGAGTAGCCGAGCGTGCGCAATGCTTCGGGAACGGCGCGGTTGATGATCTTGAAGTAGCCGCCGCCGGCGAGCTTCTTGAACTTGACGAGCGCGAAGTCGGGCTCGATGCCGGTCGTGTCGCAATCCATGACGAGGCCGATCGTGCCGGTCGGCGCGATAACGGTTGCCTGGGCATTGCGGTAGCCGTGCTTCTCGCCGAGTTCGAGAGCCTTGTCCCAGGCGCTCTTGGCATGCGCTGCGAGATCCTGATCCGGGTTTTCGGAGTGGATGAGGGCGACCGGGTTGATCGAAAGGCCCTCATAGCTGGAGGTCTCGCCATAGGCGGCGCGGCGATGGTTGCGGATGACGCGCAGCATGTTTTCGCGGTTCGGCGCAAACATCGGGAACGGTCCGAGTTCGGCGGCCATTTCCGCCGAGGTGGCGTAGGAAATGCCGGTCATGATCGCCGTCAGCGAGCCGGCGATGGCGCGGGCTTCATCGCTGTCATAGGGAATGCCCGACGACATCAGCAGGCCGCCGATGTTGGCGTAGCCGAGGCCAATCGTACGGTATTCGTAGGAGAGCTCGGCGATGCGACGCGACGGGAACTGTGCCATCATCACGGAGACTTCGAGCACGACGCTCCAGAGGCGCACGGCATGCTCGTAGTCGGCGATGTTGATGCGCTTGGTGCCCGCATCCTTGAACTGCATGAGGTTCAGCGAGGCAAGGTTGCAGGCCGTGTCGTCGAGGAACATGTATTCGGAGCACGGGTTGGAGGCGCGGATCGGGCCGGCGGCCGGGCTCGTGTGCCAGTCGTTCATCGTCGTGTTGAAGTGCAGGCCCGGATCGGCCGATGCCCAGGCGGCGTAGGAGATCGTCTCCCAGAGGTCGCGGGCCTTCAGCGTCTTCATGACCTTGCCGTCCTTGCGGGCCGTCAGGTTCCAGTCGCCATCTGCTTCGACGGCACGCAGGAAGTCGTCGCGGATCGAGACGGAGTTGTTGGAGTTCTGGCCAGAAACGGTGAGGTAGGCTTCGCTATCCCAATCCGTATCATAGGTCTTGAACTCCATATCCTTATAACCCTGGCGGGCGAACTGGATGACGCGCTGGACGTAGTTTTCCGGAACCTGGTCCTTCTTGGCGGCGCGGATTTCGCGCTTCAGGGCGGGGTTCTTGGCCGGGTCGAAGCAATCGGAATCGGCGCCGCCTTCACAGTTGAAGCAGGCCTTCATGATCGCCTTCAGGTGCTTGGCGACGATCTTGGAGCCGGTGACGAGGGCCGCGACCTTCTGCTCTTCCTTGACCTTCCAGTTGATGTACTCCTCGATATCTGGATGGTCGATATCGACGACCACCATCTTGGCCGCACGACGCGTCGTACCGCCGGACTTGATGGCGCCGGCTGCACGGTCGCCGATCTTCAGGAAGCTCATCAGGCCGGAGGAGCGGCCGCCGCCTGAAAGCTTTTCGCCTTCGCCGCGCAGATACGAGAAGTTGGACCCGGTGCCGGAGCCGTATTTGAAGAGACGCGCCTCGCGGACCCAGAGATCCATGATGCCGCCTTCGTTGACGAGGTCATCCTCGACCGACTGGATGAAGCAGGCATGCGGCTGCGGATGTTCATAGGCCGACTTCGACTTCGTCAGCTTGCCGGTGAAGGGATCGACATAGAAATGGCCCTGGCCGGGGCCGTCGATGCCGTAGGCCCAATGCATGCCGGTGTTGAACCACTGCGGGGAGTTGGGAGCGACGCGCTGCGTGGCGAGCATGTAGGCAAGTTCGTCGCGGAACGCTGAGGCATCTTCCTCGGACGAGAAGTAGCCGCCCTTCCAGCCCCAGTAGGTCCAGGTGCCGGCCAGACGGTCGAAGACCTGGCGCGCGTCGATTTCGGAGCCGTACTGCTGATCCTTCGGCAGTTCCTTAAGGGCGGCTTCATCGGCAACCGAGCGCCACAGGAAGGAAGGAACGTCGTTTTCCTCGACCTTCTTCAGCTTTGCCGGAACGCCGGCCTTGCGGAAGTACTTCTGGGCCAGGATGTCGGCCGCGACCTGGGAGAACTGCGTCGGAACGTCGATGTTCTCAAGGCGGAAGACGATCGAACCGTCCGGGTTCTTGATCTCGCTCGTCGCCTTGCGGAATTCGATGTCCGCATAAGCGCTCTGGCCTGCCTTTGTGAAACGGCGTTCTATGCGCATGTCCTTGACCTCTGTTAGCGCGCCCCATCCCCGTCGACCAAGGCGCAAGTTTTCTCATCCGGCAGCACCGGAAGGTGCGCAGCCAGTTCTCGTCTTCCGTACCGTCACAGGAGTGTCATCCGGAGATGTCTTTCCCTGTATCTAGTGGTGATGGTGGCTGCAAACACTAAATATAGTATTAACAGCTTATTATCGCCAGCCCCGGATGTCACTTTTTTGGAGGTCAAAAATCGCGCGCAAGTCCCCTCACGGCTGCCATCCATCATGGATGCAACACCCTGATTCCACGCTCGAATTTTGAAAAGAACCGGCCTCGTTAAACCCGGTCCAGTTGCCGCCGCAACATCGGAAACCATTAAGTGAGAAATGGGCGATTCCGTCAAGGGGTGGTTTTTAACGAAGTGTTCACCACAACATATTGTGGATGGCCCTGTGAAGACTGGGGAAAAGCCTGAAAGCTCTGAATTTCAAGGCTTTGCGGGCCTCGCGCATCTGAGAAGCGACGACAGAAAGAAAAAGTTCGTCGAATCCAAATCTAAGGATGGCATTTTCGACCCGGATCGGCATGCCGATTCGGGGGGCCTCACATTGCATCGAGCGCGACGGTCACCGTAGCAACGCCGATCGCCGCTCCAGCCTCGTCGCGGATGGTGAAGCTGGCCTGCGCCTCGAGAATCTGCGTGGCCTCGTCGCGCTCGGCACGGTCGACGAAAGTCTCGTCCGAATCGCGCGCGAAGGTTTCCAGATATTTGTTTTCGTCACCCTGCCAGAAATCCGCCGTCACCCGGCTTTCGCCGACATTGAGCCCGTTCCTGTCCGTAATGAAAAGCTCAAGGATAACGCCTTGGGAGGCATCCTGCTTTTCCTTCAGGTAGCGCGAAACCGGCGTGGAGAGAATGGCAGATACCATCTGCAGGGCGCCGGTTTCCACTTCGGACCGGTAGGTCGAATCAAGGACCTGGATATCCGTGCTGCTGACGTCGCTGAACTTGGCGTTCTGCTCCCTGATCGCCGCAAGAATCATCGGGGTGCCGACCATCGGCCGCACGACGGTATCCACATATTCGCGGACGACGGCGACATAAGCGGGTTCGGCAAAGGCCAGCACGGGCAACAGCGAGGGGATCGCCAGCCCTGAAGCGACGACCGCACTAACCCAACCCCGGTATGCCATTCCCCTCTTCCTTGCTTCGCGCGTTTTCGCCCTCGCGCGATCCGTGACTCAGCCCGTGGCACGGTGCACCGATGTGCACGTGCAGGCTGGGCTCACTTCATACATCTGCAGTATTACTAAGATGACAATTCCGCGTGGCGTTTATTCGCACCTGAGCGGCACGCGCGGTCAGCGCGGCGCCTTGGCGATCGGCTCCTGGTACGTGAAGCCCATGTCCCAGGGGAAGTAGATCCAGGTGTCCTGGCTGACCTCCGTGACGAAGGTGTCGACCGTCGGCACGCCAAGCGGCTTTGCGTAGACGCAGGCAAAATGCGCCCTGGGTAGCATGGCGCGTACCTGCACCGCCGTCTTGCCGGTATCGGTGAGGTCGTCGATGACGAGGATGCCTTCGCCGCCGTTTTCCTGAAGTTCCGGCGCAATGCCCTTCAGCACCACCATATCCCCCTGGTTCACATAATCATGATAGGAGGCGACGCAGACCGTTTCGATCAGACGGATGTTGAGCTCGCGGCAGATGATCGCTGCCGGAACCAGCCCGCCGCGGGTGATGCAGACGATGCCCGTGAATTCCTTGTTGAGGCCGGCGATGCGCCAGGCAAGCGCGCGGGCGTCGCGATGGAACTGGTCCCAGGAAACGGGAAAGGCTTTATCGGGAAGGGACATCGAACTGCTCCGCGGCGTGAAAAGGAATCGCCGGCGATCAAGCGCAATCCGTCAAACGCAAATCGCGCAGGCGAACCCGCGCGAAAGAAAGTGCCGGAGCCCGTCACCGGTTGCCGCAATTAGCGGGATTTGCGGGTAAAACGCAAGTCCCGCCGGTACTTCGTCAACGGGAGAGCAAGGTGAGGGCCGTCATCGACTGCAAGAGCGACCTCGTCGTGCCGCCAAAGATCATCTGCCAGAGGCGCGAATGGGTGTAGGCGCCCATGACCAGAAGATCGATACTGCTGTCGGAGAGGCGGTTTTCGATGACGTTCGAGGCGCTTTTATGGGTGCCTTCTGCAACCGCAAGCGTCGCCTTCACGCCGTGGCGGGAAAGCGTGGCGGCGATCTCCGCTCCCGCCAGACCTGCCGTCTGCATAGCCGAATCCACCGGATCGACGGAAAAGACTTCGACTTCGTCGGCAGCCTTCAGAATCGGCATAGCATCGAATGTCGCGCGTGCGGCTTCCTTCGAGCCGTTCCAGGCAATCAACACGCGTTTGATCGGTTTCGGCTGCCGCAGGATATAGGGGATCATCAGAACCGGCCGGCCGCTTTCGAAAAGAAAACTGTCGACATCGACCTGGCTGTCGGATGGCTTGGAAGGATCGGTCTGAGCGGCGATCAAGAGGTCCGCGCTGCGGGCGCTTTCGATCAGCGGCGCCGAGCCGTAGCCCGCCGAGGTTGCGAAGCTGCGCCATTCGAACGATGCGGCCGCTGCTTCGCCTTTCTGGCGGAAGATGCGCTCCACTTCCACGGTCTCAGAATGCGCCATCTCCTGCAGCGCCTGAACGGCGATGGGATCGGGAATTTCCATCGGAGCGACCAGCGGGACGGCCGAGATGCTTTCGGCGTGGAGCCCGATGACATGGGCATCGTTTTCGGCGGCAAGCGCAAAGGCAAAATCGGAGACCGCACGGCTGTTATCGGCCGTATCGAGAATGGCGAGTATGGTTTTGTAAGGCATATCAATTCTCCTCGCGGCTGAAATGGACTTTGTAAGCAGGAAATGCGTTGCCGATGGAACGGTTCCTTGGTTGCTCGCGGGCGGTGTATTGCTGCTCTAGGCTTCAGCGGACCGGTTTTCGTCAATCTCCCTCGTCTTGCGGATATCCTCGATCATGGCGTGAACCTCAGCGCCCGCTGCGTCGACGGCTTGCTGCAACCGGCCGCGCACGACGATCTCCGTCGAGAATTTCTGGCCGACATAGCGCGGATAGGAGCCGATGCTTGTATCGGGATGCGCTTTCTGGATCGCGGCGAGCAGCATGCCGATATCGCCTTCGGCGTAAGGGCAGGCGATCGCGAGCGACAGCACGCGCTGGCCCGTGCGGAGCGTCGGCAGCACATTGTCGACCATGGCCTGGAATACCTGCGGCACACCCGCCATCACGTAGACATTGCCGATGACGAAGCCGGGCGCAGTCGACACAGGATTGGCGATGTGTGCCGCCCCGCGCGGCATGCGCGCCATGCGCTTTCGCGCTTCGGTGAATTCCATCTCGCGGCGCTGGTACATGTCACCAAGCAGTGTCATGGCGGCTGCGTCGTAGTCGCAGGGCACGCCGAAAGCCTTCGCGACAGCGTCCGCGGTGATGTCGTCATGCGTCGGGCCGATGCCGCCGGAGGTGAAGACGTAGTCATATTTGCCGCGAAGGGCGTTCAGGGCATCGACGATCGCATCCTCGTCGTCTGCGACGATCCGCACTTCCTTGAGGTCGATGCCGGAAAGCTGAAGCATATCCGCCAGATGGCCGATATTCTTGTCCTTGGTCCGGCCGGACAGAAGCTCATCGCCGATGGCGAGCATGGCGGCGGTGACGACGGTTTCAGTGTTCATGAAAAGGATATCCGATGATGGGGCTTCGCTATAGGTAGCGCCGTTTTCCCGGCTTGCAAATGGCGGCACCCGGTCGCTGGAGAGGGGAATTAGAAACGCCAAGTGAATTTTGTCTACATACGTTGAACACTGAGTTCTTCCCGCGCGGGTTATGCGTGCAGGAGCGCGCTGATAGAACTTCCCCCGGTTACCAATTCAACCCATGCCGCAAGGGACTTCACCATGGCAAAGGTTCTCGTTCTCTACTATTCGGCCTATGGCCATATCGAAGCTATGGCATATGCAGTCGCCGAAGGCGCCAAGTCCGCGGGCGCCGAAGTCACCGTAAAGCGCGTTCCGGAACTGGTTCCGGAAGAAGTCGCAAAGTCCTCCCACTTCAAACTCGACCAGAAAGCTCCGATCGCAACCGTCAACGAACTTGCCGACTACGACGCGATCATCGTCGGCGCGGGCACGCGGTTCGGCACCGTCGCATCGCAGATGCGCAATTTTTGGGACCAGACCGGCAGCCATTGGATGAGCGGCAAGCTGGTCGGCAAGGTCGGCTCGGCGTTCACCTCCTCCGCAACACAGCACGGCGGCCAGGAATCGACAATCCTCGGCTTCATCCCGACCTTCCTGCATCAGGGCATGATCGTTGTCGGTCTTCCCTATTCCTTCCAGGGCCAGACGGGCGTCGATGAGATCAAGGGCGGCTCGCCCTACGGTGCTTCCACGATCACCGGCGGCGACGGCTCGCGCCAGCCTTCGGCAATCGAATTGGAAGCGGCAAAATATCAGGGCGCCCACGTTGCGAAGATTGCGGCGAAGCTCGGCTGAGAAGCTATCCAATCAAAAGATAAAGACGGCGCGGCTCATCGCTGCGCCGTTTTGGTTTGAACACCGATGCTACCTGCGCATTTCAGTGAAACTGGGCGATCAGGACCAGCAACATGGTCCCCGCAAGCATGCTCCCGAATAGGCATGCAACGGCTGTCTTGTAAAACTTGAGACGCCGCGCCCTTTCTCCACTCCAATCGTAAACCATCGTCTTACTCCCAAAGACAAGCTTACTCACATATTTGGCACTGCAATTCCTTCATTCGCAAAGGTGCCCTCCAGCCCTGCCGCCTTCAGACGCCGGCATAAAATCATATTTATTAGGATTGATAAAGATAGTGTGGGCAACGCGGCTGGGCGCATGGTTCTTTCCGCCGCGGCTATGCGGCCTGCAATTGGTCCTATATGTCAGGGACCGGAGATTCTTGATGCCCGCTGTTATCGCTTCACTGCTGATCGCTCTTGCCGTTGCCGGCTGCAACACCGCTCCGCCGGAGCCCATCCGCGGCAGCCTCACCTATGGCAGGATCATCCACTATCCCGCACCGCCGGGATACACCGTCAAGCATGAGTTTCCGGACAGGTTCGGATACCGGACGTACGAGAGATACGTGGTCCAGCCGGATGGTACGCTGAAACTCATCTCCCGCCGAACCGGCTCCGACTACTGGCACTTTCCGCGGACGAAATGGTGAGTGAGTTGACCAACACCGCAACCTTCGCGTCACGGCTTGCGCATTGGTGCGGGCGGCGGGGATCGAAGCCGTAAGGCCTAACGCCGAGGGATTTAAATCCTGCAAATGGCTAAAGCGCGTCGCATTCATGCGGCGCGCTCTAGGTGTTTTTATGCAGTCGTTGTCCCAAAACCGCTGCACACTTTTGGGCGACACTAGGGTGTGGAGCTCGAGTTTTGATCAATCAGGGCACGATCGAACAATGCCACCAGCCCGGCATACTCATCCGCAAGCACTTGATCACGACCTCCACCGTCGGTGCCGCGAAGAAAGGCATTCAAGCTTTCCTCCACTTCTTTGGGGGCCGAAAGGACCAAACCTGCGGCGCTGAGGTCGGCGGATAGCGATTCGCCATCCTCGAGATAGCGGCTGGCCTGCAGCGCGCGTCCCTCTGAAGCGGAAACCCGAAGAAAAACAATTCGGCTTACAGACGGTCGCGGGTCGTGGCCAACCAAAGTCGCCCCGCAAATAAGCCCGGCGAGCACGCTGGCAGGCGGCGTCGGACGGTACAAGCTAAGAAACAACGGGAGCTTGCTGCCCTGTTCGCACAGATGCATATAAAGTGATCGCCCTGAGACTGTCACCGATCCTCGCACATCGACATGGGAGGTTGGTAAGTTCTCCGTATAACTTGCGGTAAGCCGCCCCTGCGCCAGTGGCGATTCGACGGCCAGCGCACCGCGAATTACGCGCCCAGAATAATATGGTGACCACGCAAACGAGTAGCCCACATACAAACCACATATATGATGATTACCGCCGACGCTCCGCCTGTTAACGGCCAAGGACGATCCGGCCGCGAATGCTTCTGCGCGACGACGTATATCATCAGGTGGCAGATTTCGACTTCTGCAAAGAAGGTCGAGTAGTTCTTCGGTATCGCATTCTATAAGCCAAGCAAATGGGCGGTCGATATTCAGAAGCGCCAGCCAGTCAAGATAGACCTGCTGCTGTCGTGGCAGCGCACGCCCTTGTAGCCATTTGTATGCACGTTCGACGTCGAACGTCGTGCGAGAGTTGACCCGTCGAAACTCACTTGCAAGTTCCTTGCAGGTGGCGCAGCCGAGTACGGCGCCGGTCAAGCGCAACTTCCGACTGAAATCACGGACCATACAAATTCCTTTCTGCACAGCTCCCTGACCGCGCCAATTCCACTTCATTTCCAGGAAAAGAAAGAAATTTCCGCGACATTCCAAACGTCAATAGTTGCCTTAACGCGCCTATATATGCAAGGTTTCTTATGAATATAGTCCATGCGAACGTATGGCATTCTTGGCGTCAAATAAAATGTCTAGCCAAAAGAAGTTTTGATCATGAGGTCGGACATGTCGACTTCGGGATGTAGATAAGTTCCGAAAAACTACTATGCCTCACCTGAAGTGAGCTTCTTTCCAGACATCACCGACTTCAATCAATATGCAGAGGCGACGCCAGTGTTGCCGCACCAGCGCCTCTATTCATGCGTGATCTTCGCAGCAATAAAATTTCCCTTCAACAAGCAAGGAGAACATCATGACCAGCAGTACGTTCACTCGCCTCTCGATCTCTGCCGCATTTGCGGGGGCGATTGTCATCCTCTTATCGGCTGCGGCCTCGGGCAGCGAGCCTCGCGTATCACGCGCCAATGCAAACGGGCTACGCGCTGACGCGCCGCAGCTCGTCGCCCCGACGCGCATCGAAATAGACAACCAAGCGCGCGAGATTCGCTTCTATATCAACGGCGAGCAGATAACGGTGCTCGACTCCGTTGGCTTCCACGGCGCCACCACGCATTGACAGGTGCTGTCGGTTCGCCGTGCTTGGCCTCCGGGTCCCGCTGCCGTGTTCACATGATGAGGGAGGTAGCGTCGATACGCGTTACTCCGTGGGTCATCGATCGGGACGCAGCATCCGAACCATTCCACCTGTGCGACGTCTGCACCTGAACGTTCTGAATTCGAATACGTGTCGCAGCTTACGTGATTGAACTAAGCCGCCACCGCGGCAATTGCGGCAGGCTTTGAGTGGAGCCTCCTGGCTGAGAGGATGTGGGTGTTGCAAACCCACTCTCAGACAGGAGGTCCAGATGGCTGAGATTAGCCCTCTTCGCCGCCGGATGATCGAGGACATGACGGTCCGCAATCTGTCTCCGGCCACCCAGCGATCCGCGATCTCGAAGTTCAGCCGTCATTTCGGCCGTTCGCCTGATCGTCTGTATATTGAAGACGTTCGCGCATTCCAGGTTTTTCTCGTGTCGGCCGGAATATCCTGGGCATCGCTGAACCAAATCCACATCATGACATCAGGCAATCGGCAAACGACCCGTCTCACCCGCGGGCTTGGACGCCGTTCCGGCGGACAATCGTCACTGCCTGGGGTCGAGCCGGATGCTCGATCCGGAGGAGCAAGTGCATCCATATCGGAAGAACCGGCACACCAATCCGCCGCATTCCGCTTCGATAGCCATGTAAAACCTCTTCGGCTGCCACCGGATTGCGCACCCTCAAGGCCAACGCATCACAGCGCCGGAACCGGATGCGCGACGCAAATGGAGAACACAGACCTTCATCGCCGGACTGCGTGCCATGGCTTGACCGCGCCGTTTATCGTCGATGCACCGATGAGCCGGCGGATCTTCGAAGCCTGGATCGAAACCCAACTCGCCCCGACATTGTCGAAGGGAGATGTCGTCATTCTCGACAATGTCGGCTTTCACAAGAGCGAGCGCGCTGTGCAACTGGTCAAGGAGCGAGGCGCGTGGCTGCTGTTCCTGCCGGCTTATTCACCCGACCTTAACCCCATCGAGATGGCATTCTCCAAGCTCAAGACCTTGCTGCGAAAACCCGCCGCACGAAGCTTCGATGCAATAACAAAAGCCCTGGGTGAGATTGTCGGCATCTTCTCCGTCGAGGAGTGCCTGAATTTCTTCAGAGCGGCAGGTTATGAGGCGGAATAAGTGCGACACGCTTTAGCTTGTTGGTGCGGACGACGGGGATCGAACCCGTAAGCCCTTGAAGGCGAGAGATTTTAAGTCTCTTGTGTCTACCAGTTTCACCACGTCCGCATTTTGTCACGGCGCGGTTTGTCACACGGATTTGTCACAAGATCAAGCGTTAGGCATCTGTCAATGGAACTCCGACTTCGGCATCTTCTTCGGGTATCACTAGGGCATCTTTTTGCAGCTTCTTCGAGCCTTTAGCGGCCTTCTGCTGCTCCCTTTTATCAGAGAACATCTGTCGCAAGTTCCGGCTTGTCTCCTGACGCCTGGAGCGTTGGATGTCCGGACTAGCGGATATCAAAGCGCCTGATCAAGCCTTCCTCTATCTGAAAAATATGTCCGCCCATCTGGTCGAACAGCACGTTTCCCTCATGATCGCGCGCGGTCAGGTGGACCTCGACATTGGTCGTTCCATCTGCCCCGATCGAGAAGCCAATTGGCTCAGCATGAGAATCGATCGTCGCCCATTGTCGCGCCCAATACTCGCGAACGCCATCGTGTCCATAGACATGCCCGCCCTCCAGGCCGTTGGCCCACACGACATCTTGGTGCATGGTCGCCAGCACCGCTTCCATGTCGCGGGCGTTGAAACGGTCGTAAAGGTGCTCAAGAAGCTCTGTGTCGCTGGTCATCGGGCGCTCCTGATGAGGTATATAGAGTAAGCTCGTCGAGCGGCTTGGCCAGTCTGGGTCGAAACCGGAGTGACAAACTGAGACACTACCAAGTTTTCACACAGCCTCAGTGGTCACCCGTTCTCGACAAGGCGCAGCTTCGGAGCCGTTGGTTCTAGCGCCGCAGCCACATACAACCGCTCTTTAGCCGGTGATCACAGGACCAAGGACGTCTCACAGGAGATGACTTAACGACCTGCAGAACTCCGGCCTCGGAACCATGATCTGTCGGAACGGGATGCGGGATTGTGCGGAAACGCACATGACGTTGACGACCTTTATACTTTAGTAGCATTTCGTAAGCGGGAGCTAAATAAGGGAGGCTGGGATGTTCGATTTAGGTGCATCGTTGAAAGAAAAAGACCTGAAGGTCATTCTAAAAGCTGTCAAGATTTGCGGCCGTCACTATCACTTGACCCTGAATGAAGAGGCTTCGCAACTGCTATGCAGCACTGCGCTTGACTTATTCAACCAAGGGCATCGGACGCAGGAGGAGCTGTCGTCCCTGTTGATAACAAAATTCAGCGGAACAAATTCCCCAAGGATCAACGCGCCAACATCGTCCTCCAACCATTAACGAGTTGTCGCCGAACATCACTAGCCGGTGACCCGAGTTCACTCAGCTCAGTCGTCGGCTACCAGCCGCAGCTTCGGGGCCATTGGTTGCAGCGCCGCTGCCACGTCGGCGAGCGTCGAGGGCGACAACTTCATGTACCGCTGCGTCACCGGTTAGCGCGGGCGCGCGGGGCTCTTCATTCAACGACTGGAGCGATTCAGTCAAGAGCGGCGGCTGTTTGTGGTTCCTGAGTAGAGACGGCATTTAGCCGCTGCTTGGTCTGTGCGCGCCGGTAGACGGCGCTGCCCGCAAGGATGCCGAGCATGGCGCCGGCCGCCTTGATGACGGCATCGTGAAGGCGGGCGTGCCGCGTCGGCGACAGGTATTGCAGGAACTCGATGGCAAGCGTGCCGAAGATCAGCAGGAGTGCCACGAGCTTCCACTGTTTCGGATAGCCAAGCGCGAAAACGAAGCCCGTGACGGCATAAGCGAGCGCGCGGTCGGCGTTGACGCTGGTCATCGTGTGCGGTCGGAGGCCGATCGGCGAAATGGTGACGAAAATGATAGCGGCAAGCAGCAGCCAGGCGAGCGGTCGCATAAAACGGGAGGTCATCATCCTGTTACGTTAGCAGCATTGCAAAGCGAACGCACGGGGGAGCCGCAGCAATCCGCCGGACGCGATGAAGAAAACCTTTCCGCACGGAACCGCGTGGTGGCCGAACCGACTTCTTTTGCCGGCCGACCTGTGCCATAGCGAAGGCCTGACACAGGAATGGACCGATGACCGTCACACGACATGATGTAGACCGCGCGGAAGAAGCGTTGCGCACCCTCTTTCCGGCAACGCCGCTGCAGCTCAACGACCATCTTTCGGCGCGCTACGGCGCGGATATCTGGCTGAAACGGGAGGATCTGTCGCCCGTCCGCTCCTACAAGATCCGCGGCGCCTTCAATTTCCTCCGCAAGGCGATCACTGAAGGCGGCGGCGAGCGCCTCTTCGTCTGCGCTTCAGCTGGCAACCATGCGCAAGGCTTTGCCTATGTCTGCCGCCATTTCGGTGTCCAGGGCGTGGTCTTCATGCCGGTGACGACGCCGCAGCAGAAGATCGACAAGACGCGCATATTCGGCGCCGAATTCATCACCATCAAGCTTTACGGCGATTTCTTCGATCAGTGCTATCAGGCCGCACGCGATCACGCGGAGGCGGCCGGAGGCGTCATGGTGCCGCCCTTCGACCATGCGGATATTATCGAGGGGCAGGCAACGGTCGCAGCCGAAATCCTGCAGCAGCTACCGGAGGGCAGGGTGCCGGACATGCTGGTCCTGCCGGTCGGCGGCGGCGGGCTTGCTGCGGGCATCACCGGCTATCTCAAGGGTTCCGTTCCGGAATCCGCCTTTGTCTTCACCGAGCCGGCGGGCGCGCCGAGCCTGAAGCGGAGCATCGAGGCTGGTGAAGTCGTCACGCTTTCCAGGGTCGACAATTTTGTCGATGGCGCGGCCGTTGCCCGCATCGGCGACCTGAATTTCGCAGCGCTCAAGGGTTTTTCAGCCGGGCAGGTCATGCTGATGCCGGAGAACGCCATCTGCGTGACGATTTCGGAAATGCTTAATGTCGAGGGCGTCGTGCTGGAGCCGGCGGGGGCTTTGTCCCTGACGGCGATCGCGGCGATGGATCCGCAGGCCATCCGCGGCAAGACGATCGTTGCCGTCGTCTCCGGCGGCAATTTCGACTTCGAGCGGCTGCCCGACGTCAAGGAACGCGCGATGCGCCACGCCGGGCTGAAGAAATACTTCATCCTGCGGCTGCCACAGCGTCCGGGCGCGCTCCGCGATTTCCTCAACCTGCTCGGGCCCGATGACGACATCGCCCGCTTCGAATACCTGAAGAAGACGGCGCGCAACTTCGGCTCGGTGCTGATCGGCATCGAAACCAAGGCGCCGGAGAACTTCGCCACCTTGATTTCGAATTTCGAAAAGGCGGGCATGGGCTTCGAGGACATCACCGAGAACGACATCCTCGCCAACCTCATCATTTGACTTTGCGGGCGCGGGCGGCCCGTGCTAAAGGCGAAACATGACTTCGATCTTTTCCAGCATTTTCTCGATGTTTTCCGGCGGCAAAGCCGCCGAGCCCGGTGCAAGCCCGAAGGGCGAGCCGCAGCTTTACGGCGAGTGCGCCATCTATGCCGAGCCGCGCAAGGAAGGCGGACAGTACCGCCTGGCCGGCCGCATCGAAAAGACGGTCGGCGGCGAGGTCCTGGTGCGCAATTTCATCCGCGCCGACATGTTCTCCTCGTCGGACGATGCAATCGAATGCACTGTGCGCAAGGCGCAGCAGATCATCGATCAGCATGGGCCATCGCTCTTCGCCGACGGCGAAAAGGAGCGGCAGGTCTAACGGCCCTTCGCCGGCGAGCCGCTGCCTGGCAGTACCGTGCCGTGCAAGTCATCCGGCATGAAGCTGTTCATTTGCGGGCGTGAACTGGACCGTTTCTTAACCGTATCGCGCTATAAAGGGCGGGTTGGGGAGCGAAAAGCGCGATGGCAATTGTCAATCTCGGTCTCGTTGTGGTGGAAGCTGTCGGCTACTTCGCGCTGATGGTGAGCCTGCTGCATTTCCGCCACCGGCTGGGCCTTGGCGTCTTCATGACTGCGCTTGGCGTCATGCATTTCCTGGAAACCTATCTCGCTGCCGTATTCTACGTGTCGCTGCCCTTCGGCGTCGCCTCGCCCGGCTCGTCGGTCTTCTTCGCCGGCAAGCTGATGATGATCCTGATGCTCTACCTTCAAGAGGATGCGTCGACGGTTCGGCAGCCGATCTACGGCCTGTTCCTCGGCAATCTGCTGACCGTTGCGATCGCGTGGATTCTGCAACTGCACGAGACCGTCGAGATTTCGCCCGGCAACGCCGCCGATTTCAGCTTCCTGAAGGAGATGGGCTGGCTGATGGTCTGGGGCACGGCGCTGCTCTATGTCGATTCGCTCGGCATCATCCTGCTTTACGAGCGCCTCGGCCATTGGTTGAAACGCAAGGTGATCTTCCGTTTCATGCTGTGCGGATTCGCACTTCTGACCTTCGACCAGATCGGCTTCTTCGGCGCCTTGCACTATTTTCTCGACGTGCCGCTGGCGGCCTTCTGGGACGGCTGGAGGGCGAAGATGTTCGCGGTCTGCATCTATACCGCGCTCTTTGCCTTCTACCGGCTCTATATTCACCGGAACGGCGTTCCGGCCGCCGCGCGCTCGCTCAGCGACCTGTTCGGCGACCTGACGTTCCGCGAGCGATACAACGATCTTCTCGAACGGACAGGCAGGGACATGCTGACCGGCGTCTACGACCGCTCGCGCATGGAACTCGAAGCGCCGGTCATGATGCGGGAAGCCCTGCGGCAGGGACAGTTCATGACCGTCGTCATTATCGATGCCGACCACTTCAAGGACGTCAACGACAATTTTGGCCATCTGCAGGGCGACGAAGTGCTGAAGGGGATCGCTTCCCGGCTTGCGGCCATCCTGCGCTCCGCAGACCGGGTGTTCCGCTTCGGCGGCGAAGAATTCGTCGCTATCTGCCCGGGCACGGACCACGAGGAAGGCTTGCTGGTCGCAGAACGCCTCAGATGGGCGATCGCGACAAGCGTCAGGACGCCGGACGGAAGACCTGTCACCGTCAGCATCGGCGTTGCGACCGCCGACGCGGACGGCGTCAGCTTCACCACCGTTCTCTCGACCGCCGATCACCGGCTCTATCAGGCGAAGAAGAACGGCAGGAACTGCGTCTTCGGGCGGACGGGCCCGGTCAACGTCAGTTAATCCGACGCTTGGTTCTGCGGGACAAGTGCTGGCTCGGGCGGAATGCCTGTCGGCTCGTTACGCGGCCATACCATCAGGAAGGTGAAAGAACGGGGAAGCTCGATTACACCGCTTAAGAGTTGGCAACGAGGGCTGCCGACGCCAGGCTAGGCACGCTGAAACAAAAACGGCCGGACAGGGCCGGCCGCTTCTGGGGGGCGATGTCGGACGGTTAGGCGGCGAGGGCGATTTCTTCGGCCCGGGCCTTAGCGGCGCCGATTGCCTTTTCCGCAGCTTCCGGACCGAAGGCGAGGCCTTCGACATAGATGGTTTCGATGTCGGTGATGCCGAGGAAGCCGAGAACCGACTTCAGGTACGGAACGGCATGATTCAAGCCGGCGGCAGGACCCTGCGAGTAGACGCCGCCGGAGGCGAGAACGACGTAGACCTTCTTGCCGGTTGCAAGCCCGACCGGGCCGCTTTCGGTGTACTTGAAGGTGCGGCCGGCGCGCGCGACGTTGTCGATCCAGGTCTTCAGCGACGAATAGATGTTGAAGTTGATGAGGCCCGTGCCGATGACGATGGTGTCGGCGGCGAGCAGTTCGTCGACGAGGGCATCGGAGGTCTTGACGGCTTCAGCTTCCTGCGCCGTGCGCTCTTCGGCAGGCTTGCGGATCGCGGCGGTAAACAGGTCGTCGATGTGCGGCAGCGGATTGGCGGCAAGATCGCGGCGGACGACGACGCTGCCCGGCTTCTGGGCCTGAAGCTTGCCGGCAAGGTCGGTGGCAATGGTGGTCGAAAGCGATTCAGCACGCGGGCTGGATGTCAGGAGCAGGATGGACGACATAGTTGTATTTCCTCTCGAATGAAGATTCTGCGAGCTCGCTTGGGAGATTCGAGCCGCCGTTCCAGAGCGAAAATAGGTCTGGTCTGCCATCGAAAAAACTGTGATAATGTCGATCAAAGCTATCGATAGATTGGATGGAAGATGCTTCCCAACCCGACATTGGACCAGCTGCAGGTGTTCCTCACGGTGGCGGAGACCGGCAGCTTCTCGGCCGCCTCGCGCGCACTCAACCGCGCGCAGTCGGTGATCAGCTACACAATCGCCAACCTCGAGGCGCAGCTCGAGATGCCGCTTTTCGAACGTTCCGGCGCCCGCCAGTCGAAGCTCACCGATGCGGGCAAGGCCATGCTCGAAGACGCACGCCGCCTGCTGACCGATCTGGAGGTAATGCGTGCCCGCGTGAAGAGTCTCAAGGACGGGCTGGAAGCGGAGGTTTCTGTTGCCATCAGCGTCATGGTGCCGTCGCATGCGGTGGTCGATGTGCTACGCGAATTCCGTGACAGGTTCCCGTCTGTCGCGCTCAGTTTGACGGTGGGCGAACTCGGTGTCGTGATGGATCTCGTTTTGAGCGGCAAGGCAACCATAGGTATTGGCGGGGCTCTGCTGAAGCAACACGACGCGCTTGTCGCAGAGCAAATCGGACACTCCTTCATGATGCCCGTTGCCGCGCATGATCATCCGCTGACGAAGATCGGCAAGCCGCTGACGCTGGCGGATGTCCGCGAAGAAACCCAGTTGGTCGTGACGGATGCGTCGGGTTTGACAAAAGGCCGCGATTTCAATGTGCTCTCCTACAAGACATGGCGCGTGAGCGACATTGCCACGAAACACTCCCTCATCCTCGGTGGGCTTGGTTGGGGCGGCTTGCCGGCCTCGCTTATTCGTAACGATCTGATAAGCGGCGCTTTGGTCCATCTCGACCTGCCGGCCTTCGAGCAGGGCGAGTATCCGATATATGCCATGAGACGGATCGCCAGCCCGCCCGGTCCGGCGGCCAGCTGGATGATCGATGCGTTTCGGGCAAGGCTTGCACAATGCCCCAAACACGCCGATTTTACGGCGCAGCTGGCTGAGCTGTCGCCGCCGGATTTGCCGATAGCTGCTGAATAAGAGGACGCGGATTCCCCGCGCCCTCCCATTGCGCTAAAGTATCAATCTGAACTTGGCAAAGCCTTCGGCGCCTTCGCCTGCGTCCTCGATCTTCACGCTTTTCATATCGGCCAGAAACTGCTTGGCCTTCGGCCCGCTCTGGAAGACGGCGCTCGTGTCTGTCAGCGGCTTGAAGGTCCAGTTGCTGTCGGCGGATGGGTTGATCGTGCCCTGGTCGTGGATGAAGCGGACGATCACGTCGCGGTTGGTGTCCGGCGCTTGGAAGACGACCTTG
Organism: Rhizobium sullae; assembly: GCF_025200715.1. Lineage (NCBI taxonomy): Bacteria > Pseudomonadati > Pseudomonadota > Alphaproteobacteria > Hyphomicrobiales > Rhizobiaceae > Rhizobium > Rhizobium sullae. The sequence continues at coordinate 1,182,196 of NZ_CP104143.1, forward strand.
TCTGCGGCGATCTCCGGGAACTTGCCGCCGCCGCCAGCGCGGTAGTTGTTGGTGACCACGACGAACTTCTGCTTTGGGTCGATCGGCTTTCCCCCGAACTTCAAATCTTGAATGCGGTTCGAATCGGGATTGATCGCCTTGCCGTCATTGTCGAACTTGCGCGGCTGGGACAGGTCGATCTGGTAGGTCACACCGTCGATCACGTCGAAATTGTAGGAGGGGAAATCGCCGTTGAGCAGTTCCGAATCCTTCGTGCCCGGCTTCACTTCGTTGAACATGCCCGCCGACATTTCCAGCCAGTTCTTCACCTGCTCGCCGGTAATGACCACGGCCTGCACGGTGTTCGGGTAGAGGTAGAGGTCGGCGACGTTCTTGATCGCGACATCACCCGTCGGAACATCGGTATAATAATCCGCGCCGCCGCGGCCGCCCGCCTTGAAGGGCGCGGCGGCCGAAAGCACGGGCAGATCCTTGAATTCGGTATCGGCCAGCATCTGCTTGATGTACCAGGTCTGCGCCTGGCTGACGATCTGCACCGACGGGTCGTCGGCAACGAGCGCGAAGTAGGAATAGAGCGGTGCCGAAGTCTTGCCGACCGGGGTGCGGACATAGGCAAGCGTCGCCTCATGCTCGGCCTTTGCGGCCTCGATCACGTCCTTCTTGTCGGCGACATCGGCAACCACCTTCTTCTTGTCGTCGCGGTGATAGATCGGCCGCGCCTCGGCGGTGAAATCGACGATCTTCCAGCTCTTGCCGTCCTTTTCGAGAAGCAGGTCGATGAGGCCGAGATGCGAGCCCCAGAAGCCGCCCATGACAGCCGGCTTGCCGTGCAGCGTGCCTTTCACCGGATCGGCATTGGCAATCCCGTCCCAGCTCTTCGGACCGGGGAAGACGAGATGCTGGTGGCCGGTGAAGATCGCGTCGATGCCGTCGACAGCGGCAAGATGCAGCGAAGCGTTTTCCATCTTCTCGGAGGGTGCCGCGCCATCGATGCCGGAGTGGGAAAGCGCGATGACGATATCCGCGCCTTCCTCCTTCATCGCCGGAACCCAGGCCGTGGCCGCCTCGACGATATCGCGAGTCTGCGCCTTGCCTTCGAGGTTCTTGGTGTCCCAGAGCATGATCTGCGGCGGCACGAATCCGATGAAGCCGATCTTGACCGGGCTCTCGTTGCCTGCGCCGTCCTTGATCTGCTTTTCGACGATCACATAGGGCTTGAAGAAGAGATCGTCCTTCTTCGGATCGGAGGCAAGCTGGCCCTTCGTCAGGTTGGCGCAGATGAACGGGAAATTCGCGCCGCCGAGCACCTTGAACATGAAATCGAGGCCGTAGTTGAACTCGTGGTTTCCGAGCGTGCCGACGGTGTAGCCAAGCGTGTTCATCGCCTTGATGACCGGATGCACGTCGCCGTCCTTCATGCCGTGCTGATAGGCCATGTAATCGCCCATCGGATTGCCCTGCAGCAGGTCGCCGTTGTCGATCAGCAGTGCGTTTGCCGCTTCGGCGCGGATGTTGTCGATGATCGTCGCGGTACGGGCCAGACCCATCGTATCGTTCGGCTTGTCGGCATAATAGTCGTAGGGGAAGACGTTGACGTGGATATCGGTGGTTTCCATGAGGCGCAGATGCGCCTGGTTGGCGGCCGCCCGCGCCGCGAACGGGTGAAGCAGAACGAGCGCCGAAGTCGCGGCAAGTCCGCCGAGCAGCGACCGGCGGGTAATCGGGTGCAAATTAAGGATGGAAGACATCGAACATTCCTTCACAAATCACGCATGGCTCAACGCAGCGGCGAGCCTAGAGTGATTTGCACGGGAGTGCATCGGGAAAATGACAGGCTGGTGTTGAATGTTATCGCTTCAACACCGGCCGGACTTCCTTGTGGAAGAATCGGAAATAGGAGGCAACCTGTGCCCTGGAGTTCGAGTTCGGATCGAACTCGATGCCAAGGCGTCCGTTATGGCTCCACCGGATTATACCATAGAGCGTTCCAAGGTCTTCGGCGACGATCTGAACGCGGCTGCCTGATGCCGCATGCAGCGGCGTTCGAATTTCCAGCGCAACGCCCGTTATCGAGAGATCGAGGATGCGGACGTCTACTTCGTTATTGAGATAGCGGACCTTGCCGAAAATGCGGCAATACTTGCGTTCGGCCTTGCGGGTAATGATATTCAGATTGCGCATTTCCTGCCCTCAAAAGAATACGTAGCATTCACTATCGCGAAAAGGTTGAAAATCCTTTTACAGTAGATGCTAAATTACGAGTATGACCCTATTTTCGGACAGCGCTGCTGCGCGCCACCACATGCTCACGCCAGATGGTGAAAATGCCGGCAGCCACAACGATCACCGAGCCGGCGATCGTGTTGAGGCTTAGGGCTTCGCCAAAGATGACGACGCCGATAATCGAGGCGTAGACAAGCTGCAGATAAGTGAGCGGCTGAACGGCTGCGGCATCGAGCATGTCGTAGGCGCGGATCAGGAAGTAATGGCTGGAGATACCGGTCAGGCAGAGAAGCGCCATCCAGCCCCAGTCGCCGGCCGACATCGAGGTCCAGTAGAAAGGACCGATGAGCGTTATCGTTACGCCGCCCGCAACCCCGGTATAGAAGAAACTCGTCATCGAAGAATCATCGCGGCTGACGAGGCGGGTGGCGATGACGTAGAAGGCGAAAAGGAAGCAGCCCAAGACCGCAAGCAGCAGCTTCGGATCAATGAAACCGCTTTCGGGCTTCAGAATTAGAAGAACGCCGGCGAGCCCCGCGCAGATTGCCGTCCAGCGGCGCCATCCGACGCGCTCGCCGAGCAGCGGCATCGAAAGCAGGGCGATCAGGATCGGCGTGCCGGCAAAGATCGCCTGGGTGTGCGCAAGACCGATGATCGCGAAACAAGTGATCGCCAACACGACCTGCGCGGCAAGTAGAACGCCACGCAGGACCTGAAGCAGAGGCCGCTTCGTGTGCGCGGTCTCCCTCAGGCCGCCGCGCATTCTCGACGCGAGAAGGATCGTGAAAAGCGCAAAGGCCCAGTAGCGGATCATCGTCACAAAAACCGGCGGGTAGATGCTCGCCAGATGCTTCGAGATCCCATCTTGCACGGAAAAGATGGTGATCGCCAGGAGGACGAAGATATAGCCTTGCGTCTTGGAATTCATGTCTTGCCATAAGGCGGGAGAGGCCCGCATACGACGGAAGCAGGTCAGGATTCTTACCGCTTTGCAAGGCCTCAAAGGCCGACATTCGGCCTGTCGATGATTTCCCGCAGCGCGAAGCTGGAGTTGATCTTGACGACATGGGGCAGGGCGGAAAGCCAGTCGCGGTGTATGCGCTCATAGTCTTCCAGGTCGCGGGCGGCGACGCGCAGAATATAGTCGTATTCACCTGACATCAGGTAGCAGACGAGCACGTTCGGGCAGCGCTTCACCGCGGCCTCGAATTCCGCAAGGGTCTTCGCAAACTGGCCGGAGAGCGAGATGTGCACGATGGCGATCATCTTGTAGTCCAGCGCCTTGTGCGAAAGACGTGCGTGGTAGCCCCCGATGACGCCGCTCTTCTCGAGAATGTCGAGCCGTCTCGAGCAGGCCGAGGCGGAAAGGCCGACCTTGTTGGCGAGGTCGGCATTGGTGATGCGGGCGTTCGCTTGAAGCGCCCTCAGAATCGCACGATCGATGGTATCAAGTTCCGACATTCGAATAACCTTCGAAAACAGCGGGGTTTGCGCAATAATCTTCGAAAAATAGCATTCGCGCAAATGGTCTTTGCAAGGACATTTCGCGCGCCCGGTGTTTGGATTTGGATCGTCGATAGCGCGCCGCATAAGCGGACATAAAATGAGAGGAACGCTAAATGCGTGTCGGTTGCCCGAAGGAAATCAAGAATCATGAGTATCGTGTCGGCCTGACGCCCGCCTCGGTTCGTGAATATGTTGCCCATGGCCATGACGTCTGGGTCGAGACAAAGGCAGGCGCCGGCATTGGTGCCGATGATGCCGCCTATGCCGCCGCCGGCGCGAAGATCGCGGCCTCGGCAAAAGACATCTTTGAGAAGTGCGACATGGTCGTGAAGGTCAAGGAGCCGCAGCCCTCCGAATGGGCGCAGCTTCGCGACGGCCAGCTTCTCTATACTTACCTGCACCTGGCACCCGATCCGGAGCAGACCAAGGGGCTGCTCGCGTCCGGCGTCACCGCGATCGCCTACGAAACCGTTACCGACGAGCGTGGTGGCCTGCCGCTGCTCGCGCCAATGTCGGAAGTCGCCGGACGCCTGTCGATCCAGGCAGGCGCCACGGCGCTGCAGAAGGCCAACGGCGGTCTCGGCATTCTCCTTGGCGGCGTGCCCGGCGTGCTGCCGGCCAAGGTCGCAATCATCGGCGGCGGCGTCGTCGGCCTGCATGCAGCCAAGATGGCAGCCGGCCTCGGCGCCGACGTCAGCATCCTTGACAAGTCGCTGCCGCGCCTTCGCCAGCTCGACGACATTTTCGGCGGCCGCATCCACACGCGCTATTCCAGCATCCAGGCGCTGGAGGAGGAGGTCTTCTCCGCCGACCTCGTCATCGGCGCTGTGCTGATCCCCGGCGCTGCCGCGCCGAAGCTCGTTACCCGCGAGATGCTTTCGGGCATGAAGAAGGGCTCGGTGATCGTTGATGTCGCGATCGATCAGGGCGGCTGCTTCGAGACCTCGCATGCGACGACGCATTCCGAGCCGACATACGAGGTCGACGGCGTGGTGCACTACTGTGTCGCCAATATGCCAGGCGCGGTTCCCGTCACGTCCGCACATGCGCTGAACAATGCGACGCTCGTCCACGGTCTGGCCCTCGCCGACCGCGGCCTGCGCGCCATCGCAGAGGACAAGCATCTACGCAACGGCCTGAACGTCCACAGGGGCCGCATCACCAACAAACCGGTTGCCGATGCGCTTGGCTACGAAGCCCACGCGGCGGAAAGCGTATTGAACGTAGCGTAAATCCCATCACGTTGCGTTAGATGAAGGCGCCGGTCTCGCTGAAGGCCGGCGCCTTTTGCTTGTCGATCCGGCACTGGAAGCAATTGTTGCGCGCCGAGCGGACATGCACATAGGCGATTTCCCGACGCTTCAGCAGCTCTTCGGCATAGCCCGGAATGTCGGCGATCGCGGTGACGGCGCCGGTGCCGTAGACGATGCGGTTGTTCTCGCCATAGCCGCGCACGATGAAATCGCGGCTCGTCGTCAGCACGGGCGGCAGCACTTCCGCCGCCGCATAACGTTCGCAGCGATTCTTGTGCAGGAAGATCGGGCCGGTCTCGGCATAGGGCTGCAATTCCGGAAACGGGCGGTAGGCGAAAACGAGAAGCTCGTCGCCGGCATCGATATTCTTCAGGCAATGGCGGCAGGGATGACCCGGCCCATCGGAGACCATGGTCTCCGGCAGGTTGTCATAGGCATCACGGCCGCCGTTCCAGAGGTGCTCGGCATCGGCGGACGGCATGGCGGAAAAACGGATGGCTGACATGGCAAATCTCCTTCGCAATTGCCATGAAATGCGCCTTCAAAGCCGCTTTAACCACCCGATTCCTGCGCCATTGTTTCAATGCCGGCTGCGCAAATTCACGAAGCTCATTTTTTCGGCGCTTCGAACAGTTCGATCGGGTTTCCTGCGGGATCCTCGAGAAGAATCTGCTTGCCACCCATTCCCTGCACGATTTCGTTCCGGAAGCGCGCGCCGGCTTGGCGCAGCGCCGCGACCTCCGTCTCCAGATCCGCGACTTCGATTTGAATGCGGTTCCATCCGCCCGGTTCCGGCTTGCGCCCGTCCGGCATCGCCTGAGGCGCCCCGCCCGGTCCCGTCATTCCGCTGACGAGAAGACGGAAACCGTCCCTGGTCAGGATGGCAAAGCCCGGCGCGGGACGAAACGCGACGGAAAAGCCGAGACGCTGTGTGTAGAATTCCACTGCCGCATCGACGTCATCGACGATGTAGCGCACGCTGATGCCTGGCATGATCGTTTTCCTCCGTTGTACTCCTCATTGCTTCAATCCCGAGTCAACGCGAAAATTCTCGTCTGGGCCGGAGATCTCAAATCAGATGGAGAAGCGTACCACTCGCTGCCAACAATAATACCACGATCCAGGGCGGCGTCTTCCAGACCGTAAGCAGGAGGAATCCTGTGAGCGCCAGCGCGAAATCCACGGTCGAGAGCACGGCGCTCGTCCAGACCGGGCTATAGAGTGCGGCACCGAGGATCCCGACGACGGCGGCGTTCGCACCGCGCATGGCGGCCTGTGCGGCCGGCCGCAGCCGCAGTGCATCCCAGAAAGGCAGCATGCCATAGACCAGTAGCAGTCCCGGCAGGAACACGGCGACAAGCGCGATGGCCGCTCCGGCAAATCCATGGGGCGCTGGTCCTATGACCGCGCCGAGATAGGCCGCAAAGGTAAAGAGCGGCCCGGGCACCGCCTGCGCCAAACCATAGCCGGCGAGGAAGGCTTCGTTCGTCACCCAGCCGGGTGTCACCACTTCTGTCTGCAGCAGCGGCAGCACGACATGCCCGCCGCCGAAGACCAGCGCACCCGAGCGGTAGAAGGCATCGAACAGCGCGACCGCCTGATGGCCCGTTGCGCCCGCAACCAGCGGCGGGATCAGGAAGAAGGCTGCGAACAAGACGAGTGCGATCGCTCCACCCCGGCGCGAGACGGGAAAGCCGAGATGACCGGTCAACGCGGGTACTTCCGCGCGGCAGAACCAAAGCCCGGCGACGGCACCCAGCGCGATTGCGCCAATCTGGCCGAACGATCCCCCGATGAAGGCAACGATGGCAACGGCTGCCAGCGCAATGCCGCCACGTTCGCGGTCTGGCGTGAGGCTCTTCGTCATGCCCCAGATCGCTTGGGCCACCACAGCAACGGCCACGAGCTTCAAGCCGTGGAGGAATCCCTCCGCGTCGGGTCCGGTGAAAACGGCGGCACCGAGCGCGAAAGCCAGGAGGATGATCGCCGACGGCATGGTGAAGGCGAACCATGCCGCAAGCCCGCCAAGCAGACTGTTGCCGCGCAGGATGCCGAGCGAGAAGCCGACTTGGCTTGACGCCGGTCCCGGTAGGAACTGGCAAAGTGCAACGAGATCGGCATAGCCGGCCTCGTCGGTCCACCTGCGCCGCACCACCAGCTCGTCGCGGAAGTAGCCGAGATGAGCAATGGGGCCGCCAAAGGAGGTCAAGCCGAGTTTCAGGAAGACCCAGAAGACTTCACCGGGACTGCCACGCGGGCGTTCGATCGCAGACACAGCTGTCGGGGAGGACTTCACGGAACAGCTCCTTGGCATTTTCTTTGGCCACTTGAAGGGCAGCGACACCAGATTACGGGCATATCGCGGTGATCGTAGAGTGCACCGTCAGCTCTTCCTGGCAATCTCCAGTAGTTCCTTATCGCTCAGCGGCCGTACGATACCGGTGCCGGTCGAAACCGGCGAGAAACCGAACATCTGGTAGAGCTGCAGGGCGCGCGGATGGTCGAGATTGTTGGTGGTCGTCGTGACGCGTGTCGGGTTCAGTGTCCAGATCGCGTAAAGCGCCTGCAGCAGGAACCACTTGCCGATGCCGAGGCCGAGCGCGTGCTCGATCAGGCCGAAATGGCAGAGCTCGATCGTGTCCTCGTCCTCGCAGAAATACTCGTAGAAGCCGGCAGGGGCGCCGTTGACGTAGAGCACGCTGATATTGTTACGCTTGTCGTGCAGGGTTTCCGCCAGCGCCTCGTCGCTCATCCGCAGCCGGTCGACCCACTGCCAGCGGGCGCCGACCTGCCGGTAGAGGTAGCGGTAGAAGGGCAGCGGAATGCCGGGCGCGCGCATGATCGCCGTCTGAATGTTGACCGGCACCGGTAGGCTTGCCTTCGGCGGCGAAGTCATTTCCAGTCGGGTGATATGGGCCGTGAGCGAGGAGGGGGACTTCGCCATGGCGCGTCTCAGGCCTTGATCGGGTCGGGAGGACCGGTCACCACCGGCGTGTCGTCGCGGCTGCCCCATTCGCTCCACGAGCCGTCATAGAGCTTGTTGTCGGTATGGCCGATCGATTCGAGCGCCAGCGTGATGATCGCGGCCGTAATCCCCGAACCGCAGGAGGTGACGACCGGTTTCGAAAGATCGATTCCAGCATCTTCGATCGTTTGCTTCAATTCGGGCAGTGATTTGAAACGGCCCTGATTGGCAAAAACGCCGGACGGCAGGTTGCGGGCGCCTGGCATATGCCCGGAGCGCATCCCGGCGCGCGGTTCCGGTTCGGTGGCGGCGAAGCGTCCGGCGCTGCGGGCATCGGCGATCTGCAGGGCGCTGCTGGAAACGATGTCGCGCATCGTTTCCAGGGTGACGACGCGGCTTGCGTCATAGCTCGTCTTGAAGGTCGCCGGTTTGTAGGCCGGGACATCCGTTTCGAGCGGGCGACCCTCCGCCTTCCAGCCATCGAGGCCGCCGTCGAGAACGAAGACGTTTTTCGCTCCCATCACCCGGAAGAGCCACCAGACGCGCGGGGAGGCGAACATGCCGATGCCGTCGTAGACGACGATGCGGTCCGTCTCGCTGATGCCGAGTTTGCCTACTTCTTCCGCGAAATAATCCGGCGAGGGGATGGTATGCGGCAGACCGGTGGAATGGTCCGCGATCTTGTCCTGATCGAAGCGGATCGCGCTCGGAATATGACCGCTTGAATATTCGGCGTCCGCGTCGCGGTTCTGCGCTGGGAGGTAGAAGGAGGCGTCCAGCACGCGCAGGTCCGGCTTTCCGAGCTCACCCTGCAGCCAATCGGCCGAGACGACGAAACGGCTCTTCTCTTCGCTCATACTGATCTCTCCCTGACTGGTTCTAGGCTTCGCTGCCAGGCACGCCGAAGCGGATGCGGAAGCGCCGGTTCTCCCTGCCCTTCTTCTCGATCTTGGCGATGTGGATCTGGCCGACTTCCTGTGTTTCGGAGACATGTGTGCCGCCGCAGGGCTGGCTGTCAATCGCCGAGTTTTCGCCGATGCAGACTAGGCTGACCCGGCCAAGCCCGATCGGCGGGCGCACGTTCTTCGATTTCACGATGCCGGGGTTTGCAGCCAATTCCTCGTCGGTGATCCACTGGACATAGACAGGGTGGTTTTGGGCGACGAGCTCCATCATCTTCGCCGTCACCTCATCCTTGTCGATCGTTTCGCTCATGTCGAAGTCGACGCGGCTCTCGTCCTCGCCGACCGCAGCGCCGGTGATCGGATAGGAGCAGACCACGGACAGCAGGTGACAGGCCGTGTGCATGCGCATCAGCCGGTAGCGGCGCGGCCAGTCGACGTGCAGCACCAGCTTTTCGCCGACGACCGGCTGCGGCTGGCCCGCAGGCGGGGTGTGGATGACGATATCCTTGGTCGCCCCGTGTTTCGTCGGGCCGAGTTCGATCTTCGAGCCGTCGGCGCGTTCGAGAAAGCCGGTATCGCCCGGCTGGCCGCCGGAGGCTGCATAAAAGCAGGTCTGATCCAGCTCGATTCCCCCGTCTTCGTGAATGGCGGTGACCACCGCCTCACATGTCGAAAGATAGAAATCGTCACGATAGAGGGGATTGACTGGCATGGGTCTCACGCTGCTGGTTCGTAAGGTATCTTTATGTCCTGCGACGCAGTCAGCCATGCCGGAACGGGCAGCCCCTTCGACGTCAGAAAATCGGGGTTGAAAAGTTTCGATTGGTAGCGGTTGCCATAATCGCAGAGGATCGTCACGATGGTATGGCCCGGGCCGAGATCCTTGGCGAGGCGTACCGCACCGGCAATATTGATTCCCGTCGAGCCGCCGAGGCAGAGGCCCTCGTGTTCGACGAGATCGAAGACGTAAGGCAGCGCTTCGGCGTCGGGAATCTGATAAGCGAAATCCGGCGTGAAGCCTTCGAGATTGGCGGTGATACGGCCCTGGCCGATACCCTCGGTGATCGAGGAACCGGAGGACTTCAATTCGCCGTTCTTGTAGAACTCGTAAAGCGCTGCCCCTTCAGGATCGGCGATGGCGATCTTGACGTCCTTGCGGAACGCCTTGAGACCGGCTGCGACGCCCGCAAGCGTACCGCCCGAGCCGACGGCGCTGACGAAGCCGTCGACCTTGCCGTTGGTATCCCTCCAGATTTCGGCGGCGGTGGTTTCGATATGTGCCTGGCGGTTGGCGACATTGTCGAACTGGTTCGCCCAGATGGCGCCGTTCGGATCGGTTTTCGCCAGTTGCTCAGCCAGGCGGCCGGAAACCTTCACGTAGTTGTTGGGGTTCTTGTAAGGCACGGCAGGTACTTCGACGAGCTCGGCGCCGAGCAGCTTCAGCGCATCCTTCTTCTCCTGGCTCTGCGTTTCCGGGATGACGATCACCGTGCGGTAGCCGAGCGCGTTGGCGACGACCGCCAGCCCGATGCCGGTATTGCCAGCGGTGCCTTCGACGATCACGCCGCCGGGCTTCAGCAGCCCTTTTTTCTCAGCATCGCGGATGATGTAGAGCGCGGCGCGGTCCTTCACCGACTGGCCGGGGTTCAGGAACTCCGCCTTGCCGAGGATGGTGCAGCCGGTCGCTTCGGATGCGCCCTTGAGCTTGATGAGCGGAGTGTTGCCGATCGCCTCGATGACGGATGGGTGGAAGGTCATGGAATCTGCCTCTGTGGAAGTGGTAGTTTAGGAACGGTCTTTTCCCTTCACAAGGCTGGGTTGGCAAGAAATGCTATTCCAGGACCCCGCCTGCCACGATAAAATTAGACTTCTGCTTTCAAAAATCCCGCGTGACTTGCAATTTGCCTCCGGACTGCCCCCTCGGCAGTCCCAGAAGCTGATCAAGCACATCAACCCGTTCTGCCGGACCATCGACGGCCGGATCGGCTGAAATGAGCCACAATAGCATGATAGAGGCATGAATCCGGGAGGCAGCGAGGAACTTCCGGACTTGGTTTCGTGCTGAATCGGCAGTCTGGAGGAAGTCTATCATGCGTGAATTCGTCGCCCGTCCCGAACATGGCATCGCCTGGATTTCCGGCGCGAATTCAGGCATCGGGCGGGCGTTGGCGCTGAAATTGGCAGGCGAGGGATATAAAGTCGCCGTCACTGCGCGCAATCATGAAGAACTGGCCGAACTGCAGGCCGAAGCACGCGGTCTTTGCGGCAGCATCGTCGTTCTCGACGGCGACGTCACCGATCCGGAGGATATGGAGCATGTGCTTGCCTCGATCGAATACGAGCACGGCGCGCTCGCCTTGGCCGTCTTCAATACCGGCATTTACCAGCCTGTGCATGCCGAGGAATTGAACCGCGCGGATTTCGAGAAGAGCTTCGCCGTCAATCTTTCCGGCGTCGTCAATTGCCTGCTGCCTGCCATCCGGCACATGAAAGCCAAGGGGCAGGGGCAGATCGCCATCGTCTCTTCCGCCGCCGGCTATGGCGGGCTTCCGACGAGCGCAGCCTATGGCGCCACCGAGGCGGCGCTGATCAACATGGCCGAAAGCCTGAAATTCGATCTCGACAAGATGGGCATCCGCATCCAGATCATTTGCCCCGGCTTCGCCGATCTGCCGGCGGCGCGCGAAAACAGCCTCCCCATGCCGCCGCTCGTTTCGCCAGAGGAAGCCGCCGGACAAATCGCGGCAGGCCTCAAATCCAGCCGCTTCGAAGTCAGCTTTCCGAAACGCTTCACCTATATGCTGAAACTTCTCCGGCTGATGCCCTACGGCCTCTATTTCCGGCTGGTGAATCGTTCGGCCGGCTGGTGGAGGCGTCCACCCTCTTCGCCCGGCCACCATCCGCAAACACCGCATCCTGCTGAGTGATCAGCGGCTTCGGCATATAGCGGTGGCTCATCACCCGGAATAGGCAAACGGAGCGAATTGAAGAAGTTGCGTCGCGATGGCGCTTCCCACGACCAGTTCGGGCTGGAGTGCCGCACATCCAGACAGCACAACACTCTCCTATCTCTGCCGCGCATGAGCATACGGCGTCAGCCGATCCCTCGTTCCCATTGCTGACGGCTGATCGCATAGAGCACGTGGCGTTTCAGATGCGGATGCGTGTCGGGAACGCGGGGATGGTCGAAATCGCGGTGCGGATCGTGATGCAGGCCAACCCGGCGCATGACCGCGGTGGAACGATGATTATGGATCACGTTCAGTCACTCTTGGACACGATGGATCATCATGGTGCACGCCGGAGCATCTCTGGGCTTAAAGGTCGTAAAAAGGCAATACTTGGAGGTTCAAGGTCGAGTCTGGGGCAGGGGATTAGGAGATGGAAATCGAAGACCACTGGTGTTCACGCCTCCTATGCCTTCTCCGATTTGATCGAAAATGCGGCCACGGTTGAGCCTTTAGCTATCTCTTTCGCCACCTTTTTAACTCAACAGCTTTCGTTGCGGCCGCAGGTTCAAATCCGGCCCCCGCAACCACGCTTTTCCCCGACGGGACCGCTAAAACTACGATCCTCTACGAGTGGCCATTGTAAGAAGGGCGCTTGATCGCGATGGTATGCGGCATTTGCCCGCGGATGGAGGAATACTCGCGCGGCGTACCATTAGTTCCTGCTGACCGCGCTATCGGTTTGGGTTGCTGCAAAGGTTAGGTCATTTGAAACGCGCAATTTCAAATAACGAGCCGTCGGTTCGGTTCCCTTCAACTGCAATGCTGGACGTGAATGACCTCGTCTGAGGTTCTGCTCTCTTCAAGAGCGCTACTCAAAAAACCAAGTAGTCATGCGCACCGAGTAAGCAACAAACGCTTATGGGTCGAAAAAACCAGATCGGGCCCCGAGTTCCTAAGAAAGCCCCTCCTGCCAAGCCTGGTAGACGGTCGTTATGCTGAGGCGAAAACCCGGGCTGCAGGTAATTCGTCCGCTGCCGTACGAACGAATGTCAAGGCTCGCCGCGATCGGTTCAGGGCCTTACGGATAATCGTGGTCCTCAGGGCGTCAGCGTTGACGTGGCCGCCCGGTAGCACCTGTCACGGCAGCGATGTTGCGGGTGGTCGCTATCGCCACCGCTTTATATGGTCGATGAGTGCCCGAAGCTTGGGAGGAAGATTGCGCCGGCTGGGATAGTAAAGAAAGAAGCCGGCAAACGGAGGGCAATAGTCCTGAAGGAGAGGGACCAGTTGACCGGATTCGACATAAGGTTTGAAGGTGTCCTCCATTCCGAAGGTGATGCCGCCGCCGGCACAGGCTGTGCGGATCATCAGCCACATGTCGTTGGTGGTAATCTGCGGGTCGACAGCCACGTCGAACTCCCGTCCATGCTGACCGAATTCCCAACGATAGGGTGCGCTGTGTGGCGCTGGACGCCAGCCGATACAACGATGCGTTGAGAGTTCCGAAGGATGTCCAGGCTTGCCGAAACGTTCGATGTAGGACGGCGCAGCAAAGGCGCCCTGGCGCTGCTCGCCCGACACCGGAACGGCGATCATGTCCTGATCGATGACTTCGCCCAGTCGTACCCCCGCATCATAGCCTTGCGCGACAATGTCAAACTCGTCGTCCGTGACGGTCACGTCAATCTGAATGGCAGGAAATGCGTCCGCGAAACGCGCAAGAAGCGGCCCTGAGATGAACTGCTCGGCGATGGATGACACCGCCAGCCTCAAAAACCCGCTCGGTGCGTTGTCGCGGTCCGCCGTCGCGTCGAGCGCCAGTCCGACTTCGGAAATAGCCGGCGCCACCCGCTTATACAGTTGTTCGCCGGCCTCTGTGAGACTGACACTGCGCGTCGTGCGCTGGACGAGCGCGACACCCAGCCTATCCTCGAGGCGTCGGATGGTCTGGCTAACGGCTGGCCTCGTAACGCCCAAATTCTCCGCGGCCACGCGAAAACTCCGCGCTTCGGCGACGGCCAGGAAAACAGAAAGGCCATTCAGATCGATTTCCATTGGTTAGAAGCAGTTACCACAGTAGTCATCATTGGGCAAATTGTTCGCTCCCATCGACGCGTCTACCATGGATCTCACAGCTAGGAGACAGCCGAATGACGCTTGATCACTACAAACTTCTTGGACGGTCGAGCTTGCGAGTTTCGCCGTTGAGCCTCGGAACGATGACCTTCGGTTCCGACTGGGGATGGGGGGCGGACGGTGACGAGGCCCGCCGTATCTTCGATCTCTATGTCGACCGTGGCGGCAACTTCGTGGACACGTCGGTCAATTACACCGACGGCCGCGCCGAGCGCCTGCTTGGGACCTTCATCGGCGACAAGCGCGAGCGGATCGTCCTTGCGACGAAATTTACGATGGCACGCGAACTGGGCGACCCGAACTCCGGAGGCAACCACCGCCTGAACATGGTGCGGTCCGTCGAGCAGAGCCTGACGCAGCTCGGCACGGACCGCATCGACCTCCTTTATCTGCATGCATGGGACATGACGACCCGGCCGGACGAGATCATGCGAGCACTAGACGACCTCGTTCGCACCGGGAAAGTCCTCTATCTCGGCATCTGCAACACGCCTGCATGGCGCGTTGCACAGATGCAGACGCTCGCCGACATGCGCGGCTGGTCTCCTTTCGTGGCGCTGCAGATCGAATACAGCCTCGTGGAGCGGACCGTCGAGCACGAGCTTCTGCCGGCGGCTGAGGCTTTGGGCCTCGGCGTGCTTCCGTGGTCGCCGCTCGGCGGTGGCGTCCTCACGGGCAAATATTCCCTTGCCGACGTCGAGGATTCGCAGGAGGCGACGGTGTCTGCCAGCCGAAAGGGTGTCATAGCTTCGTCCGGACATCTGAACGAGCGTGCGATCGAGATTGCGGACGAGGTTCGAGCCGTCGCCGAAGAGGTCGACTCTACACCATCGCGGGTAGCGCTTGCCTGGACGCTGGCCAATCCGACCGTCGTCTCCCCCATCATCGGCGCCCGCACGCTCGCCCAGGCCGAGGACAATCTCGGAGCTCTGGATCTGGTCCTTGCACCGGAACAGCTGGAACGACTGGACCGGATCAGCGCACCGAGTCCCGTCTTTCCCGCCCGCTTCACGCAGCGCCCCCTTGTCCAACAACTGATCTTCGGTGGTGCCGCGGTCGAACGCCGCGACTGACCGCGGAGACGACGTGAGGCCTGTCGACGATGCGCTCAGCTCCACGGTCGGTCGACAGGTTTCATCAACCCTCAGCAACTGGAAAGGACCGATACCATGACCAATCTTTTGAGAGACCGCCGGACCGCCCGCCCGAGCCGAACAGCTCTGATCGCATTGGGATTGCTGTCGCTCGCCCTGCCGGGCGCAGCCATCGCCAACACCGCGGCAACGCAGGTGCAGGCTACGGACAGCGCCGCGATCGAGCAACGGAACAAGGCAATCGTCGAAGCCGCCTTCGAAAAATGGCGTGGGGGTACCTACGTCTTCGCGGAACTTCTCGCTCCCGATGTCGTCTGGATGATCCATGGCTCCGGGCCGGTTGCCGGCACCTATCGCAACCAGCAGGACTTTGTCGAACAGGCATCGCGCCCCTTGACCAGCCGCCTCGCGACGCCGATCGTGCCGGAGGTGCATAACATCTTCGCCGACGGTGACACGATCATCATCCGCTTTGACGGAACGGCGACCACGACGTCGGGCGCGCCGTATAGCAACCAGTTCGTCTGGATATTGAAGATGAAGGATGGCCTCGTCGTCAATGCGGAAGCCTTCCTGGACCTCGTTGCCTATCAGCAGGTGGTCGACAACAACGCCCCGCGTACCCAATGACGGGCGCCCGGCTTCGGCAGGCAGGCACGTCTGCCGAGCCGCCACCGCGCATCCATGCGCGACCTCTCCAGACCGACAGTTTCATCGTTTAATGGAGCCAAACCATGCGACCGGCATTTGCAGCACTCGTGGCCGCCACCCTTTCAATTCAATCCGTAGAAGCACGCGAGACAAATTTGCAGCCGAACCATCCCTACGTCGGCATGTGGGTCACCGACGACAACCGCGTTCGTCACGAACTTCTGCCGAACGGACGCTATGTCGAAGCCCGTGGCCAGCGCGAGCGAGCCTATGAAGGCCGATACGAAGTCGAGGGCACGCATATCGAGTACTGGGACGACACGGGTTTCACCGCCAACGGCGATTTCGTCGATGCCGACACATTGCACCATGGGGGCATGATCTTGCGCCGCAAACCAGCGACGCCTTGAGTCATTGGGTAAACCTCCGCGATGCGGAAACTGTTCGAAGCAATGGGTGCCGCAGGTCTTCCTCGAGCCATCTGACAGGGCGGAGGCCATTCCCCCACCGCCCGTCATCGTGCCTTGTCCACCTCTCGCAGGAGATCGATGAAGGCCCGTAACGGGGACGGCACGTGCCGGCTGCGCGGGTAGTAGAGCGCCAGCCCCGGTGTCGGCGGACACCATTCATCAAGTACCGTCACCAACTGGCCCGACGCCAGAAACGGCCGGGCGAAATATTCGGGCACATAGGCGATACCGCGCCCATCCGCCGCCGCCTGCACGAGAAGATCATTGTCATCGAGAGTGAGATTGCCCGGCACGTCGATCACGACTTCGGCGCCGCGTTTGGAAAATTCCCAGCGATAGCGCTTTCCGCTCGGTAGACGTTGGCGGATGCAGCAATGCGCATTCAGGTCGTCTGGTGTGTTCGGTCTTGCTTTGCCGTCGAGGTAGGACGGCGCTGTCACGGCAAGGAAACGCACGTCGCCGCCGAACTTCACTGCGATCATGTCTCGGGGCACCGCCTCGAACAGTCGGACGCCCGCATCGAAACCTCTTCCACGATATCGACAAGCCGGCCTTCCGAAACCAGATCAAGCTCGACATCGGGATAAAGATCGAGAAAACGCGGCACTACGGTTTGGAGCAGGATACGGGCGCCGCTTTTGTTCGCATTTATCCGCAGTGTGCCGCTGGGGGTGCCGCGTTCTTCCGAGAGGGTATCGAGCGCCTGGTCGAGATCCTGAAGAACCGGATCGAGCCGCGCGACCAGGCGCGCACCGGCCTGGGTTAGCGACACGCTGCGTGTCGTCCGGTTGAAGAGCCGGACGCCCAATTTTCCTTCGAGCCCGATGATCGAGTGGCTGAGTGCGGAGCGCGAAACGCCCATGACGTCGGCCGCTCTGCGGAAGCTCCGGTGGCTGGCCACCGCCGCGAAGGCGGCAAGATCGTTCAGGCTGGGGCGCACCATTCGTGATTTATCCTCACCATCTCATCTCATATTGCCAATCTTATATCACCAATCCTCCAGGTCTACATTCGGAGATGAACAGATGAGGAGATCACATGCCAAAGACATGGTTCATCACCGGCGCTTCTTCGGGACTCGGCTTGGAGATGACGCAGCAACTGCTTGCACAGGGACATACGGTCGTCGCGACCGTTCGCCAGCCAGGGTCACTGACGCGAGTCCGGCAGACTTACGGCGAGCGTTTGGACATCGTTGCGCTCGATCTGGTCCAGCCCAAGAGCATTAGGTCGGCTGTCGAAGGCGCCTTCAAGCGTCACGGTCGGATAGACGTCGTCGTCAGCAATGCAGGCTACGGCCTGTTCGGTGCTGCGGAAGAGCTCACTGATGAAGAGATCGACCGGCAAATTGCCACCAACCTGACGGGATCCATTCATCTGATCCGTGCCGCATTGCCCCTTTTGCGAAAACAAGGCGAGGGGCGGATCGTCCAGGTCTCGTCCGAAGGGGGGCAGATCGCCTATCCGGGCTTCAGCCTCTATCATGCCACCAAGTGGGGCATCGAGGGCTTCGTCGAATCCGTCGCACACGAAGTGGCGCCTTTCGGTGTCGACTTCATCATCGCCGAACCGGGGCCGACCGGCACGAATTTTGGAGCCAATCTCGTCCGTGCAGAACCCATGGGCGCCTATGAGGACACCCCCGCCGGCGCTGTTCGCCGCGCGATCGGCGATGGAAGCTTCGAAATCAAGGGAGATGCCGCGCGCACCGCCGCCGCAATCCTATCGGCGGCCGAGAGCGCAACGCCGCCATTGCGGCTGGCATTGGGCAGCACGGCCTATTCCTCTATCTCACAGGCGCTCTCGGCACGCCTGTCCGCTATCGAGGCGCAGCGGGAAGTGGCGAATTCCGCCGATCGGCAGGACCTGTGAACCGCGACAAGCGCCTGGAAACACAGACCTCATGAACAGGAAAGGAAACACCATGTCCATCCGACCAGCCATTTTGGCGCTCGCCGTCAGCATTTCGTCGTCTGCCTTCGCGCAGACCGCCACAGAAAACCAGATCGTAGGCACCTGGCGCATGATGTCGGCGACGATCGACCCCGGCGGGAAAAATATCGCCGCCTATGGAGAGAAGCCTAACGGTCTTCTCGTCTTCACGCCCGACATGCACTTCGTGGAGGTTCTGACCGACGCCGAGATCCCGCCGTTTGCTTCCAATGTTCGTGGTGAGGGAACGGACGATGAAAATCGCACGGCCATGGCGCGCAGCATCGGGTTTTTCGGAACCTACACCGTTGATGAGAAGGGCGAATTCAGCGGAAACCGTGTCGAGGGATCGACATTCCCGAACTGGATCGGCAGCGTGCGAACACGTGATGATCTCACGCTCGTCGTCGATGGCGACCGTATGACCGAAAATTTCCGGCGACCGGACGGGACCAGAATCAGGATCGAATTCCAGCGCGTGAAATGAGGCCCGGCAGGCGGGGGTTCGGACACGGTCTTGACCTGTCGCTAACGAGCTTCCGTCCTTCGGTCAAGACCAAGGACGGAAGCCATCCGGAGGAGGAAAGCCATGCTCTTCAATCGTCGTTCCATGTTCAAGGCGGGAGCCGCCGTAACCGCGTTGGCGCTTTCAACGCCTCAAATCATGACCCGCGCCGCCTTCGCAGCCGCTCCACCAAGACCAGAGGTCACCAACAGCGGTTTCCATCGCTTCATGCTGGGCAAGTTCGAGATCACCGTCATCCTGGATGGCATGCGGACATTCGACGGACCTCATCCGACCTTCGGTGCCGATCAAAGTGCCGACGAGG